>JBIINB010000002.1:0-106683 GCA_044337705.1 Pirellulaceae bacterium | reverse complement strand
GGCACGGGCGTCCCGCCTGTGATGAAAAGCAATTTCACGACTACTTCAGAAACCATGGCCGGGGCGGCCATGCCACAAGACACTTGTCCTCGCAAGGCTTCTGTGGCACGGGCGTCCCGCCCGTGATCAAAAGCAATCTCACGACTACTTCAGAAACCATGGCCGGGACGGCCATGCCACGAGACATTTGAGCTCGCAAGATTAATGTGGCACCGGCGTCACGCCTGTGATGAAAAGCAATCTCACGACTACTCCAGAAACCATAGCCGGGACGGCCATGCCAAAAGACATTTGCCCTCGCAAGGCTTCTGTGGCACGGGCGTCCCGCCTGTGATGAAAAGCAATTTCACGACTACTTCAGAAACCATGGCCGGGGCGGCCATGCCACAAGACACTTGTCCTCGCAAGGCTTCTGTGGCACGGGCGTCCCGCCCGTGATGAAAAGCAATCTCACGACTACTCCAGAAACCATGGCCGGGACGGCCATGCCACGAAGTTGACGGTTGTGCTCAGGAGTTGCCGGAGGAAGTATTGCCTTTCAGGGCGATCTGGATGTACTGAACGGCGGAAACCACCGTCAGCAGAATCGCCAAGCCGATAATAGCCGTACGGGCCGCAGGCCAACCAGGAAAGTCGATCCACTTCAGCAGACTTGCTAGGCAGGCGATCACCGCCGCACACTGAGCGACCATTTTCCATTTGCCGAGTGTCTTCGCAGAAAAGTCTCCCCCCTTCCCCTCAACCATCCCTCGCAAGCTGGTCACCAGCAATTCACGAGCGACCACCAGGGTTGCCATCCAGGGAGCCAGACCACTCTCGGGAAACCGCGCCAGCCCAATCATCGCTCCCGCAATGATCACCTTATCCACAAAGGGATCGAGGATCCGTCCGAGCTTGGTGACCTGCTGGAATCGCCTAGCCCAATAGCCATCGATCCAGTCGGTGGAGACGGCGACGACAAAACCGACTAGAGCCAGCAGAAACTGGGATTGCTCCAACCAGTAGCAGACACATATGGCCAGCAACAGACGGACGATCGACAGAGTGTTGGGAACATTCCAATTCGAAGTCGAAGGCGAAAAGATCGACATGGATGGCTCGCTGTTATCTCTGCATGCGCTGCAACCTACCGCGCTTCTGCGATGGGAACAGCCAGGGCGTCATACTGTTCGTGACCAACAATCTCGCAGGTCACCAGGCTCCCTGTGGTCACTTTCTGTTCTGGTTGAGCGGTGACATAGACCAACGCATCGACATCGGGGGCATCGGCTTTGGAGCGCCCAGCCCAGATCCCCTTCTGTGCATCGACCTGCCGGTCGATCAGCACATCCTGCCTGGAGCCCAATCGGGAATCACAGAATTCGAACGCCTGCTGCTGCTGAATCGCCATCAGATGGTTACGACGTTCTTTTTTGATTCTCTCGGGAAGATGGCCATCCAGCTTGGCCGCTGGCGTGTCCGGTTCTAGTGAATAGGTAAAGACCCCCAATCGCTCGAACCTGGTCTTCTCGATGAACTCCGCCAATTCCTCGAACTGCTCGTCCGTCTCCCCGGGAAAGCCCGCGATGAAGGTCGTGCGAAGCACCAGATTCGGAATTCCGGCTCGCAGTTTCCCCAGCAGTGTTTCGGTTTGTGAGCGATCGACGCGGCGTGACATGCGACGCAGCATGGTGTCGTTGATATGCTGCAGTGGAATATCGATGTAGGGAACAATGCGTCTGGCCGAGGCGATCGAGTCGATCAGCGGCTGGTCGATGTGCATCGGATAGAAATACATCAGACGGATCCAATCGAGCCCCTCTAACTGGTCGAGCTGTTCCAGGAGAATCCTAAGCTGCGACTGTCCATGGGAGTCGATCCCGTAATAGGTGGTATCCTGTGCCACGACAATCAATTCCCGTACTCCCGACGCAATCAGCTCCTTCGCTTCGTCGAGAATCAACGGCATCGGTTTGCTTGCGTGTTTGCCTCGCATCTTAGGAATGGCGCAGAAGGTACAGAGTCGGTCGCAACCTTCCGAGATCTTCAAATAGGCGAAATGCCGGGGTGTAACACGCACGCGATGATCATCGGGTAGCGCGCGGATGGGCGCTGGCCGAAACACCGTCCTCTGTTCCTCAATCCCACCTAGAATACGATCGGCCATATGGCTGATTTCTTCACGGCCAAAGACACCGATCAGTCCATCGATCTCCGGTCTAGCTTGCAGCAGCGCTTCCCGCTGTCGCTCGGCCAAGCAGCCAGATACCAGAACACCCTTGATCTTTCCCTGCTTTTTCAATTCCAGCATCTGATCGATGGCCGACATCGATTCTTTGCGGGCGCTGTCGATGAACGCGCAGGTATTGATGACGACAAAGTCACTTCCTTCGACATCGGCGGTCAACTGATACCCGTCCTGCTGCAGCACGCCGAGCATCTTTTCGCTGTCGACCAAGTTCTTCGGGCAGCCGAGACTGACAAAGGCATATCGTCCCTTTACCCCCGATCGCTCGATCTGCTCAAGGCTGGGTTGACTGCAGGAGGGAGACTGCTGAACAATCGGCAGTGATTTCTGATCCATTGAAGGCGAGCTCTGGGGTTGCGTGGAGCGAGCGAGGGAAGGGGAAGACTTAGTGGACGCGCATGCCGGGAGCGGCACCCGAGTCGACTGCCAGCAAGAAGACTTCGGCACCACCTGCTCCTGCAGCAGTCACCATCCCCTCACTGAGCCCAAATTTCATCTGGCGCGGTTGCAGATTGGCGACGATCACCACCAAGCGCCCCACTAAAGCTTCCGGTTCATAGGCCGCCTTGATCCCGGCGAAGACCGTCCTCACGTGGTTCCCGCCCAGGCTGACTGTCAATTTCAGTAGCTTTCTGGCCTCGGGGACATGTTCCGCTTGGAGGATTCTTGCGACCCGCAGATCGACTTTGGCAAAGTCTTCGATCGTACAAGTTTCCGCTAGCGGCTCGGCATTCAGATACTGGTCGCTATCGACAGGAATCGAGGGGGACTGAGCCGGATTCTCTTGCTGAGCTTCCTGGGCGCTTTGTTCCATCATGGCGTCGACTTTCTCGCGCGTCACGCGCTGCATCAAGTGTTCAAATGGTGCTACAGGGGTACCGACCAGCGGTTGTTGGCTTTGAGACCAAGTGACGATCGGGCCTCCCATCAGTGTACCGCATTGCTCAGCTAGCTTCGGCAAAACCGGTGCCAGATAGATGGCAAGTTGCCGGAAGAGATTCAGCGCGATGGTGCAGACATCCTGCAGCCTCTGCTGTTCGGACGGGTCTTTCTGAAGCAGCCAAGGCTTGGCGTTCTCGACATACGGATTGGCCTGATCGGCCAGTTCCATCACCAATCGCATCGCCTTGGCTGTATCTCCTTCGTGATACGCCTGCGCTATCGACTCCCCAGCTCGTGCGGCCGCCTGAAAAAGTCCACCATCGTGAGGATAGATCGTCGAGAGGCCAGTCGATTGAGCGAAACGAGCCGTGCGGCTGGCGAGGTTTACCACCTTGTTGACGACGTCGGCATTGACCTTCAGCACAAACTCTTCCAGGTTCAGATCGAGGTCATCCAGGCCTGGCCCCAGCTTGCTGGCGTAGTAGTAACGCAAGTAAGAAGGATCCAAATGATCGAGGTAGGTCGCAGCCTTCACAAGGGTTCCGGCGCTCTTGGACATTTTTTCTCCGCCGACCGTCAGGAACCCATGGATATGGACCTGCGAGGGAAGCGGCAATCCCGCAGTGTGCAGCATGCCTGGCCAGAAGAGGGTATGGAAGTAGGTGATATCCTTGCCGATGAAGTGATGGACCTCGGCTTCTTCGGAGTTCCACCATCGCTCCCACGTCTGGCCGTTGGCCTGACACCACTGCGAGGTGCTGGCGATGTAGCCTATCGGTGCATCGAACCAGACATACCAGTAATGCCCAGGGGCATCAGGAATTTCAAAACCGAAATAGGGTGCTGGTCGGGAAACATCCCAATCCTTAAGCGTTTCCGAGAGGAAATTCCCTTTCAGGTAGTTGGCCACTTCGGTCTGAAGTGCCCCGGAATGGCCAATCCAATTTTCCAGAGTTTCCCGCAGCGGTTCCAGTTCGATGAACCAATGGGGAGCGCTGCGCACTTCGGGAGTCGCCCCAGACAGCTTGCTGACCGGATCGATCAATTCCGATGCGTTGTAGGTGGCGTTGCATTTGATGCAGTTATCGCCGAACTGATCGGGGCTCCCGCACTTTGGGCAGGTCCCCTTGACGAAACGATCGGCCAGGAAGGTGCCCGCTTGAGGATCGTATAGCTGAACCACATCCCGCTGCACCACCCTGCCCGCATCGCGCATCGACTTCCAGAAGCGATGGCACAGCTGACGGTTCTCTTCCGAGTGAGTGCTTCCATAGTGGTCAAAACTGATCGAAAATGCAGCGAAGTCGGACTGGTGCCGACGGCTCATTTCCTCGATCAGCGCCTCTTCGCTTCGCCCTTCCTGCCTGGCTCGCATCATGATCGCCGTGCCGTGCGTGTCGTCGGCGCAGACGAACAGCACCTCTCGCCCCTGCATCCGCTGAAAACGGACAAAGATGTCCGTCTGAATCGATTCCACTAGGTGCCCCAGATGGATAGGACCATTGGCGTAGGGAAGAGCGGCGGTGACCAGCAATCGCTTTTGGGGCATCAAAATAACCTTCCAAGAACTTAGAGGCGGCGAGCTGCCTGCTCCAGCTTCGTGCCATCGGGACGTCGCCAGCCGTTCCTACAGTATTCCGGGATGAGCGACTCTGTCGAGTGGTTCCAGCGGGAGAATCGTCGCCGACAGAACCGAAATCGGCTCGCCCCGGTCCGGCTGCACCACTAGCCTTCCCTGAGGATCAATCCCCTGACAGCGACCTTCGGTTGTCCGATGCAACTCTTCGACGCGAATCTGCTTGCCTCGCAGCAGGCAGTAGTTTTGCCACGACTCAAACAGGAAGTCCGGGTCGGTCTGCCATTGATGAATCGTGCGGGCCAGGGAGCCCAGGAATCGCCCGAGGAGCTGGCAACGGTCGGTTGGCTGGAGAAGATAGGGCTGCAAACTGATGGCTCGCTGGCGAACCTCCTCCGGGGCATCTGCGAAGTCAACGGAAACGTTGACGCCGATCCCGATCACCAGATCTCCCCTCCCCTGCGATTCAACGAGGATTCCTGCCACTTTTCGCCCTTGGAGATAGAGGTCATTGGGCCATTTTAAGCCAACACCTGGACGGACGACCGGGTGGATCGCATCGGCAGCGGCAAGCCCTACGATCAGCCCCCACTGGGATCGATTTTCCGGTCGGCGAGGCGTGGGAGGGAGATTCCAACCGATGGAAGCCATCAGGCAGCCCTCCGGCGACCACCATCGATGATCGCCTCGTCCTCGTCCGGCGGTCTGCCTATCGGCCACCACCAGCAGGGGGCCATCGACCTTAGGGTGCGATTCCAGCCACTGCCGGGCGTGGTCGTTGGTGCTTCCCACCTGTGGCTCCCAGACGAAATGCTCCAACCAGCCATTTGGATCAACTTCCGCTCGCTCCATCCACCCCCTCCGGTCCGCGTTCTGGACACCTTGCTGCGACGATTGCGTCATCGGCGATTCTTGCGTTTGGCCATGAGTTCGATCAACCGATCGCGCGCCTGGTCGCTCAGCCCGGTTCCCTCGAGATGAACTTCCTTCAGCTTGGGGATGCGCACCAACGATTCGACGGATGCATCGCTGATGGGACAATCGGTCAGCCACAAAGTTTCCAGTCGCGTGTGACCAGCAAGGCTGGCCACACCTTGATCGGTGATGGAGCAATTGGACAGATCGAGTTCCCGAAGCCGATCGATCCGGGCGATCGCTTGAAGCCCCTCGTCGCCGACCTTTGTCCGCTCCAACCCCAATCGCTCCACCGCCCAACTCACACCCGACGCGGTGAACAGCGCATCATCTACCTGGGTTCCGGAAAGATCCAGCCACTGTAGGTTCCTCGCCTCCTCAGACCAACCGGCGAACAGCGAACTGGTGACCTCCGGCTGTAGGGGGAGAACAACCGAACGGCGACCAATGCCACCCAAACGTTCTGCGATCTGCTCTGCGGGAACATTCAGGAAGCGATCGTAGCCTGCCTGGAGCGAGGGCTGCTGCTTGCCCTGTGGCCTCAAAGCCTCTGGGTCGGGTTGGTCCTCTTCGTAGACGCGGCGCAGGTATTCGATCCAGTCGCTGCTGCTTTCCGGGGAGGCTTCCAACATCCACTGCGAGAGGCCAGCCGAATGACTGTACCAGGCGGGGAGATCTTCCATTCCCTGAAGCGTCTCCCCGTTGGCCTGATGCAGTTGATCGATGGGGATCCAAAACTTACTCAGCAATCGCCGGTAGCGCGCAGGCTGCAGTCGCTCCGCGTCCCACCCACCACACTGTACGATTCGGCTGCGCCCGTTGGTTCGGGGCGTTGCTGACTCCAGGAACATCGCGGCTCCCTCCACCGCCCATACGCCAGGACTCTGGTCGGGATCAAATCGAATCTTCCATCGCGCTGCCTCCTGAAAAAACTGATGCGTCAGCTCGTGGCGGAGTGTTGCAAGCGATTCGGGAGGCGACCAATAAAGAATCGTCTGCCGGGTTCCTGGGTGATAGTAACCTGTTGAAAGCGAGACTCTTGGGTCGATCTGTGCAAGCAGTTTCTGGTAACTGGCTGCGTCGCGGCAGATCACCACGCGCATCGCGCTGCCCTCTGGCGTGGTGACACTCCTGGGCGAATCGACGTTGTTCCAACGACTCTCAAGCGCCTCTTGGGTCAACCACGCTTCCGGGTAGATTTGCTTCCATAACAGAAATGTTTCCTCGGCCGCCTCTGCGATTTGCCCCGAAACCTGCGTAGGTGCTTGGCTGAGTATGTCAAAGTGCCGTGTCTCGATCCGTGTGTAGGATCCGGCCGGCCACTGGAGCGAGGGTTGCGGGAGATTGCTGCGGGATTGCACTTTTTTGATTCCCCAGCCGTCCAACTCGTCTCTTAGCAGCTTTTTGAGCTCCGTCTGTTCGGGTTGCTGGGCCCACGCAAACCACAGCGAACGATAGGTCGCAGCGAGGCTGCCGGCGTCTCTATGTTGCTTCGCCTTCGCCAGCCATCGCGCAGCGATCTGGGACGCCTCGGCAAATCCCCCCGCATCGCTTCGATTTCTCTGCCGCCCCTCAGGCGGCAGTACGGCCAGGGTGCGAGCCATTTCCTGGCCATCGATCGGTGGGGCTTGCGCGCTCAGGAGGGAAGGGTGGAGGAGCGAGCAGGCGATGGCGGCAGCGAAGATCCAGAGCAGACACCTCTGATTTCTGGACATTTGCTCGATTGCCGAGATTGCAGCCCTGCACATCATGACTAGTCGCCTAAATACTGCGAGGACATTCCCGAATGCGCATCGCGAAAACGAATGAACAGTAGTGATCAACAGGCGGACATGGTGCCGGTGATCTCGAAATTCCTGAAAAATCGGAACGCCATTTCCGCTCCTTTTGCATCGCTTTGTTCGTCAGGATTCCACAATCGGCTCGCACTCGATTCGATCCTCCGATACCCCTGTGGTTCGTTGGGTCAGTCGAGTCAACATCGATACGATTCGTTTCAACTTAGATTTGCCGAACTGGTTCGCATCCGCAGTAATCGCATCGCAGACACGCAGCACATCGTGAATTGACGCGCATTCGAGAGTGGAGCCCCGTGCAATCTCGAAGAACCGATTTTTATCTTCGCGGCATTGTTCACCGTTGCCCTCGGCAATATTGAACGGAATCGATTGGGCCGCGCAAAGCCATGGATCGCGAGCTTGCCGGTTGACACCTGTGAGCGATCGAGCAACTTGATACGAGAATGCAAAGTAGGCAATAGAAGGACGATATACGTCGAGTCGTTCATGGTCGAAGGTCGGCTCTGTCACCAGCGATCCTTTCGAATACTAGTACCGCTGGACTGAGTGCGAGTACGACTGCCCTGACGAATACCTGTTCGACTGTCAGTCCTGCTTCGATGCAACCCACCCATGCCTTTCCAGCCACCTCTCGCAGGCTTCACTCCAGCGTGTCACCGGCGCCTCGGTCGGCCGCAGTCCATATCCGTGACCGCCACGATCGAAGATATGAAGTTCGGCCGGGACCTTGGCCTGACGATAAGCGGAGAACAGCTGGAGGCTACTCTCCATCACCACGGGATCGTCGAGGGCATGCACCAGGAAAGCGGGAGGTGACTTGGGTGTGACGGAAAGGTCTTTCCGAAGCTGAAGAGGATCGCCTTCGACCAGGTAAGCGGGGTACACCAGGATGCCGAGATTGGGTGCAATCGGTAATTGATCCGCGGCATCGACCGATTCGTACAGAGCATCCGGGGTCAGCATCGTGCGTGCAGCAGCGTCGCCGCCAGCGGAGAAACCGAGAATACCGACGCGCTGGGGGTCGATCCCCCACTCCTGGGCTCGGGAACGGACCAGTCGCATGGCACGCTGGGCATCCTGTAAAGCCGCTTCCCAGCGGCGATTGGGATCCCTGGCGGGAACGCGGTACTTGAGCACGACGGCGGTGATACCGAGCGACTGCAGCCACTTTGCGACTTCGGTACCTTCCAAATCGAGCGCCAGAATCTGGTAGGCACCACCTGGACAGATCACCACGGCAGGACTAGGCGTCTGGCGATCGGCGGCCGGAAATACGATCAACTCCGGATGGCTGACGTTAGCGATACGCTGGATTGGCTGGCCGGCCACTGGCGAAGGCTTTGCGATGGCATCATCCACTTCAGGCGGGATCTGCCTCCCTACATCCCCAGGCGGTATGCCAGGCCAAAGGGGGACTCGCATCGACTCCTCGCCCGACGACGTTGCAACGAGCACCAAGGCGAAAAGCAGCACCAACAGGCGAAATGCCAGAGAGGAACGAATCGAGCAGAAATGCATTGGCGGAATCCTGTGCTGGATATTAAGTTCTAGGACACCTTCCAGGACAGATCCCCGGCGGCAGGCTGAAAGAATCAGTTTACCAGTTTTCGACCAGTTTCCTGGCCCATTTTGCCCGGAATCGCCGATGGATAGTCTGCGCCACTGGACCCCTGGAACCAGGGAGGATAGGCGGGCGGGCAACGGATAAAAAAAGAGGCAAAAGCCCTTGCTGGAATCCCCGCTTCAGCGATAAACTGTTGGATTCCCTCGACTAGGCTTCCGGAAGGACAGCTTGGCGGGGCCAGAGTGGCGGAATGGCAGACGCGCTGGATTCAAAATCCTGTGCCCGCAAGGGCGTGTGGGTTCGACTCCCACCTCTGGTATTGCACAGGACAAGAAGATCCACCGACCATCTCCTCCAGGTAAATCGATCAAAACCAGATCGGCGTGCAGGGCTTGATGGCCTAGTGGACCCCAAGACAAATCGATGATCCCGAACCGCATTCCATCGAATTGGACAATCAGACCAGACCGTAGTAGCTGAAGGAAGCTTATGCCAACGATCAATCAGTTGATTCGGCGGAACCGAGTCGTGCAGCGCCGTTCGACCAAGAGCCCAGTGCTCGACAAGTGCCCCCAGAAGCAGGGTGTTTGCCTTCAGGTGCGCACGATGACTCCGAAGAAGCCCAATTCGGCTCTTCGTAAGATTACGCGTGTGCGACTGAGCAACGGGAAGGAAGTGACGGTGTACATTCCTGGTGAAGGGCACAACCTTCAGGAACACTCGATCGTCCTGGTGCGTGGTGGTCGTATTCGCGATCTTCCAGGGGTTCGTTACCAAGTGGTTCGCGGAAGCCGTGACACCTTGGGAGTCAAGGACCGCAAACAGTCGCGTAGCCGTTACGGCGCAAAGAAGGGCTGATGAGTTGGCACCGGGGAACTTGCATCCCCGTTGCCTGTTAGTTGCTTAGAACCTGTTTCGTTTTCAACCAACAGCAAGAGTCGAACGACCGCATCATGGGTAAGATCACCGCCAGCCGCACTACGCTTCGTCCCGATCCTCGTCACCAGTCACTTCTCGCCTCCAAGTTCATCAACTGCCTGATGTGGGACGGCAAGAAGTCGGTAGCCCAAGGTGTCTTCTACGATGCCCTGGAAGAGATCGGCAACCGGATCAAGGATCGCCCGCCGATCGAAGTGTTTGAGCAGGCGGTGGAGAACGTCAAGCCGCACATTGAAGTCCGATCCAAGCGAGTCGGTGGGGCTTCCTACCAGGTTCCGATGCAAGTGAACCGGAACCGCCAGCAGTCGCTTGCGTTCCGCTGGATTCTTGGCTCGGTTCGTGAAAAGAAAGGCCGAGCTACCTACATGAAGCTTGCCGATGAATTGGTAGCCGCCTACAAGCGTGAGGGTGCCGCCATCACCAAGCGTGAGAACACACACCGAATGGCGGAAGCCAACAAGGCCTTTGCCCACTTCGCCTGGTAGGGGTCGCCATCGCAGGATCGTTGAGGAAAAGAACAATACGGTCAAAACGCACGGCGCCCTCCCTGGTGGAAGGCGCCGTTTTTTGTTTTCCAAAGACTACGCCGTAGCAGTAAAAACTTTGTCGGGTGGAAGCCCGTCTTGCAGAGTGGGCCGCAGAACCGACAACGATTCCAAGCGGTCTTCTTGGCGGCGGGAAAGGAGGGGCAGCAGTGAGCGATCGAGTGAACGAACGGGATGCGATTGCCAAAGCCGACATTCTGATCGAAGCGATGGGATGGATCCGTCGATTCCGAGGAAAAACAACGGTGATCAAACTGGGCGGCAGCCTGATGGAGGATCGCGTCGCCATCGATCATATCCTCCTGGACATCATCTTCATGGAATCGGTCGGTATGCGCCCTGTGATCGTCCACGGAGGCGGGCCATCGATCAATCGGGCAATGGAAGAGGCGAAGATTGAGCCGGTGTGGGTCAAGGGGCGGCGCGTCACAGACGCAGCGACGCTGGGGATCGTCGAGCAGGTTTTGGGAAGGCAGATCAACGAGGACATCACTGCATCGATCGAGCGATTAGGGGGGCGAGCGATGAACCTAAGCCCCGCCACTACGCAGGTGCTCACCGGCGAGAAGATGCTGCTGGAGGAACCGGGCAGCGAACCGATCGACCTGGGTTTTGTCGGGAAAGTGACACAGGTCGATGTGCGCAGCATCAACGCACTGACCTACACCGAACAGATTCCGGTGATTCCTTCGCTGGCAGTCGATGCCCATGGCCAACAGTACAACGTCAACGCAGACACCGCCGCCATGGCGGTCGCCGAGGCGCTGGGGGCAGAGAAGCTGGTCTTTGTCAGTGACGTCAACGGCGTTCGCCGCGACAAGAAGGATCCGTCGACAGTCATTCATTCGCTGACCGCCGAGGAAGCCCGACAGCTGATTCGGGACGGAATCATCGACGCGGGAATGATCCCTAAGGTCGAAGCCTGCCTTGCGACGCTCGACCGAGGCGTCGGAAAGGTCCACATCATCGATGGGCGTCTGCGACATTCCCTGCTGTTGGAAATTTTCACCACCGCAGGGGTCGGAACCGAACTGGTCCGAGTTCGTGGCTGAGCCGGCAGTTCTTGGGTAAGCCGTATTGGAGGCGCACCTCCAGGAACTGGCCGAAGGGAGAATCCGATGGATGAACCGAACCTTGAGTCGATGACGACACTGGAGCTGTTCGACCGATACGTCGTGGCCAACTACCGCCGTATGCCACTGACGCTGGTACGCGGCAACGGATCTCAAGTGTGGGATGACACCGACCGAGAGTTCCTGGATTTCTTCCCAGGATGGGGATGCAATCTGCTCGGGCACTGCCATCCCAAAATTGTGTCGGCGGTGCAAGGTGCGGTGGAGCAGTTGATTCATGTACCTAACACGTGGCATACTCGCCAGCAGGGAATCTGGGCGGGCAAACTGGTCCAGCGTGCTTTTCCCGGCAAGGTATTTTTCTGCAATAGCGGCGCGGAGGCGAACGAGGCAGCGATCAAGCTGGCTAGGCTGCACTGCGGACCTCAGCGTTTCAAGATCATCACCTTCACTGGCGGTTTTCACGGTCGAACGCTGGGTGCCCTGGCTGCCACCGCACAGCCTAAATACCACGAAGGGCTCGGGCCAATGGTGGCAGGATTTCAGTATTGCCCCTTCAACGATCTGGATGCCGTGGCACAGCGGATCGATGACGAGACGGCGGCGATCCTTTTGGAACCGATCCAGGGGGAAGGTGGCATCCGGATCGCTGATCGCGACTTCCTGACCGGATTAAGACAATTGTGTGATCGGCATGACCTGCTGCTGATGTTTGATGAGGTTCAGAGTGGATGTGGAAGGACGGGCGATTGGTTCGCGTTCCGCACCTTCGATGTGCAGCCCGATGTGGTTACACTGGCCAAGAGCCTTTGCGGTGGACTGGCCGGGGGTGCGATGATTGCCCGAGAGTCGATCGCAGGTAGTTTGAAGCCTGGTATGCACGCGTCGACTTTTGGTGGCAATCCGATCTCGGCCGCAGCAGGAATCGCTTTTCTCGAAGCGATCGAGGAGGAAGGGCTGCTGGATCTATGCCGCGCCAATGCCAAACTGTTTAGCGAACTGCTGGAGCCCTTGGCAGAGCAATGCGATCTGGTTCGGGAGGTGCGCCAGGTTGGTTTGATGATCGGAATCGAATTGGAATGCGACGGGAACCCGATCGTGGCCGAATGCCTCCGCAATGGACTGCTGATCAATTGTGTTCAACAGAATGTCCTCAGATTGCTCCCGGCGATGACGCTGCGCCAGGATCAGATCGAGCGGGGGATGGAGATCCTTCGAACGTCGATCGAACAAGCACAGGCGTCTGCGGAGAACCATCTGTAGGGGGCAAGAACAGCCACGCAGAGGGTCCCGCGCGGACAGGAGATAGACGATGCGGCACGTATTGAGCATGCTTCAGTTGGGCGTCAAGCCATCGCAGGAGATACTGACTCTTGCGCATTGGTTGAAGAAGAACTGGCAGTCCGGAGATCGCACACCATGGCTCGCTGGGCGCTCCCTGGCACTTCTGTTTGAGAAGCCAAGCCTCCGAACACGGTTGAGTTTTGAAGCTGGCATGGTCCAGTTGGGAGGCAGCGCGATCTATTTGAGCCAGGATGTCGGATGGCAGACGCGGGAATCGGTCTCGGACTTCATCCGCGTTCTAGCCGAATACTGCGATGCCTTGGTATGCCGCACTTTCGATCACCAGACAGTGCTGGAACTTGCCAGTTACGATGTGATGCCGATCGTCAATGGACTGACCGACAGGTCTCATCCGTGCCAGGCGCTGTCGGACATTTTTACCATGCAGGAGGTGCTGGGCCAGGACCTTCGAGGACGCCAGGTGACCTTCATCGGAGACGCCAACAATGTCTGCCGTTCCCTAGCCGTCGCAGCATGCGGCGCGGGGATGCGGTTCCGAGTGCTGGGCTCTGCCAACTACCTCCTCGACGATGAATGGATTCGAGAGCTGAAAGAACATCTGCCGCAGGCAGACCTGGTGCAGACGGAAGACCCGCGCGAAGCGCTACGTGAAGCCGACTTCGTTTACACCGACGTCTGGACTAGCATGGGCCAGGAGGCAGAAACACAGGTTCGACGGCAGGCGTTTTCCCCGCTGCAGGTTAACCGCAGACTGATGCAAATGGCGCCCAGTTCGGCCAGAGTCATGCATTGCCTTCCAGCTCGCCGCGGAGAGGAAATCACCGATGAGGTGATCGACTCTTCGGCCAGCTTGGTGATCGCCCAGGCGGGTAATCGGATGCACCTCCAAAAAGGCCTGCTGCTTTGGATCGGCCGCCACATGGGTTGGCTGGCACGGCCTCTTCCCGAAGCGGCAGGTTGCTGATTTCTCATTCACTCCCTCGCCCTCCCCAAGGCACTCAGTCCATGTCGCAACAGGTAATCCGCCCAGTCGAAATCGAACGATCGTTCACTCGCACTGCCCCCGGAAGCGTCCTCTATCGCAGCGGACAGACCGTGGTGCTCTGCACCGCATCGTTGGAACCGAATGTTCCACCATGGCTTGCGGGAAAGGGAAAAGGATGGATCACGGCCGAGTACAACATGCTGCCCGGCAGCACATCGCCTCGCAAGGCGCGGGAGCGGCAAGGGAAGATCGATGGCCGCACCACGGAAATCCAAAGGCTGATCGGAAGATCGCTGCGAGCCGTGGCGGACCTGGAGAAACTTGGCGAACGCTCCCTGGTGGTCGACTGCGATGTGCTTCAAGCGGATGGAGGAACACGCACGGCCAGCATCAGCGGTGCCTTGATCGCACTGGTCGATGCCCTGAAGAACGACTTCGGCCAAGTGGCCCGCGATGCCTATCCCCTGAAAGACTCCGTCGCCGCCATCAGCGTTGGCATCTGCGATGGAATTCCAAGACTGGATCTCGACTATCAACTGGACGTCGATGCTCAAGTCGACATGAACGTCGTCATGACAGGCAGCAGAAGATTCATCGAACTGCAGGGAACGGGGGAAGAGGCGACCTTCGATGATCAGCAGCTTGCCGATCTACTGGCTTTGGCAAAGCTAGGAATCGGACAGGTGATCGAAGCTCAACGCACTGCCCTGGGAGCCGACTGGCCGTTCGGCTGACGGGAATCCGCAATGGCAGACGACTGACACCAGTCGCGAATCGAATCGCACAACCTAAGGAGTTTTGCTGATGGTGACCAATCCAATCCCGAGGGTTGGCGTAATCATGGGATCCCGGTCGGACTGGGAGACAATGCAGGAAGCGTGCGCCATGCTCGATCATTTCGGCATCCACTATGAACGGCGAGTCGTTTCCGCACATCGCACCCCGCATTGGATGATTCAGTACGCCACGACAGCAGCAGAACGCGGCCTGCAGGTTTTGATTGCGGGAGCAGGCGGGGCGGCGCACCTGCCCGGTATGGTCGCTTCCTGTACCTCCCTGCCTGTCCTTGGGGTTCCCGTCCAAAGCCGTGCGCTGCAGGGACTCGATTCCCTTCTGAGTATCGTCCAGATGCCGGGCGGAATTCCGGTCGGAACCTTGGCGATCGGAGCCGCGGGGGCAAAGAACGCTGGGATCCTTGCCGCCAGGATCCTTGCGTTGGGCGATGCGACGCTGCGATCCAAGGTGGAGCAGTTTCAGAAGGATCAGACCGATCAGGTGATGGCTCAGTCGGAATGGGAAGAAGACAGGATCTAAGATGGCCAGACCTTACCCAAGTTCGGCACAAGAGACAATTCTTCCAGGCAGCACTCTGGGGGTGCTGGGAGGAGGTCAGCTGGGACGCATGTTCGCCCACGCCGCTCAGCGCATGGGATACCACTGCGGCGTCTTCTGTCAGGAGTCGGGGGGCCCCGCATCCCAGGTAGCCGACTGGGAAGTCGTCGCGCCTTGGGAAGACCTGGATGCCGTGGAGCGATTCGCCAAGCGAGTCGACTGCGTGACCCTGGAGTCGGAAAACATTCCGCTATCGGTGGTACAGACGGCACTCCGATTCGCCCCGGTCCGCCCAGGAGCCCGCGCCCTGGAGATTTCTCAACATCGCATTCGTGAAAAGCAGACACTTCAGCAGGCGGGAATTGAGGTGACCCCCTTCTATCCAGTCCTCCAGCCCGACGATTTGAAAGTAGCCGGCAATCTGCTGGGGACTCCTTTCATCCTCAAGACTGCCACCATGGGATACGATGGAAAAGGCCAGCGTCTGATCGAATCGACCGACGAAGCGGCAACCATCCTTAAGGAGATGGGGGGCGACCAGTGGATCGCCGAAATGCGGATCGAACTGGCGGCGGAAGTCTCTGTCCTGGTGGCTCGCAGTCCCTCAGGAGAAACGGCCTGCTATCCGACTTTCCTCAACACCCATCGCAACCATATTCTCGATATCACTCAGGCTCCGGTTCCGCCAGTCTGGAACCACTCAGCCGGCAAGGCCCAGGCGATGGCGCAGCAGGTTGTCGAGCTGCTGAATCTGGAGGGGCTGCTTTGTGTTGAATTCTTTATCGATTCATCCGGTGCGGTGATGGTCAACGAATTGGCCCCACGCCCCCACAACTCGGGACACCTGACGATCGATGCCTGCCTGACCAGTCAGTTCGAACAGCAGCTCCGCGCGATCTGCAATTTACCACTGGGAGATACCCAGCTCCTGCAACCAGCGGCGATGGCTAATCTTCTTGGCGATCTGTGGCAGGGTGACCACCCCCCCGCCTGGAACCGCTGCCTGGACAGGTCCGCTTGCTGGTTGCACCTGTACGGAAAGGGAAAAGCCGTAACCGGAAGGAAAATGGGACATTTGACCACCATGGCTCCAACCCCCCAACAGGCCGCTGAACGGGTTCTGGAGATACGAGAGCGACTGGTGGCGAAATAAACCCGGCGGGAGATCTCTAGACCAAAACCACGGTTCCCCTTTATCCTGATGGCATGGCGAGCGAACAAACAAACTGTTGAGGATGGGTGCTGCGATGGATATGAGAGGTTCGGATTCCGATGCGGAAGTGGGTGCCGATCCCCCGGTGCATGTCGAGTTTGCATCACGCGTCCATCGCTTGCCCCCCTATCTGTTCGGACGGATCAACAATCTGCTCTACCAGAAGCGGCGGGCTGGCCAGGATGTCATCGACCTGGGCATGGGTAATCCGTCCGAGCCACCCGATCCGATCGTCATCGAGAAGCTGACGGAGGCGGCCAACGACATCCGAAATCATGGCTACAGCAAAAGCAATGGGCTGCTGAATCTCCGGAGGGAATTGACCAGCAAATACCTCCGCAAGTATGGCGTTCGACTCGACCCGGAAACCGAGGCGATTGTCTGCCTAGGAAGCAAGGAAGGCTTCAGCCACATGTGCCTTTCCCTGATGGGGCCGGGCGATACCGCGATGATCCCATCCCCTTACTTTCCCGTGCATATGTATGGAGTCGCGCTGGCGGCCGGCAACGTGGTCGCCCTGGAAGTCGCTGACTCGGAGAAGTTCCTGTCGAACATCGCCTACACCTGCCAGCACTTCCATCCCAGGCCCAAACTCCTGATCATCAACTACCCGCACAATCCTTCCACCGTAACCGTTCAACCAGACTTCTTTGTCGAGGTCGTCAAACTGGCTCGGCGATACGGATTCATGGTGATCAGCGATTTCGCTTACGCCGACGTCGCCTTCGACGGTTACCAGCCCCCCAGCTTCCTGGCGGCACCTGGGGCCAAAGAGGTTGGGGTGGAATTTACGACGATGAGCAAGGGATACAACATGGCCGGCTGGCGTGTCGGTTTCTGCGCCGGCAATTCCGAAATGATCCGCGGCTTGGCGACGATCAAGGGATACTACGACTACGGCATGTTCCAGGCTATTCAAATCGCTGCGATCGTCGCGCTACGGGACACCGAGGCATCGGTCGAAAAACAATCGCAGATCTATCAGGGGCGCCGCAATGTACTGTGCGACGGCCTGCATCGACTGGGCTGGGAAGCCATCCCACCGAAGGCCGGAATGTTCGTTTGGGCCAAGGTACCCGAACCATGGGCCAGCCGCATGAATACGATCGACTTCGCTATGCATCTTCTGGAGAAGGGGGATGTTGCGGTCAGCCCGGGCAGCGGTTTCGGACCAGCGGGAGAAGGATATCTGCGACTGGCCTTGGTCGAAAATGAAAATCGGCTGCGTCAGGCAGTTCGTCAAATCGCCCACTGCCTGGAAAAGAAAGGCCCCTGATCGGTTTCCTAACGCCCCACTCACCAGACCAGTTCGAATTGCAAAGCTCTGAAGAGTCTGATTCAGCTTCCGTACTGCTTCTTCAAGGCATTGACGGAATTGCGAATCAACTGGGTGAGCACTTTCAGGTCGATATCCTCCAGGCGTCTTAGGTTCAGGCACGATTTTCCATGCTTGAACTTTCCTAATCGTTGCAGCAACTCCCCTTCCGAATCGAGGTTGCAGTTCAAATAAATCGCCAGCCCCTGTTTGCGAGGAGCGAAAGCGGTCAGCGGCCAATCACCCTCTTGGCCCGATGCATAGCGGTAATGATAGACTCCAAAGCCGACCAGGCTGTCTCCCCAGAGCACCGGTGCACTTTTGGTGACTTTGGACATGATCGATACCAACTGACGGCAATCTAACTGCCGGCCCTCGTCTTCCACTTTTGACAGAAAAACTTCCACCGATTGGTCGGTGGGGCGAGTCTTGGCGTCGCTCATCGTTCTCCTCCTACACAAGACATGACTCGTATCGCATCCCACCAGAAGTTTCCTGGGACTTGGCAGTTGGCGGAAGCGGATCGCTCAGCCGGAAGACAAGCGAATTGCATCGGCGACGAAGTTGGTTCCGACCCAATCAAACCAACTCTGGCGAAATCCCCACATCCAGCTACCCGGGGCCGGGATTGGACATGGCCTACCCTGAAGTGTCGACACGTGACAGAGGCCCGAAGTCGTGCCGCATAACCATAACTCGCTTGCCCGCTCCAGCGCCCTTCTCGACACCGCTCCCACCGATATGCTCTGCCCCATCTCCTTCGATCGCTCGAGGATCCAAAGCAGTGTGATTCCGATCACGCCGGCATCCCAGGAGGGCGTTACCCAGGATCCATCTTCGGTACGAACCAGAAGATTGGCAATGGAGGTGTCGGCGACCATGCCATCAGCCTGCGACAGCAGCGCAACGCCGTCGCCGCCCGCGAGAAGGACTTGCCGATCGGCATGGTAGTAATTGAGACGACTTCGCGATTTGAGCCAGACTGGCCAAGTACCATCTTCGGTCGCTCGGATGTCACTGAACCAAAGCGAAATCCCCTGTTGATACCAGCGCGACAGATCACGCCAGGGGAGAGGGGTGAGATGCAACAGCAAACGCATGCGGTGCGGTGAGTATGGAGTTGTTGGAGGAAATCCCAGCAGCACGACTCCAACATCCCCTCCCTGAGCCGCGACCCACTGGCCGTTCTTCTCTAGAAGCTGCGCGATCCAATCGGCCAGCGGGCTCTCCAAATTCCACCCCAGGTAGCGAGCACCATGGCTCATTCGAGCGATGTGCGACGCCATCAGGAACGGAATCCCGCAGTAGGTTCTCATCCTCTCCACCAGAATGGCGCCATGCATCAACCCAGGGTCGTCGACCGACATGAGGACTTGATTCAGGGGAAGCCACTGACCATCCCACATCGCCCAATGGAAACGATCAGCAGATGTCGACAATTCGCTTGTCGTCATGGTGCTGGCGTATCCAGATGCGGGCTGGGATCCAGCCATAGGATGTTTCGTACCACTTCAGAAAAACAGGGGCATTCCCTGTAATAGCTTCGCTCGTCATGCGTCACCCCCATGGCCCCGCCGCAGTCGAATTGCCGCAGCCGCAACTGGCTTGCCAATGGGCCTGTGCTGGGCGTATCGCCCTGCTGCCGCAGAAAGCCTGTAAAACCTGCCGCGATCGCTCCTCCGGATGACTCGATGAAGCGGAATCGGCGCAGCACCGGGTCTTGAGAATTGTAGAGATTGACCATTTGATCGACGTCACGCATCGCCTGGTGGTGTCGACCGTTCGACGAGAGCCAGCTGCGATCGACCGCCGGTGCCACCAGTCCCACTCGATACTGCCTTGTGGGTGGACGACTGCCCGAATCCCACCACGACAACTCCCGTTGCTGGACCTTACCACCGGAGACCAAGTGAAGGGCAGCGGTGACTACCCGGCCGCCGAAGGAAAATCCAAGCACCCCCAGGGGCTGTCCGGCGGGAAACAGCAGCATCAAGCTGGCCAAATGAAAGGCCTGTGCATCCGCGCACTGGGCATTCTGTCGGATATCTCGCACCGGGTGCGGTTCGCGTTGCGACGGCCAGGACAGCATGATCAGTCGCAGGGGGCCGTCGTACTGCTGCCGAATCCTCTGGGCGATGTACCAGATGCGCCCTCTGGAATTCTCCCTGGTCATCCAATTGCCGTGGGCATAGAGAATCGTCTTTGCATCGGCTGGACCCGCCGGACTTTGCAACGATTCCAGAAGATTCGACTGCTGCCAGGGGGCTCCCACCTGACTTCTGTAGGTTTCCCACAGTGTCGCTGGATTTTCCTTGGGAACGCAGCAGCCCAAATGGCGCGTGCTGACCTCCCAGACCTCGGTGGGAGGGCAGGGTGAAGCGAAGGCAGGGGGCGACAGGAGCGATGCCCCAAGGCCTAGCAGTACCGATCTACGGGTCACCTTCAGGTGTTGCCCACCCTTGGCCGCTACCACCGGCGCGTTTGTTGCAAATCTTTTAATCGATTTCACCTGTCCATGGCTCCCAAACGGGTCATCATCCACCACCAAATCTCTCGATTCTTTGAAGTTTTGCCGATGCGTGAAGATCGCGGTGAGGAAAAAGCGAATGAAAAAAAAGAGTTTTCGGTTTGCACCCGCCGTATCGCAACCTACGTTTGTGCGGCGGCGAAAAAGGGAAATTGCTTTTGGTTTTCGGAAATCCTCAAGAGGACGATCGATCATGAAACGGGTTGCGGTTGGTGGACTGCTACTTCTTGCGATGAGCACCGGATGCGGCAAGGGATGGCTCCCCTGCCTGACACGCGGTGACGCATGCTTTGCTCCAGGTTGCGGTCTTGGTGGCGGAATGCCCGGCCCCCAGGATCCGTGCAACGACCCCGCCTTGATGGCCGGTGGCGAAGGTTGTGCCACCTGCCCCCAGACGGCTGGATATGGCGATTACTCCGGAGACATGGTTACCGATGGCGGTTGGGTCAGCTCTCCTAGTAGCGATCCGATGCTCGGTGGATCGACCACAGCACCCGGCGCGATTCCAAGAACAACTGTTTCCCCGGAAACGATCGTCCCAGCTCGACCTTAGGCTTGCGAAAATCCCGCCGACTTCAGCTTGGTGGGATCGCACCTGATAAAAGGCTCAAAAGCACCAAGCCACAGCGGCTACCCTCGGTGCTTTGGGATCCCCTCCGGTGCACCGGTTGCCCCATGGAGACCCAAGCACATCGCGAGGAAACAATCCTTCAGGGATCAGGTTCCGATGTCGGATATGGCTTGATGCAGTAGTTCCGCAAGCGGTAGGCGTCCGACGGCATCTCGCCATTGCGGGGCCACGAAGATTCGTACCCGCTTGACGATGTCGTCGAATTGCTGCGTGGCAAGCCCCTGAACAAGAGGCGACAGATCTCCTAGCAAACGGTATCTTCCATCCCTCATTCGAACCGGTAACCGGAATTGGACTTCCAAGCCAACCGGAGGCGCGTCGATCAGCACTTCGATCGGTTCGACCCTGCGTCCCAGCGCGGAGGTCAACCGGCAACTGAGGGCATGACTGCACTGGACCAGTTGTGGATAGGGTCGTCGAGCTAACAGCCCATGAAGCTCTGGAGATTCGTGGGCATGGTACTGAGCCACCCGCTTGAACAACCTTCGCTGGCGTCCAAAGAGCCCCTCCACCAGCGACATCGCCGGACCGCTATCCGCCTGCTGCCTCAATCGGTCGATCCACTCCGCCTCCGACAGCAGATTCCACGAAGCCAGCATCCTGCCAAAGTCCGGATTCGATTCTCCCCGTATTTTTCCCAATTCATAAACAGCTCGTTGCAACATCGCTGTTGCCGAGCGAACGGTGGAATGCCAGTAGACCTCACTGAACATCACATACCTAGCAACCACCATCAACTCGGCGGCCGTCTTTCCCTTCTCGGTGATCGCCAACGAATCGAGACTCTCTCCAAGACACAAAGCACCAATCAAACGCTGGCGGTCGAAATGCCTTCCATAGGGCACTCCTGCGTGAAGGCTGTCGCGATCCAGATAATCGAGCTTGTCGATGTCGATCGGTCCGGAAAGCAAGCGATGAATCAATCGCCGTGGCTGGCCAGCGCGGGGATGGATCACGTTGGCGACATCCCCGGGCGTCAACTGCCACTGATGCAGGAGAATATCGCGGAACTCATCCCCTTCCAAAAGCGATTCCGCCAGCGATTCGTGCGGTTGCACGCCGGTCAGACGCAAATCCTCGATCGGGTGGCAGAAGGGCCAATGCCCGACGTCATGCAAAAGGGCCGCTACCAGAAAAGCCTTTGCCTCGTCCGTCGTGATCGCCAGGCCCATCTCCCCAAGTCCGCTGATCGCCCGGAGCACCTGCAGCGCCAGCCGATAGACCCCCAGGGAGTGTTCCCAGCGCGAATGAGTCGCGCCGGGATACACTGTGGCCACCAGCCCAAGCTGAGTGATGCGAGTGAGTCGATGGAACGAAGGGGTGTTGATGAGCGAACGCACCCGATCGGTCAATGGGACATCCGTTTCCGGTGGAAGCCGCAGCACCTGACGCGGGCTATCCCATGACCGCAGTTCAGGAAGATCCAACCAATCTGGGGTCATGGTCCGCTGGCCGCCGGCGCAGGTGCCGCAACGGCTCCCTCTCCACTCTCGGCAGGTGGGCTGGCGATCGGTGCCAACTGGGCTGGTGCGGATGATGGTTTCTTTCCAGGGAATGCTTCACTGATGGGTAAACCGGAGATCCATGCGAGCAGAAAGGTGATGGCTAGATAAAAAAGATAATGGAGCATCGACTGGCCCACCTCCAGCTCGAATGCACCGACCGACACCGCAGTCCCCAATGCGACCATCGCCGCCATGTAGATCGCCATCTGCATTACAGACGTATCTGCCAGCGTCTTATTCTCGAAATACCACGAAAGGAATCCATACAGCCCCCACGTCGCGGCGAAGACTGCAGAGCAAATCAACGCGCGCTGCCAGAGCTCCTTTCCGGTGTAGCCTGCCAGTTCATCGTCGCGAAGAAATTCGTAGCCCGCCATCACCAGCGGGATCGCCAGAACGAAGGCAATTGCCAGCCATGAAGGCCAGGGCAAGCTGAGTCCCCATCGCATCGCCAAAGCCAGCCCCAAGGCTGCAACGCATCCTAGAATCCAGGCAATCATCGACCGCGAAGAAAGCCGGAATTCGCGGCGCTTGATCGGCTTGAGAACCAGCTTACCGGTGGAGTCCTTGGGGCCGGAGGCCTCTGGTGCATGAATCACCACCTCCTCTGCCTTCGTCGGAATGGTGATCGTCTTTTTGCACTTGGGACATGGTCCAGACTTCCCAGCGAACTTATCGTCCACCGAAAACCGACTCATGCACCCTGGGCAGGTCACCAGAATGGCCATCGCTACTCACCTGATCGCATTGTCTTCCGCATGGCGACGACTTGTGCGACATCTCCATCGATCCGCAAGTTCGCCTGTCGTTGTCAATATAGCATGACGCCAGTGATCGCTTGCAGGGGAACCCTACGACCCGATCGACTCCCCCTTTTTGCGTCTCCCCGAATCGATCGCTACACTACCTGATGCGGAAGAGAAGACGAACACCGCGTATCGCCATCCGGAAATTGGTCGCTCCATACCTTTCGAGGATGGTCTTGCGCAGCGGGCAAGCACTGGATACCGATGCAAAAGAAAATTGTTTCTAGGCGGAGACCTGAAGGTTGAGTGTCGTTGAACCTCGGTTGCATGTCGTCCTTTTCCAGCCGGAGATCCCGCAGAACACTGGGAATATAGGACGGACCTGTGTTGCCATCAACGCAAAACTGTGGTTGGTGCGGCCGCTTGGATTCCAATTGCAGGATCGGCAACTGAAGCGTGCGGGGCTCGATTACTGGCCCCATCTCCGGTGGGAAGTCGTGGACGACTGGGAATCGCTGGAGAGAGCCATGCCTGGACGGCGCTTCTGGATGTTCACGAAATTCGCTCAGCAATCCCACTGGGAAGTGAAGTATGAGGTTGGTGATTGCCTGGTTTTCGGAAGCGAGACGTCCGGGCTCCCGGATTCGCTTCATCAGCGATATGCATCGCAGCGAGTCGGTTTGCCGATGCCAGGAGCGGTACGCAGCTTGAACCTTTCGGTCGCTGCCGGAATAGGAATGTACGAAGCATTTCGACAGATCCAAGGAGCGTTCCCCTCGAGCGGCTCCGCATCCTCGTCGACCGGATAAGGCTATGCAAGGTAATCGCGAAAACCGCGACTCGCGCTGCGCGTTCGAAGCGTGCATTCCCGATGCAAGTCGCTGGCCGCTTCGGCAGCGACACCGACATCCCATCGCATGCCGACTCCTCGCTCTCTGCCTTTCATGCTTCACTTGGAGCCTGGGAGGCTCTCTCACGAGCCAGGACAAAAGCCCGCCGTCCGCAGGCTCCGATGGAGCCTCTCGCTCCTGGTTCGGCTCCCCACCTCCCGCCGGCGACCTGCTGGACGCTGTCGTAGAAATAATGATCCGAAAAGGCGATGCAATCTTGTTGGCTCAGCAAGCGGAGGCCTACCTTCGGCTATTCCCGGCCACCAGCCCACAGCGATCCCGCTGGCTGGTCCGATGGATCGAAGCCACCAGCAGCTCCCAGCCCGGCAGCGACGAAGCGATCGATGCGATGCTGCAGCAGATTGATCGGCGGGTGAGTGAGGAACTGGAGAATTCCAATTCCCTGCCAGGTGCCCTCCAGTTGGCTGTCGTCCGAGCGAGATTGAATCTGGCGAAATGGCGACTGAGCCATTTTCTGACGCGCCCCAAACAACTCGACTTCCGGGACAAGACCCTGCAGCTGATCCGGCAGGGGCGCGATCTGCTGGAGACTTTTCGCCCTACGTGGCAGCAGGAATGGAGTCGCCGAGCGGTGGAGGCGAGAAAGTCGCCCTCTTCGCCATGGGGTCTGTGGATCAATGAATCCTGGCTGCTGGAAATTGAGTTGATCGCCTGCCAAGCCGAGTGCTATCCGGTCGGTAGCCCAGATCGCCTAGCTGCCGCCCAGCAGATGCGGAGTTCATGCGAGGCGGCGAAGGAACGGATCGGACCCGAGTGGGGACAGTGGAACGATCTGGAACTGATTCACCTGGAGAGCCTGGCGGAACTGGGGGATTGGAATGCAATGGAATCGCTTCAGAGGGGATGGGCCGGCCGCAGCTTCAGTCCACAGCAGCAGGGGCGTTGGACTTCGATTCTGGTCCGATCGGCAATCGAGCAGAAGCGATGGGAAGCCGCCCAAGAGGCTATCGATAAAGGGCAGGGGAACCAGTCTCCTTGGGTCGATTTGGCGGCGCTCCAGTTGGAACTTGCCAAGAAGGAATCTATCTCCGATCCAGGATCCACACCACCCAAAAAGTGGCTCGATCAAATCCTCCAGAGACGGGATGCGATCGGCGAACAGCATGGAAGCCTTTGGAAGGCGAGAGCGGATGCACTTTTGACCACGCGAGGATGGCTGACCCAGGGGGCTCCTTCCAACTCTCAAGTCGCGCTGCTTCGATCCGAAGCACTCCAGTGGCAGCAGGCCCAGCAATGGGATCGCGCCATCGAGTTGCTCGAATCCGCGCGCCAGTCACTCCGGGAACTCCAGGACCGCTCGCTCCTGGAAGAGGTCACACGGCAGGGCGCATCCGTGTTCCGCCAAGCCGGGCGCCACCGCGATGGCTCCCGCTGGCTGCAGCAGAGCGCCTCATGGCTTCTCGAATCCGCGACCACCACCGAAGATCGAAAGGAGGCCGCCGATTTGGATTGGATGAGCATCCAGTCGATGCAGCGCGAGCCCCAGACGGGGAAGGCGAAAGAGCGATGGCGAGAAATCCGAGCGAGACTGGACGACCATCGTCGCAGTTTCACCGAATCGCCACATCGTCGTGCAGCAATTCGAGCCATCGATCAGATGGCGGCGCAACAGAACCTGATGCTGGATGCCTGGGAATTATGGATCGAAGAGCTCGAACAACTCCCTGGAGATGACGAAGCATGGGCGATGAGCCTTCTGCGATTCCAGGATGTGCTGGATCAATCGCTTTTCGATTCGAACCCGCCGGATCCAGTTCGCAAAAGCCAGCTGCAATTGCGCTGGATCCAAAGGATCACTTCGACTGACGCAGATCCATCTACCCCAGAAGGATTGCATCAGATGGCCGCACTGTTGGCAACGGATCTTCGATGGAGTCGATGGGATGGTGGAGTTCCCCTCGATGCAGCTCTCCAGCCACTGCTCGATCGGCCCGTTGCACCCAACCCAGCCCAGTCCGAAGGATGGCACTTGATCGGTCGCATCACGCATCGCCTTCGCAGTTTCTCGTCGCTTCCAGAACCTCAGGCCACGGAGAATCCCGAGACATGGATCACCCAATGGTCGACGATCGCCGATCATTCACCTTGGATGGACCGACTAGCAAGTTTGGTTCTGCGAGCCATCTTGGAGTCGTCCGATCCTCCGACGATGCGGGAGCCCGCAATGGCGAAGTGGCTGGAATTCCTCAGCAGTCGACCAATCCAGGGAATGCCTCTTTCCAATCAGGCCGTCGCACACCAAATCCGTGCCCAAGCGATTGCCATGCAGAGGGCTGTAGCAGGAGAACCGTACCAGATTCCCCAGCAAGTGAAGGGCGGTTTGCTGCTCCAGTGGTGCGACATCCCCGCCCTCGCGACCGATCCGAACTTGGCCAGATCCCTAGCTGCCTCCGCCGTGCAGGCAGCCAAACAACTACCAGCTGGCAGTCCCAACTGGTGGAGGGCCAAACTCTCCGCAGCACGGTTGCTGGCCAGTTCAGGAAACCCCAAGGCCGCACTTCAGTCGCTGGAACTGCTGCAGGCCTCCGCTGGAGTACCGCCCGATCCGTGGCGCTTAAGACTGGAAAAGATGCTCCTACAGTTGAAACAGCAGGCATCCACACCGGCACCTTAAATGGTGGCCTGCAACTTGGAGGGCAATACCCCAAAGCGACCGAGTCGGTTCCGGCTAGTCAGGCTCAAAGTTCCTCAATGCTTTGAATGATCCGATCGACGATCACTTCATCGGTTTTTGGATTGAAAAAAACTGCCTTCCAGGCAGGAATTTCAAGACCATGGGGACAGAAGCCAAAGTTGGTGGTGTACCCCAGCCTGGCGTCGAGCGCGTGATCCATCATTTTCATTCGCTTTTCAAAAAGTTGCCGGATCTCTCGCTGGTATCGCAGGCGCTGCTCCTCCGTCAGCTCATTTTGCACCCATCTTCGGTAGACTTCCTCCGCGTTTCGACCTTTGGGGAGCACCCACCAGTTGACTGATGGCCCAGCCGTTGTCTCATTGAGCACTTTGCAGTACTCCAGGCGGCTCAATCGATCCTTCAGCATCCTTGCCAGTTCCAGCGACCGTGCCACGAGCATTTGCCAACCCTGCAGACCGATTCCATTGAGCGATGCGATAACCGAGTAGGGGCCGATACCGGGTCGGGAGCATTCCAGGGTGAATAGAGCTGGGTCGCGCCGCGCGTCGGCGTCGGAGAAGTAGGGGGTATCGCGGACACTGCGCGACAGAAAACGAAGATCCTCGCGACGGTTGACGATAAAGGCGCTGGAAGGATAGTGGCCTCGCCCCATCTTGTGGAAATCGATAGTCACACTGTCAGCCGAACGCAGCCATGCATTCTTGCTCTGAACTCGCTCCACCAGTGCCAGCAGGCTGTCGGACATCTGAAGCGTATTTAGATTGCGATCGTAATCGGTCAGCATGGTCATCGCCCATCCAACGGCGGCATCGACGTGGATCTGAGGCATCGTGGCGCGGTGCTTCCGGCAAAGCCTCTCCATCACTTCGCGAATCGCCGGCACTTCGTCGACGCCAAAGCCGTCGGTGGTTCCAAAGGTGGCGCACACATAGGCGATCTTCTTCCCTTCACCCAGCAGTTGGTTGGCGGTCGATTCCAGCAGATCGATCCGCATGGCCAGCGATTCGTCGGTTGGGATAGCGATCAGATTTTCGGTTCCGATCCCCAACCAGCCGGCGATTGTCTGATTGGAATAGTGGCCAGCCTGGGAACAAATCCCGACAACCTGCTGCCCTTGCAGGCCGTGCCGCATCGCTCCAGGGACCACACGCTCCAGTCCAATCTTGCTGCCATAGAGATTCGAAATGGTTCCACCGATCGTGAAGACGCCCCAGGGGTCTACCGTGTGGTAGTAGATGAGATTGGCCAGCGCTGTGATCGCCTTGACCTCCAGTTCGTTGCTGCGCTGGCTGTAGCGATCGGTGCAGAGGTTGGGGTTTTTCAGCAAGCAGGCGATGGCGCCGATCAACGAAGCTTGATTGGCCGGTCCCTTTACGTTTTCCAGGTGCAGTGGATTGCTCCAACTGTCAGTGCCCCAAAAATACGGAAAGATGGCATCCCTCGCATCTTTCAGGTTGCCGGGCAGGTTATGGATTTCCGGATTGGCGCGCGCGGTTTCGTAATTCTGGCTCATGATCTGAGCTGGCGTCAGCGACTGCTCAGCCGCCACCACCGAAAGAAGCTCGGAAAAAATCTGGGCGATATCCTCCTGGTTCCAGGAGAAAAAAGTCTCGACCAGTTCCTGATACTTCTGCCTATCCATCGATTCGCCTCGGAAAGAAGGAATCCACCTTGGGCGGAAAGCCCCGCAGGATTCCTCTCCCGCTGCTTCCACCAACAAACTTGCAGGGCCCAACCTGCTTACCTTATGGTACAAGCTACTCCAGGCGTTGGGCAGAAATCGAAACAGCCTGGGATCCGATCGATGACTCGACAAAAATCCAAGGAACAAAACGGGAGCGTCCAAGATGGAAACTGAGAAGTGGGGTTTTCCAAGGCGTCAGTTCCTTCGGACGATAACGGCCAGTGGCATGGCCACTCCATGGATCACCAGCTCGATTGCTCGTGCAACCGGCCCCAACAGCAAGATCGGCCTGGGTGTTATCGGGATTGGCCCCCGCTGCACCTACGATCTGAAGGCGATGCTTCCCTTCGCGGACGTGCAATGCCTTGCGATCGCCGACGTTCAGGCGACTCGCCGCGATGCCGGCAAGCAACTGGTGGATGAATTCTATGGCAATCAGGACTGCCGACTCTATCGAGACTTCCGCGAACTGCTGGAACGACCCGACATCGACGCCGTTCTGATCGCGACGGGAGACCGATGGCATGCCGATGCATCGATGCTTGCGGCCAGGGCTGGCAAACATGTTTACAGTGAGAAACCTTGTGGGATCAGCGTTGAGCTGTGCCAGAGACTTTCCAAGACGATGGAAGAGACTGGGCGGGTTTTCCAGGCTGGCACGCAGCGTCGAAGTGTACCGAACTTCCAGCAGGCGGTTCAGTGGGTCCATGCAGGTCGCATCGGCAAGCTCAAGAAGATGCACGCATCGGTCTACATTCCTTCGCTGGACAATCAATGGCTACCGGGAGAACCACAACCGAACATCGATCATGTCGACTGGAACCTCTGGCTGGGGCCAGCCCCCTGGCGTCCTTACAATAAGAAGTATTGCGATGGCCAGTGGCGCGGTCAGTGGGACTTTGATTCAGGTGCCCGACTGTTGGATTGGGGTGCCCATACGGTCGATATTTGCCAGTGGGCCAATCAAGTAGATGATTCCGGTCCAGTCTCCTTCGAACCGCAACCAACTTCGCTCTTCTGCCGGTACGCCAACGGCGTCGAAATGGAAATCGACTTCCTTCCAAATCCATTTGGCGACCGAGCCCCGCATTACACGACGCGACTGGGCACCTGCCCAGTACGATTCATCGGCGAGGAGGGATGGATCGAGACAGGGGACGAAGGGGAGATCATCGGGGAACCCAAATCGCTAGTCGTGGAACAAGGGGAACCGTCCAAGCGGATTCGAGGCCTGGATGTCTCCGCCCATGCAAGGAATTTCTTCGACTGCATTGCCTCAGGCGCATTGCCTGTAGCGAACCATCGGGTGATGCGCAAAAGCCACCTGGCATGTCATGTGGCATCGATTGCCTGGATCCTGCAGCGCAAGATCCAATACGACCCGGTCGCAGAGACGATTTTGGATGCTCCCGAAGCGATGCCACTAATCGCCAGGGCCCAAAGAAACTGGGCGACATAAAAAATGCGAGGCATCCAAGCGACGCTCGGCGCCCGTGGGCAAATTCTTCCTATGGCTACCGATGCTGCCGCTGAAGCAGCCGATCTAACTGGAAGACGCAGGAATGTCTCCACCGTCCGAAAACGCCTCGTCGCTCACTTGGCGTGACTGTAGCTGTAGTTGGCCAGGATGACACGTCGCGCATCTTCCGAAAGATCGGGAAACTCCCGATCCAGCCCTTCCCGAACAACCTTCGCGAATTGATCATCCGGCAGCGTCCAATCGACGGGGATCAGGTCTGAAAGCTTTCCCATGAAGAAATCGACTTGCAGCTGTATCCGCTCGGCATTCACCGCGGATCCAAATGCCTCGCGAATCCACTGATGATGGATCTCCCTCGAAACGACAGGAAAAAAACCGACAGGCCTGTCTTTCTCCATCGGACCGTTCATCATCGCCACGATCGCGCGGCTCATCGATTCAGCATCCAGGCCGAAAAACCGTTCGTCGGGTATCTGATGCTTGTCTTTCAGTTCCCGGATCATCTGATTCCACAGCGGCTCACTCATGACTTCTACCTCGTTCTTCCCCAATGCGCCAAAAATCTTCGAGGACCAACCTACGTCCGTCGGGATAAGACTTGCCTACTGCGCAGGGTAGGCGATGCAGCGGAAGAAAGGCAAGCATTCCTGACTATCAAGCCAGGGAATCTCCCAACTGCCTATGGAAAACCTGCTGAATTGGGCTCGATTCATCCAACTCCTTCTGCTATTTCCGAAGCCGCACGGGAGACCAAGTGGTCTGGGTCCGTCCGCATCGCCAGAGGCCACTGAAGCGATGGGGTTCAGGATGGATCACGTGAGACAAAAGGAGTCAAAGGCCATCCTGGTGCCTGGATGGTTGGAGAGGATGCCTGGCATGCGATCATCGAAATGGAACTTCCAAAACAGTCTCGTCGTATTGCTTGCCGTGATCCTAGGGGGTGATGCATCTGCTGCACCTCCCTCTTTCTCGGCGTTGTTCCGAAAGAAATCGACCGCCCAGGAATCGACAGGAAAACTGGATTTATCGACCGAAGATGGCCCCTGGCTGATTCTCGCTCGGGTCTTCGATGGTGAGGATGCTCGCGCGAAAGCAGAGGCTTTAGCGCAGGAATTCCGGACCACCTACCGACTTCGCGCCTACATCCTGGCGAAGAAATCGCTCGGCCAGAAATTCGATTACTCGGAGACGACGCTGGGAGCTGGCTTTGACGACCAGGGCCGGCAGCGGCGAATGCGGTATGCCGAACAAGTGACCGACGACGGGTTTGCGGTGCTTGTGGGCGACTTCCAATCGGCCGACAGTCCCACCTACGAAGAGTCGCTGCGCGTCGTGAAAATGGCCCGTCCCAAAGCGCTGGGTCTAGATGGCAGCAACCCAGGTGCCAAGCTGAGCGGCACGTGGCAGGAGGTGCGGCGAGCCCTTTCTTCGAAGTTCGATCTGGAGAAAGTCAAACCCGGGCCGATGTACAAAGCTTTCGGAACCTACAACCCGCTACTTCCCCGAGAATTCTATCAACGACCTGTAGATGAATTCGTCATCCAGCTGAACAAGGAGGTCGAGCATTCGCTGCTTTCCAATCCCGGCAAGTACACCGTGCGCGTTGCCACCTTCCGCGGTTCGGACGCTGTCCTGATGGGATCGCGATTGTCCGGGGATCCTGAAAGTCTGGAAGGACAGACGCTGGAGCGAGCAGCGGAACTGGCGCACCTGGCGACCGATGCCCTGCGTCGCAGCGGGATCGAGGCCTATGAGTTTCATGATCGCACGTCGAGCATCGTGGCGGTGGGGGCATTTCAGGAAATCGGATCGACCTCGCCTCAAGGGACGTTCCAATACGCAGCCGAAATCGAGAAAGTCCGCGGCATGTTTGGCGGTGCAAAGGAGTTGCGAGGAAGCCAGTATGGTCAGGTAGCATTTGCGAAAACTCTGTTGGATGTGATCGACACGAAGAAACTTCCCGAGTTTCGGGACAGCCGCGGGAAAGATCAGACGGATTTGCTGAAGAAGTACTCGATTCCGTTCGACCTTGCACCAACCGTGATGGCGGTTCCGAAGAAAGAAAACAAGCCGCTCTATTCCGGTTCGCTTCTAGGTCAGCGGTAGCAAGCCCGGGACGCTGAGTCGATTGATCCCGTAGCTTCCGTATTCCAGCGGGGGGACTCCGTCTTCAAGTGCCGAAGGCACGACGATACGATAGCCCAGGGCAACGCCCTGGGGAATCTACGCCACGATTTCAACCGTGTTGCGAGAGCCACTTCAGGATGGCACCTGCGGCGAATTCTCCCGATTCCATCGCCCCCTGCAGAGATGGATGCCTCGTGTAATCGCCTGCATAGAAAATCCCTTGCTGACCATCCCGCTGAATCCCTTCGCTCTGGGATGCTTCGGAATCACTGGGCCAGCGAGGCAAAGCATCCAACAGGTGATAACGCTTGAGATGCCGCAGTGCGTTCTGAGGAAGTCTCCAGAGCTGCTGCAAGTATTGGGCGACCTCGGTCGGACTGGCTGGGCTTTCTGATGGCGCACCGACCCAGCTGGCGCTGATGAGTTGCTGCCGATCCGGAGCCATGCTGGGATGGAGCTGGGTGGGGATCGACGCATGGACGATCGGGGCCTGCGGATCGGGGAACAGATGCAGCCAGGGTCCGGCGGGAGGTGCCTCTCGGGTTGCAAAGTAATCGCAGCAAGTGACCCTCGACCCTTCATCTACGATACTTGAGCCAACCAGTTGAGCCACCTTCGATCGCTCGGTTGCCAGCAGAACCGCGGAAGCTTCCAATCGGGATCCATCCTCTGCCTCCACCACCCCTGGTTCAATCCTTGCCACCTGGAAACCTGTTCGAAGGCCACCGGCCGGCAATCGCATCGCAAGCTGTCGGGGGATCGCCTGGATCCCTTCGCGCGGCAACAGCGCGTCGCCTCGCGCCTGCATCCCGAAAATCCAACGAAAAAAGGCAGACGGCACCTCCATCTGGCGCTCCAGAAATACGCCGCTCATCCACGGCTTCAGGAAGTTCTTCCTGACGGATTCCCCCAAACGGTATTCATGGTTCCAGTAGTCGGCAGTGGTCTGATTCATGCGACTGACTTCTAGCTGGTTGACCTGCAAGCAGGCTCGTCGAAGCCGACGGAGTTTCCACCAATCGATCGGCGATCCGATTCCCTCGAGGGCGAGAGTGGGAATGAGACCGGGGCACCGCCAGGGATCGACCATGGTGCGGCGGCGATGGCGCAACCAGATTCTTGCCCCCGGAAGAAACAATTTCCCTTGAAGTTGGTTGATGGCAATCCATCGATGGACCGAGGGATAGGCTGTCTGCAAAACCTGGAAGCCACGATCCAAAAGAAACCCATCGACCAAGTCGGTTGCCATTCGGCCACCGGGACGATCCTGTGCATCGACCACCAGACAGGACTTCCCGGCCGCCAACAGAGCATTGGCAGCAGTGAGCCCCGACATTCCGGCACCTACGATCACAACATCCAGCTTTGGCATGGCACCCAGAGATTAGCGTTCTTTTAGTTGCATTGGAGTTTAGTCAGTGGAGCTAATCCAACCTCCCTGATCGAACGATTGTACGGACTATGCCAATCGATCCGATCAGGAAAGAGGAGGCACTTGAGGAAAAAAGAGACGGATAGGAAAAATTTTTGCTTTTCACGATTTCTATTCCAAAGTTGAGCGTTCGCTCGAGCGGGCGAAGGTTGTTTGGTCCAATTGCGTTAAGGTTGTATAGCGATGAAACGGTATTCCAAAGGACTCCTGCTGCTGGTTCTGGCGACCGCCGGTGGATGTGGCATGTGCAAGTCGGTCGAACAGTGGAAGTGCGACAACCTGGGGATGTGCCATTTTGGAACTTCTCCCAGCAGTCCTTACAACCCCTACGGCTTTGGCGCTACCGCCCCAGCTCCTGGGGTTTATCCATCGACCCCAAGTGCGGGCTCAATCTACGGCACTGGAACACTTCAGGCACCTGGGACTCCAGGCATGGTCGTTCCAGGAGTGTCCGGGGTACCTGGCAGCATGTCGACCGGCACCCCCGGCTGTTCGACCTGCGGTCCCTGAGCCTGACCTAGGGGCTTTCGTCCGACCAGCCCCTGTCTCGGCGAATAGCCTCCCAGGCTTCATGGTCCAGTGCGTGCTCGCAATCGGCCAGATAGATGGTCGCCACTGCGTTGCCGATCAAGTTGGTGATCGATCGAGCTTCGGACATGAAACGATCGACCCCCAGAAGCATTGCGATCCCCTCCAGGGGAATCACCTTCAATGCAGCCAGTGTGGAGGCAAGCACCACCATGCCGCTTCCGGTGACCCCAGCGGCTCCCTTGCTGGTGATCATCAGCGTTGCCAGAATAATACCGATCTCCGACCAGGATAGTGTGACCTGGTAGACCTGCGCCAAGAACAGGACTGCCATCGAAAGGTAGATGCTGGTCCCATCCAGGTTGAACGAATAGCCGGTGGGAACCACTAGTCCAACCACCGCAGGTCGGCACCCCATCTCCTGCAGTTTGTTCATCAAGGCCGGCAGCGCGGATTCGCTGGATGAGGTGCCCAGAACCAGCAGCAGCTCCTCCTTGAGATATCTGAGCAATTCCGACATCCGAACTCCGGCGCGACGGAGCAAAGGGGTCAGCACTCCACCGACAAACAGCAGCATCGTCGCGTAGACGCAGAGCATCAATTGAGCTAACGGCCAGAGCGCAGCGATCCCATATTTCCCTACCGTTGCAGCCATCCCTCCAAAGGCCCCCAGAGGTGCTGCCAGCATCAGCAGTGACAGCCCAAGGAAAGTCCAGCGCATTCCCTTGTGAAGGCCAGTCAGCAGACCCTGATTTCCAGGGATCTGCTGAATGCCGATCCCCAGTAGCAGCGAAGCCAAAAGCACCTGCAGCGTTCCGTTATCGCGGAGGAAATGCCAGATCGCCAAAAGCTTGGCTCCCCCTTCCGAAACCGATTCCCTGGGCAGCTCCAATCCTTTAGCAGCAGCGGGAGGTGTCGCAACATCAGTGGCGGGCTGGATGCCTCGACCGGGCTGCCAACAGGAAGCGACCACGATACCGATCACTAAGGCCAGAGTGGTGATGACCTCGAAGTAGAGCAGGGCTTTCAGCCCCAATCTGCCAACAGCTCCCAGGGTGGCCACCGAAGCGACCCCAAGAGTGATGGTGAAGAAGACCAATGGATAGACGAACCACTTGACGGCAGCGATGAACCCTTTGGCGATCGGCTCACAGGCAGCAGCGGCTGGCGGATCCACCACCCCCAGCAGGATTCCTAGCAACATCGCCAACAGGACAGCAGGAGTTAGATAGCGATGGATCCGCTTGAGTCGTTGCTGGAGGGAGATCGAAGGACCGGTCGGTGCGATGTCAGGCGGCATGGGAATGGCTCGATTCTCGGAAACACCATAGTTCGCAGCGACGGGGACGCCTAACAATTGTGTCCGCTGGCAGCACGATCGATGCACAGGGAAAGCAGTTCTGCCGAATCGATCGATTCGACAATCCAAAAGCCGTGGCTGTTCCCTGAATGGCCTCCGGGGTATTGTAGGAAGGATCGGGGGCGCGACGGGCCGCCGATGCGAACTTGCCTCGCGACACCCCAGTCTCTGGATTGTATTGCACCGGATTCTCCATGCCTCAATCGATCGTCGTGACGGATCGTCTTCCCGCACCAGCGCAGACACTTCTGGGTGCCTTGCAGAGTCTGGCAGGGATGAAACGAGGGGAAGCGGAACGACTGATTCGTTTGGGAGTAGTCGAGGTATCTGGGATCGTCCGCACCCAGGGTCATTGGCGCGTGGCGCCTGGAGATCGCATCCAGTGGGAGCCGGTCCCTGCACCACCTCCTGCCGCAACCACATCTACCACCAGGGAGCCGGTAGAGATTCTTTTTGAAGACGATGCGATTTGGGTTCTTGCCAAGCCGGCTTCCATGCTGACGGTCCCGACGACCTGGGGCGAATCGAATACGCTTCAGGGCTGGGCCACCAAGCGACTTCAGCGACAGGTACCCGGCGGGAAGGCGTGCTGCGTCCAACGACTGGATCGCGGCGTCTCGGGAGTGCTGGTGATGGCCAAAAGCCTTGAGGTGGCGCAAAAGCTGCGATCTCAATTTGCCGCCCGAAAACCGAAACGCCGATACATCGCCATCGTCCTGGGGAACCCGCGGCAACAGCGGGGGACGGTGCAGTCGTACATGGCCACCGACGCTCAACTCAATCGATACAGCGTTCAGGACCCTTCCCAAGGGGAATTGGCGATCACGCACTATCAGGTTCAATTCCAGCTGCGTGACGCAGCCATGATTCAGGTAGAACTGGAAACGGGCCGGCGCAATCAGATCCGTGTCCATATGGCAGACCTAGGGCACCCTGTTCTAGGTGACCCCCGGTACGGCCGAAACTTCCCGCCACACCCCCAATGGATCTGGGATCGTCTGGCGCTGCATGCCTACGCATTGCGATTCGATCACCCGGTGACCGGCGAGGCGATGGATTTCGCATTGCCATGGCCCGAATCATTTCGGGTGTTTAAACGCAAGGCAACGCCAAATTCGGAACCGGGCCGAGGCGTGCGGAGATCACCGGAGTCGGGAAAACAACAGGATTCAAGGGGCGAAGACAGCTGATCGCTGGCCTCTGCCGACCGAACTGGGTTGGAAGATCGGCCGACAAGGTTTGGTTCGGCGTAGGTTCCCACCCATCCCCCGCTACTGGTACATTACAGGTTCGCTCCAGGTTCCACGAACGCTCCGCCAGCAGGCAACTGGCTGATGGAGCAAAGGGACCGCCAAACAACCGACCATTTTTACTTTTGGAGGGATGCCGATGTCGCAGCACGGAAATGACTCCTGGAAACGCGTCCTCGGATCGATTGCTGTTTTTCTGTTCCTCGCGCTGAGCACGATCTGGATCGCTCCATCCGTTCGCGGGCAAGAGCAGCCCCCGCGATTCAACTCGGCATGGATTCAACCGGGAGATCGCGTCGCGTGGCTGGGAGGCCGACTCTGGGAGGAGTTGGCCGAGCGGGGGGATCTGGAGTCGATTCTGTCGATTCGTATGGCGGGCCTTCCGATCGCCTTCCGCAATGTGGGGTGGAGCGGCGATGATGTCGAAGGGCGCGCCAGAGCCGTCTTTGGATCGGTGGAAGACGGTTACAAGAGAAGGCTGGTCGATCTCAAGCAGGCAGATCCAACGGTGGTCTTTGTCCACTACGGATTCTCTGAAGCCACGGACGACGGGTGGAATGACCAGCGCTTCGACAAAGGACTGCGACGACTTGTGACCGACCTGAAACCGCTGTCGTATCGGCTGATCCTGTTGCAATCCCCTCCCATTCCGGCTGGAACAAGATTCCCAGAAACCCGTCGCGACCGCTGCAACCAGAAGATCGGGCGGTTCAATCAGATCATCAAGCAGATCGCTGATTCGGAGGGGCTGAAGGTGCTGCAGCTCCCTGAATGGACTCAGGAGATGAGCGACGATGGGATCCAGTTGCATGCGGCAGGCTATCAGGCATTCGCCAGCCGATTCGCGTCGCTGTTGGCCCCTGGAAAAAGCCAGGATCTACCTGGGGAACTTCGAATCGACTTGATGGGGGATGGAGACGTATCGGTGGGCGACTGGTCGCTTCAGATGATCGACCGCGACGCGGCTAATGGAAAGTGGCGGCTGGAGGAGGCATTTACCGCTTTGCCGGAGCGATCGCTGGACCAGGCGACTGCGGATGGAAGAAGCGTCCGACAAAATCGTCGCCTGATTGTGACCGGCTTACCACCTGGAAAATACCAGTGGACGCTCGAAGGCGATGTGATCGCTGCAGGCAGTGCCAAAGAATGGGCGGAAGGAATTGAAGTATCGGGGGTAGGCGCGGATCGTCAGCGTTTGGCACTGCAAAAAAAGGCCAAAGAGAAAGACACCCTCTTCATGCACCAGTATCGCCCCCAGAATGAAACCTATCTCTTCCTGTTCCGAAAGCACGAACAAGGGAACAACGCAGGAGAGGTCGCGGCATTCGAGAAACTAACGAGACAGTGGGATGCCAGAATCCAGGAGCTGGCCAAGCCCAAACGATACACATGGGAATGGACTCGCATCGGCGACTGATCCGAGCATGAGTCCCATGGTTGCCTGCCGCCGCGGACCGAGAGCGAGCGCAAACCGGTCTTATGTATGGCAGGAAGTCTTGTTAAAAAACACCGATCGGCCTTTCTAGGCTCCTTTGGTCTTCTCATCGACCAAGCGAGCGGTAGGATGATCGTTGACGTCTGATGGATCCATGGTGGATTGAACAGTCGCTTCGACGGCAATGTGTGTAGCCCATTGGTGGCACAAAGGAATTCTCCATGAAATTCCGTTTTCCGATCGTCATCATCGACGAAGACTTTCGGTCGGGCAATACTTCGGGTCTAGGGATACGAGCTCTGGCGGAGGCGATTGAAGGGGAAGGAGTCGAGGTGGTCGGGGTGACCAGTTACGGCGACCTGTCGCAGTTCGCCCAGCAGCAGAGCCGAGCCAGCGCGTTCATCCTGTCGATCGATGATGAGGAGTTCAGCCACGATGGCTCGCCTGTGCCGGCCATTTTGAATCTCCGGCAGTTCATCTCCGAAATCCGTTTTCGCAACGCGGAGATTCCGATTTTCCTTTATGGGGAGACGCGGACCGCCCGGCATATCCCAAACGATATTCTGCGTGAACTGCACGGCTTTATTCACATGTTCGAGGACACGCCGGAATTTGTCGCTAGGCATATCGTTCGCGAGGCGAAGTCGTATACCGACGGTCTGTTGCCACCGTTTTTCCGCGCCCTGGTCAACTACGCGAAAGATGGATCGTACTCCTGGCACTGCCCTGGGCACTCCGGCGGCGTCGCTTTTCTGAAGAGCCCGGTCGGTCAGATGTTTCATCAGTTCTTTGGTGAGAACATGCTGCGCGCCGACGTCTGCAATTCCGTCGAAGAGTTGGGGCAGTTGCTCGATCACACCGGGCCGGTGGCGGCATCGGAGCGGAATGCTGCACGGATCTTCAACGCCGACCATTGTTTTTTTGTCACCAATGGCACGTCGACCTCCAACAAAATGGTCTGGCACAGCACCGTCGGTTCGGGCGATATCGTCGTCGTCGACCGCAACTGCCACAAGTCGATCCTGCACGCCATCGTGATGACGGGCGCCATTCCCGTTTTCCTGACTCCCACTCGAAATCATCTCGGGCTTATCGGACCGATCTCGCTGGAGGAATTCGAACCGGCGAATATTCAGCGGAAGATTGACGCCAACCCCTTTGCTCGCCAAGCACAAGAGGAGAATCCTGATCGCAAACCCCGCATCCTAACGATCACTCAGAGCACCTACGACGGCGTGATCTACAACGTCGAGAAGCTGAAAAAGCTGCTCGACGGAAACATCGGAACATTGCATTTTGATGAAGCATGGCTGCCGCATGCGGCCTTCCATGATTTCTACCGGGATTTCCACGCGATAGGCCGGGACCGCCCGCGGTGCGAGGAAGCGATGGTCTTCGCGACGCACTCCACGCACAAGTTGCTGGCAGGGATCTCCCAGGCGTCCCAGATCCTGGTGCAGGAATCTGATCGCACCAAGCTAGACCGCCATCTCTTCAACGAAGCCTACTTGATGCACACCTCCACATCGCCACAGTACGCCATCATCGCCAGCTGCGATGTGGCGGCGGCGATGATGGAGCCACCGGGTGGCACCGCGCTGGTAGAAGAATCGATCCTCGAAGCGCTCGATTTCCGCCGAGCCATGAAGAAAGTGGATCAGGAGTGGGGCAAGGATTGGTGGTTCCAGGTCTGGGGACCTGATGACATCGCTGAAGATGGCATCGGTCAGCCAGAGGACTGGATGCTCAAAGCGGAAGATACTTGGCATGGATTCGGACCGCTGGCCGCTGGATTCAATATGCTGGACCCCATCAAAGCCACCATCATCACGCCAGGCCTGGATGTCAGCGGTCGCTTTTCCGAAACCGGTATCCCTGCCTCGATTGTCACACGGTACCTGGCCGAGCATGGAGTCATCGTCGAGAAAACAGGGCTTTACTCGTTCTTCATCATGTTCACGATCGGCATCACCAAAGGCCGGTGGAACACCTTGCTGAGCGCCCTTCAGCAATTCAAGGACGACTACGACAAAAACCAGAAGATGTGGAAGATTCTTCCCGAGTTCTGTCAGCATCACCCGCATTACGAAAGGGTTGGCTTGCGGGATCTTTGCCAGGAGATCCACGATACCTACCGCGACAACGACGTGGCTCGCGTCACCACCGAAATGTACCTGTCGATTTCACAGCCAGCCATGAAGCCGTCCGATGCGTATGACATGATGATCCGCCGCGAGATCGAACGAGTGGAGATCGATCACCTGGAGGGTCGCATCACCAGCGTCCTGCTGACCCCCTATCCGCCTGGTATCCCGTTGCTCATTCCCGGGGAACGATTCAACAAGACGATTGTGGAATACCTCCAGTTCGCTCGGGAATTCAATCGCAGGTTCCCGGGGTTCGACACCGATATCCACGGCTTGGTGGAGGAAGATTCGCCACAAGGACGGCGTTATTTTGTCGACTGTGTCCAACCCGGCAACTCCTCGCTACGGCCCCCGACGCAAGCCGTCACCGGCGCTTCGCGGGCGACTTCGGCCCGGAAGTAACCCACCCAAGCCCGATCGGATCCCTGACTCCTTTGGAACTGGACCAACCGTCGCTGGCTCCTAAAATATGTACCCTGGCAAGCAGAGATCGCTGACCAGGGAGGCCCGCATCACTGGTCGGAGGAACCTTGGCCCAAGTCGAAGGGTTGCACAGCTCTTGGGCGAGGCACATCAACCTGGGATGGTCCACGGAGAATTGGTTGGTAGACGGAGAATCGCTAGGCCCCCTTGAAGATGCATTGCCTTTGGGAGGCATTGGATGAGCGAAGCAGAGGAACCAGCAGGTAACCTTCCTTCGTCCGAATGCGGCCTTCCAACCAAGGCCGCTCCGATGACTTCGTCGGGTCCCAAGTCCGATGCCACCCTCGAGATCCCCAGAGATATCAAGTACCTTCCCGGGATTGGCCCCCAGAGGGTAGAGGCGCTCAAGAAACTGGGTGTCCATCGACCGATCGACCTACTTTTTTATTTCCCCAAATCGTATCAGGAACCTGCCATCCATCGCCCCACCGGCCATTGGGTCGCCGACCAGCGATACAGCGCGGTGGGGGAGGTGGAATCGATCGAGGTGCGGGGCACCGCCGAGGGGCGAACGATCTTGGGGGTGCTACTGCGATGCGAAGGAGGTGGCTACCTTCGGCTGGTCTGGTTCAACCAACCTTTCCGTCGCGACCAACTGGCGCGCGGCATGCGTGTCCTAGCGACCGGGGTGGCAAAATCCACTGGTGTCCACTGGGAAATGAGGCATCCAGATTTTCTGGTGCTGACTCCCGACAGCCCGGTTCCGCAAGGGAAACCGATTCCCATCTATGGTCTGACCGAAGGAATTCAGCAGCGCCACTTGATGCAGAGCATCGACCAGCTTCTGCCAATGATCCTGCCTTGCATAGAAGAAGTCCTTCCGGAGGAGTTCCGACAGCAACATCACCTCATGGAGATCCGCCAGGCGTTGCGAACGATTCATCAACCGGAGTCGATGGAGGACGCGGAGCTGGCTCGTCGACGATTCATCTTTCAGGAGCTACTTCATCTGCAATTGGCAATCGGACTGCGTCGCAGCCGCCTGGCGCACCAGCAGGCAGCCGCTTCCTTGCCTACGTCTGCTGTCATCGATGCCAGAATCTTCCGAAGGTTTCCCTTTGAACTCACGGGAGATCAGCGGAAGGCGATCCACCAGATCGCCGACGACATGGCGCGCACCGTCCCGATGAATCGGCTGGTTCAGGGGGATGTCGGCAGCGGAAAGACGGCGGTGGCCCTCTATGCGATGCTGCTGGCAGTGGCCAATGAGCATCAGGCGGCACTGATGGCCCCAACCGAGGTGCTGGCCAGACAGCATTTCCAAAAACTTCAGGAGAGCCTCCAGGGAAGCCGGGTTCATATCGACCTCCTGGTAGGAAGTCTCACCGCCTCCCAGCGGCAGGAGGTACTTCAGCGGCTGGCGCTGGGAACTACCGACTTGGTCGTCGGCACGCAGGCTCTGGCTAGTGACCAAGTTGCCTTCGCGAAACTTGGATTGGTGGTGATCGATGAACAGCACAAATTCGGGGTGGAGCAGCGCGCCAGCCTCCGTGGGGGCGATCAGGCGCCGCACTACCTTGTCCTGTCGGCGACCCCCATTCCACGAACCCTCACGATGACCGCCTTTGGCGATCTGGATGTCTCCATCCTGCGGGATAAACCCCCCGGTCGAATGCCCGTCCATTCCTACTTGGCAAAGCCGGAGCAGGAAGGTTCCTGGTGGAACTTCGTCGCCAAGCAAGTCGATCAGGGCAGGCAGGCGTACGTGATTGCTGCGCGCGTCAGCCAAAGCGATGAAGAGGGACTACAGGGGGCTCAGCAGGTCTACCAGCAATTGCAGGAAGGACCGCTGAAACATCTGGCCCTGGGGCTTCTCCACGGACGCATGGAGGGATCTGAAAAACAAGCCACCCTCGATCAATTCGCCAGTGGTTCAATCGATGTGCTGGTGGCCACCACCGTGGTGGAAGTAGGAATCGATGTCCCCAACGCCACCGTCATGACCATCCTCGACGCCGACCGACTAGGACTCTCGCAACTCCACCAGCTACGAGGCCGCGTCTCCCGAGGCAGTTTTCCCGGCTATGTATGCCTCATGGTGCGCCAGTCTCTGGCGGAGCAGGAGAATCAACGTCTAAAAGCGTTCACCGCCAGCGATGATGGATTCCAGCTGGCAGAGGTCGACTGGAAGCTTCGGGGACCTGGGGACCTTCTTGGAACCCGCCAACATGGCTTACCCCAACTCCGAATCGCCGACTTGGTCCGAGATCAATCCGTAGTCGAAACAACTCAGTCCGCCGCTCGTGCTATCCTCCAAACCGATCCCCTCCTGGATGGCCCCCAATGGACCCGACTGAAAAAACAGGTCCTCGCCCGACATGGCCAGTCGCTCGATTTCGGCGACGTCGGATAGAACACCCGCAAGTGGGGGTCAACCGAGACCGATTTGGGCTTGGAAGTGGAAGGTTTCTCTTTTATATTGCTGGATTCGATGGCTGGCGGACGAAATTCATCCTCGTCCCGACCGGACACTGATGGACGATGTTTGATCCGGATCGGTTGGATCCCCTGAATTTACTTTCGAGCGGACGATGACCAAGCAAAAGACGCACAAGGCGACCAAGAAGCGATTTCGACTGACTGCGACCGGGAAGGCCAAGCATCGCAAGGCAGGTACCAGCCACCTGGCGGTCCGAAAGACACCCAAGCGAATTCGTCAGCTTCGTGGCACCAAAACGGTGGAAACGAACATGGAGCGGGTGATTCAGGCGGCGCTTCGCGGCAACAGCTACTAGGACGCTCTGGGAAGCCATGGATAGCTCCCCGGGAAATGACTTCGTAGAAATTAGCTAACCTGATTTCAGGATGGCGAGATGGACGAGAAGTCCATCGACAGGACTGGAGTGCCAGACCAGATCCTTGGGTTCAACAACTGCCAGCATCCTTGGTAACAAGGGTGAATGGCCTGCCGGCCTTGAGCCGTCAGGTCGGGATGCACTCCCCCCCTCAACGCGATCCATCCCGTGGGGATTGGATTGAAACGAGCGATGGCGGTGACCTGAAGGTTTCATGAAAAGGGAAAATCAGACCGATGCGTACCACCAAAGGTCATGCGCGACGACGTGCCAAAAACCGTTTATTCAAGAGAGCCAAAGGGTACGTCGGTGGACGTAGGCGTCTCTATCGCACCGCGAAGGAAAACTTGGTGCGGGCAGGTGTCTTTGCCTACCGTGACCGTCGTCGCCGACGCCGCGATTTCCGACGCCTTTGGATCATTCGTTTAAGCGCTGCGGTGCGTCAGTACGACCTCCGCTACAGCGAATTCATCCACGGCTTGCAACTGGCCAAGATCGAACTGGATCGCAAGCAGCTATCCGAAATGGCGATTGCGGATCCTGCAGCATTCCAGCAGATCGTCGAATCGGTCAAGAAGCACCTGGTGGCGGCCTGAAAGGGGCGCCATGAGTCTTCAAGTTTTTCTTGAAACCTTGGACTCCCTGGAGCGTCAGGCCAGGGAGCAGTTCGCGGGTGTCGCCGATGCCAACACCCTGGAGCGTCTGCGCGTCGAGTTTCTGGGGGCCAAGAACGGTCTTCTGAAGTCGGCCCAGAAGCAGTTGGGGACGGTGCAGGGTGCCGACAAACCGGCTGCTGGCAAGCGATTCAACGAGGTGCGGGAAGCGGTCGAAAAATTGCTGGAAGAAACCTCCAGCCGGTTGGGCGGCCTCTCGGCAGCCAAGCCGACAGGCCCGCTTCCTGACTGCACCCTTCCCGGGTTGCCACCCCAGTTGGGGCATCTCCATCCAATCACCCAAACGATCGAACTGCTCAAGGAGATCATGGGGCGGCTTGGATTTACGGTCACCGAGGGGCCGGAAGTGGAGGATGTCTGGCATAACTTCGTGGCGTTGAACATCCCAGACGATCATGTGGCTCGCGATCCTGCCGACAACTTCTATCTTCAGCCGATCGACAAGAAGAAAAGCGATGAGGCTCCTGCTCTCCTTCGCAGTCAGACCAGCACGGTGCAGATTCGGGTCATGGAGACGACCAAGCCTCCGATTCGCATCATCTCGCTAGGCAGGGTCTATCGACCGGATGAAGCCGATGCCACGCATTACCCGATGTTTCATCAAATGGAAGGCCTTTGGGTCGACCAGCATGTCACCATGGCCCAGCTGAAAAGTGTCCTGCGGATGTTTGCGACCAGCTATCTGGGTGGCGATGTCCAGATCCGCTTTCGTCCCTCGTTCTTTCCGTTCACCGAACCGAGTGTTGAAGTCGATTTCTTCTGGAACGGTCAGTGGATGGAGTTTGGCGGTGCCGGGATGGTCGACCCCAATGTGCTGACCAGCGTCGGGATCGATCCCGACCGATACAGTGGTTTCGCTTTCGGCCTGGGGGTGGAACGCCTTTGTATGCGGCGATTCGGGATCACCGATATCCGCGACCTCTATCGAAATGACGTCCGATTTCTTCGTCAGTTCTAGGGACTGCCATGCTCGTCTCATGGGATTGGTTGTCGCAGTATGTGCTTCTGGATATGCCGCATGAGGAACTGGCCGATCGGCTGGCCCTAAGCGGACTCAACCACGAGTCGACGACGTTTCACGATGGCGACCCCGTCTTGGATCTGGAAGTGACAAGCAATCGAGGGGATTGCCTGAGCCACTTGGGAGTGGCGAGGGAGATTGCGGTCCTTTACAACCGTGAAGTCTGTATTGCGGACCCTCAGCCTACGGCCACCGGTCCGGCGATCGAACGGCAGTGGAGCCTGGAGAACCTCTGGGAGGAAGCCTGCCCGCGGTACACCGCCCGAATCATTCGCGGCGTCCGTGTCGGCCACAGTCCTTCCTGGTTGGTGAAGCGGCTTGCCGCCTGCGGTATCGGAACGGTCAACAACATCGTCGACATCACCAATTACGTAATGCTGGAATGCGGCCAACCGCTGCATGCATTCGATCTGGCAAGACTCCGGGGTGGAAAGATCGTAGTCCGTCCGGGGAGGACTGGTGAATCGATGGTGGCGATCGACCACAAAACCTACGCTCTGAATCCTTCGATGCTGGTGATTGCAGATGCAAGCCAGCCGGTGGCGATTGCCGGGGTGATGGGTGGTGAGGGGTCCGAAGTTTCTGCGCAGACTACCGATCTGTTGATTGAAGCAGCCGACTTCGCACCCAAAGTCGTCCGAACCGCATCGAGAAGCCTTCGCCTGCACTCCGCCGCCTCTTTTCGATTCGAACGCAGAATCGACCGACATCGGCTCGACTGGGCCTCGCGCCGATGTTGCCAGTTGATTCAGGAACTCGCCGGTGGGACAATGGACGCAGGAATGCTCGATAGCGCCCCCAGCGGCCCAGCCCTCCCTGTCATACGGCTTCGCGAGCAACAGATCGCGCGTGTTCTCGGGATCGAAATCCCGAAGAAGGAGATCGAGCGGATATTGACGGCGTTGGGATGCCGTAGTCTGGGAGCCCCGGATGGCCACTGGCAGTGGCAAGTGCCTTCGTGGCGATCCGACTTGACGCGCGAGATCGATCTGATCGAAGAACTGGCCCGGATCCATGGATACGAAGTGATTCCCGAAAATGCGATCGTCCCGGTCTTTCCCTCCGCCAAACGTCCTAAGGATCTGATGGTCGAGCGTCTGCGGCCGCTTCTTGCAGGATGCGGATTTGATGAAGCGCTGACTCCCAGTTTAGTCTCGAAGGAACTGGATGGAATGATGAGCGCCTGGACCGACTCCGCCAGTCGCTCCAGCCGTCAACCTCTGCTGGAGGGTGCGCAGCAACTACGCCGAAGCATCGTCCCCAGCCTGCTTCAGTGCTGGGTTGGCCAGGCTGATCACATCGCCGGCCACGTACGACTCTATGAAATCGCCTCGATCTACCAAGTCGATGGGTCGCGGGGAGACCTGCCCGCCGAGCAATGGACACTGGGACTGCTGGGAGATGCGGAGGATCGCATCGTCCGTGGCTTGATCGAAGAACTATTTGGCCGCGCCATGGGAAGTCAGATACGCTGGGAAATCCAGCCTTGGGATCATCCGTCGATCGAACAGGCTACCGGTCTGGTCTACCGAATGGATGGAAAACAATTGGCGTGGCAGGGGCAATTGAGCCATCGTCTGCGGCAGAAGATGAAGGTATCCCGTCCCCTTGTTTTAGCCGAGATACATTTGGACCTATTGCTGGAGAGGTTCCAGCCGGTGCCTACATGGCAGCCGACCCTTCCATTCCCTGTCGTCCAGCGTGACGTCAACTTGGTCGTTCCCGAATCGCTTCCGTGGGCCGAACTGGAGAAAACAATCCTCGCTTCATCCGGACCTTGGCTGAAAGGGATCCGCTTCCACGAAACCTACCGCGACTACGCGAAAGACGGCAACGATCGCAAACGCTGGTTCTTCTCTCTTGATTTCCAGCACCCCTCCCAGACGCTTACTGGAGACCAGGTGCGCGATGCCATGCAGGGGATGCTGGATGCCTGCACTAGGCAGCATCAGTCGACGCTGCTGAGCGGTTCCCTGTAGTCCGCCGGATCGGCCACCTTACGCCACTCGAAACATTGCAGGAATAGCTGCTACAATCGGTCAACGGGCAGCGACACAACGCGGAACGATCCGGTCGATCGAGTGATACTCCTAGCATGACAGTCGTTGCCTGGACAGCATAAGGAAGTCGGGATGGTCTGGAAACTGGATGGTGACACTGCATTGTGGGATCGTGACGGAGTGCAGTTGAAAGCTCCATTGGGCCACATTCAGCGAGGCCTGGAATGGTCGATGGATGGGCGTGAGGAATCGAAGAGCCGCCTATTTCAGATCGATCTTCGCGATGTGCCTCCGCCACGTCTGGCCGATGCCTACGTCCGCGGCGACGATGTGGTAGTTTTTTATCCGGAGCATCGGCAGCAGCCCTACAGCCTGCAACTCGATTTTCGTGCTCTGCAGTCTCCAGAAATGCTCCTGGGACTGGAGGTTTGGGTCAGTGTCCAAACGCAACTTCTGGAGTGCTATCCTGCAGTACAGATCAGCTTCCGATCGCAGTCGGCTGGCCTCCGAGGCCCCGCCGGCGATCCTGGAGCGCCACTGATGATCCACCACCAGGCATGGACTCCAGCCTGTACCAGTCACATCTGGGTTCACCCTTTGGATGCTCCCGAAGCCAGTTGGAGCGAGACCAGCCCCGGAGATCGTCAGAGTGTGCTGCTCTTCGGGAAATTCATGGAAAAAGGGGTGATTCGTCGCGCTCGGCTGCAGTGGTGGCTCGGATCCGCCTCGCTAGACCCGGCCAAGGTTGCAGCCCTGCGGCAGCAATTCGCCATCAGCCCACTGCCATTGACGGCCTGACGGGTTGAAAAATTCCACCAGCTGATCCGTGCATGCTGGCGGATTGACCTTACGTCGCAGTGCTCTCGAGCCATCTTGCCTGCAGACAACCAGCCGCGCCTTCCATTTCGCTCCTATGCCTTTCCATCCAGCCGTCGGGACCAGATGGACGCCCCACCTGCCCTTCGGAAAGTTCTGCAGAGAGCCCCTTTCTGATGCCAGCAAGTTCCATTCGATTCGGATGCCGCGTTTTTGTCATCTTGCTTCTTGCAATCTCCCTTGCCCCTCGGCCAACCAAACCACTGTTGGCTCAGGAGGTCACCTACGAGGTGCCAGGATCCGAGCGATGGATGCAACTGTTGCCTCGCCTGCAGCAACTTCATCAACCCAGTGCTTTCTCCGATTGCACGCTTTGGGATCCCTGGTTGCCACGAGCGACATTGGGCTACCAGGCCGCTGCAGCCGACCGTTATCAAGCCGGCCTTTTGGCGCGGCGGATCGATTCCCAGGGATATGTCTCGATGCAGCAGCATCGCGGCATGGCACACAGTGAGGGATGGCCATTTCCCGCTTGGCAACAGAGCACCGGGAAGGGATGGCATTTCAGCCTCGATGGCGATATCTGGGCCATCCAGAATTTTCGCTCACAACCAGAAACCTCCTGGGATTCTTGGGAGATTCAAGGTGCCCAAGTGGAAGGTATCGATCCCATTCATGGCCTAGTGCTCAAGGCAACCACGGATCACGTGGTGATCACCACACCCAAGATTGGATGCGGCACGATCGTCGCTCCCTTTGCACGACTGGAGATGGCGCATCCGGAATTGCCTGCAGGATCGGAGGGACGGATCCAGTGGCGCATGAAAGAAGAGGCGGATTGGAAAGTCGCGAGGCACGTCGCGTTCCAGGTTGCGCCGACGAACGGAACTCATCGCTATTACAACATCCCGCTCTATATGCACCCCGACTATGGCGGGCTGCTTGAGCAATGGAAGATCGAACTGCCGGCTGTGGTCGGATCCAAGTGGCTGCTCAAGTCGGTGTGCACTGCGATCGACACCCGGCATCCGATCACCAACACCAACTACCTCATCGCCTGCAGCGACCTGCTGGAATGGACGGGGCGTATCGATTTTCTAAGAGAGAACATCGATAAGATGCGAACGGCACTGCGGTTTGCAATCGAAGAATTCTCTGTGGAACGCGAAGGCTTGGTCCTGGTGCCGTGGGTGGGACACGATGGTCGCAGCGGTCTAATGGGGACCGAAGGGGACAGAAAGATTCGCCCTGGATTGGGAGTCGGGAACAATTACTGGGACCTGCTACCCTTTGGCGGCCGTGATGCGTTGGCTTCGATGATGATGGTGGCGGCCCTCGATCGGATGGCGAGACTGGAAAAGGAGATCGCAGCGCATCCGCAATGGGGAATTCCCGCACCGCAGCCCTCGCGCAGTGGTATGGCGTTGGAGAACCTTGCGACACGCTGCAGGGAAACTTTTCAGCAGCGTTTCTGGTCGGACCAGACTAGGCGACTGATCGGATGGGAGAACCTGCAGGGCCAGCGATACGACTACGGCTTTACCTTTCTGAACCTGGAAGCAGTGGCTCGAGGACTGACCACTCCCGAGCAGGCCAGATCGATCTTCGACTGGATCGATGGCAGGCGTCGCGTGGAAGGCGATACGTCGCAAGGGGAGGACATCTACCATTGGCGGTTTGGACCGCGAGCCACGACGAAGAGGAATGTGGAGGCGTATTGTTGGGCTTGGAGCGATCCTGGGTCGATTCCCTGGGGAGGCCAGGTGCAGGATGGCGGGGCGGTGCTTGGATTCAGCTACTTCGACTGGCTGGCTCGTATCCGCACCAATGGCCCCGATGACGCCTGGGCCAAAATGCAGCAGACGCTGGAGTGGTTTGAGGAGGTGCAAGCGGCAGGTGGCTATCGCACCTACTACAAGGATGGAACGCGTGGCACACTGCAGGGAGGAGGCACTGCAGGGGGACTGGGACTGGATGAGGAATTCCTTGAAAGCGCGCTAGTCCCGACGATCCTCGTCGACGGATTCCTGGGCTGGGATCCTCGCGTCGATGGCGCAATCTTTCAACCTCGACTTCCCAAGAGTTGGCCAAGCCTGAAGGTCCGTAATCTCCGCTTTCACGGCAACACGATCGACCTGGAAGCCAGGCAGGATGGCAGCCTTCGGATCGAAGCACCGAAGGACCATCCCGACTGGACGATCCGAACGACGCAGGGCGAAATCCTCTGGAAGTCGGGCGAAACCGTCTGGGAAATCGGTCAGGCCAGTCGATAGAATCCGACGGCATTCTTCCACCAGAGTTTCCTACGGTCTTCAGCGGGACGATCCGCAACGATTTCCGTCAGCATCGCGTACCATTGCTGGAAGGTGCCCCCCAGCAGGCAAACAGGCCAGTCGCCACCGAATACCACACGGTCTGGCCCGAAGGCATCCAGACAATGATCGATTGCCGGCGCCAAGTATTCCGCACCGGCCCCCTTGGGTAGCGTCGCGATCACCCCAGAGATCTTGCAGTGGACGTTGGGGAGCGATGCCAGATCATCGATGCTCTTACGCCAAGCGTCGACCGTATGCTTGGGTGGGTCCACTCGGTTTTTCTGCCACGCCGTCAGATCGGGATTGCCGCAATGATCCAACATGAATCGGGTATTCGGGCATTGCGATGCGACGTGACGAGCGTCTCCGAGCTCCTGGGGTCGCATGCAGAAATCAAAACTCCAGTCGATCTCCCCCAGACGCTTCATGTCGGCCAGAAATGCATCCGTTCGACAGGTACCCGGTGGTGTGGCGTCGGAGTGGAGGACCCGTCGTACACCACGAATCTCCTTGTTGGCGCGGTGGCGCGCCAAGTAGTCGACAAACGCGGAAGTACCAGGCCGGCCACCGATGACCGCAGCGCGGGTGGGGTTGCGATCCTTTGAGGCTGCGACGACGTACGCGACCTCCCGATCCAATTGATCGTCCGCCACATCCACCTCCATGTAGATGGCTTCGATCGGAAGTCCCTTGGTCGCCTCCCGATACTCCTCGAGATCATAACGATGCCGCAGCGTATCGGGGGCTCCCTCCAGCCACGGCAATCGAATCCGCTGGAGGTCCCAAAGATGCTGATGCGTATCGATGATTCGTTCCGGTTTCTCCGCCGCAGCTGCGACTCCGGAAGGTGACAGCGCCGCCGTCGTGATCGCAAGAAAGTTTCTTCGCTCCATGGACTGGGACTCCTTTTCGAGATGTTCGGTACATGACAGAACTCAGGTTGCCGCGATCGCAAAAAACGGCTCGCGGGACTGCGATTGGGGGCTAAGACCACTCCCCCTTGCGCTGAAAAGCTTCCTTGGCAAGCCGCTGAAACTCTTTCCCCGCCTCTCGCAATCGTTCGACCACTGTCTCCGCAGGCAAGCCCTGGGTGAAGCGACCGGCAGGAATCACCGTCTGGCACTCGAACTGGTCCATCAGTCGGGATGCACTCAGCAACTTCTCTTCATCCTCTTTGGGAATCGCGAGAAATCCATGTTTGTCGGCATGAATCAGCTGCCCAGGTTGGATCGTCTGGCCAAAGACTTCCACGGGAATATTCCAACGTACCGGGGTGACGTGCGCGTGGCCCACACAAAGCCGTCTGGCGATCGCCTTGAATCCTGCATTGGTCATTTCATCCAGGTCGCGGATAGCACCGTCGGTGATCGTGCCGACGCATCCCAGCGTCCGATGAGCGTTGCTGTTGACTTCCCCCCAGAACGAACCGATCACCTGCGGCTTGTCCAGATCCTGGACGACGACAATTTTCGGTCCTGGGATCGAGGCAACGTACGATCGGTAGTCATGCCAGGCATTGCTGGAAAGCTGATGACGCTTCTGCGACGGCTCGACCAGCAGCGTCACGGCGTACCCCACCATCGGCCCCATCTGAGGCATGAAGTCGCGAGTCTCTTCGATATTGATTCCCTCGCGCGTCACATCGCGACCGGTGATCTGTTCCCAGCCGTTGTAGATCGTCGGGGTATTCCATCGCTTCAATTGAAGCAGTACATCGTGTGCAAGCGGCATATGCAGTCCATCGTGGCATGGCGGAAGGAAGACAACCTGATCGGAACAACCGATCGCAGTCAGGATTCCGTATTGTCGCAGATCGATCGGATCTCGTGTGGATCCAGGAATTCGGGCAGGGATGGAACCTGGATCCCTAGGTAGCCAAGATACGATGTACCCTATACTACACCTGTCGTGCCGATGGCGCGGAAGACAAATGGGGAAACCACGGAGAATCGAAATATGCCAGTGCATCGGATGCAACTGCAATGGGACCGCCAGTGGAAACGACGAGCAACTTTCATGGTTGTGCTTCTTGCGGCGATGGCGGGTGCCTGGAAAGCCCGTGAAGCGGACCTCTCGACGCAACTATTTGCCCTGCAGCCACCCCCGGGTACCAAACCCTCGGGGCCACCCCAAAGCGCATCGCTGGAAAGCGATCTGGCGAATCCTACTGAAACCAGTGCCCCACTCAACGGCACGCCTTCCACGCAGCTGCCCTCCAACGACTCGAGCTTGATCGCCCCCCCAGGGCTCGATCTGACTCCCCAGCCGATCGACCCCGACGACCCGACGCTGGCAACGATTCGCGATCTGCTTTTGGAACGCAGCCGCTACCAGACTCCAGGCCAGAACCTACTCGGGGACGAAGAACCGGCCATTCCAGGCTCCATGACTGTTGTCGCCAACGCTCCATCGGCAAGGCACTGGATCGCCATCGAAGCGATACTCAAGGGAGCTCGTTTACTGGAGGCGGAAGCGGTGGCAAGTAGCCAGCACGAAACCCCAGGGACTTTGGCTCATGAACAAGCCACAGCCGCCAGGCAATTGCGCCAACAGGCACGCAAACTGCTCCTCCTGACCCCTTGAATTGCATCGATATTCTCCTAGGAATTGCGGCGTACCATGATCAGGCCACAAGCTTAGAGCCGCCACTGAACATTCTGATGACGATTAGAATGACTTCCTTCATCCGAGAAGATACTGCTGATTGCCAGCACTTGGAGTTGGAGGCTACTGTGGCGGATACGTTGATGCATCAGCCTACGGAGGTCGGTGGCCGTTCCAGTAGTTTTGCGGCGATCTGACCTGGCTGACCATCCAAGAGAGTGCCGACGCCTCCGGGCCTCGCGAAAACCAGCCTTGTGGGGTCCAGCCCAAAAAGGTGTAGCAGCGTGGCGTGGTAATCATAATGATGTACCACATCCTCTATCGCCTGATAACCGAACTCGTCGGTCGCTCCGTGTACATATCCCTTGCGGAATCCGCCTCCGGCGATCCAGGAGCTGAATCCATAGGTGTTGTGGTCCCGCCCGACATTCTTTTCATTCTGAATCACCGGCAATCTTCCCATCTCACCGCCCCAGTGGACGATCGTTTCATCCAGCATCCCACGGTCTTTCAGATCCTTGACGAGGGCAGCGGCGGGCTGATCAACTTTGCGGCATGCCGCTGGAAGTCCTTCGGTGATGTTTCCATGGTGGTCCCATTGCTGGGTGGAGGTGTATAGCTGCACGAAGCGAACACCTCGCTCGATCAATCTCCGTGCGATCAGGCAGCGCGTGCCGAACTCGCGGGTCGGCTCCTGATCGAGCCCATACAGGCGATGGGTCGCGGCCGTCTCGCGGTGGATATCAAGAGCCTCTTTGGCGGCTGATTGCATCGCTTCTGCCAGGGCAAGGGTTCCGATGCGTGCGGACAGATCGGTCTCCCCCGGATGGTCCTGGAGGTGGCGGGCATTGATCTTCTGCAACTGCTCCAGATAGGCTCGCTGAGGCGAGCCTGCTAGATGAGGCGGGGGATCAAGATTCAGGATGCGAGGTTCCTTGGGGCGGATCACCGTCCCTTGAAACTGACTGGGTAGCCAACCATTCGACCAGCAGTCGGTGCCCAGAACGGGAAGTCCACCTGGATCGGTGAGCACGACGAATGCGGGAAGCTGCTGACTTTCGCTACCCAGCCCAAAAGTCAGCCAGGCTCCCAGGACGGGTCGGCCAGCCGTGATGCGTCCGTGGTGCATGGCATAGATCGACTGGCCATGGTTGTTGACCGCCGTGCGCATCGATCGAATCAACGTGATTTCATCGGCGATCGAGCCGAAGTGGGGAATCAATTCGCTCAACTCCATTCCGCTCTGACCGAACCTTCGCCATTTCCAAGGTCCGGACCAGATCTTCGCACTCGACTCGGCTGCGTTATCGTACTTGAGGTCCCCCGTGTAGTTCTGACCATGCCGCTTCTCCACTTCCGGCTTGCGATCAAAAAGATCGATGTGGCTAGGGCCTCCTTGCATGAACATCGAGATCATCGCCTTGGCCTGCGGCGCATGGTGCGGTTTTTTGGGAAGCAGATCCCACTGCGGCGGTTCCAGATTCGGCTTGGGAGGAAGAGCGGAGGCCGAGCGGTCGACGGCACTGGCCAGCATCAGAAAGCCACCGGCGATCGAATGCTGCGCGAGGAAATGCCGCCGCGAGGAACGAAGGAGGTTATCGGCTTCCATGGGATGATCAGTCGATATAAAGGAAAGGATTGGACGAGAAGATCGCCTGACAGTAGAGCGCCAGGGGCTGCAAGGCCGGATCGATCGCCTCAGGAGGAGCTGCACTGGCTGGATCTGCCACGGGATCCGGCTTCCACGTCTTCAGCCAATCGGCTGCATCGGACAGAAGATCCTCGGGCGGCTCTCGCCCCAGGGCAACGCGCCACGCATGGCGGATCTGGTCGTGAGGATCCTCCCCTGCTTCGCGACGTACCCGTTTGGCAAAAGCTTCGGACAAGCGAATCACTTCGCCGTGGTTCATCAGCAACAGTGACTGCGGCGCGACAGTCGAGACCGAACGCCGTTCGCAATTGGGCTCGCTGGCCGCTGGATCAAAGGGCTCCAGCATCCCCAGTGGCATCGAACGCCGCACTTCGATGTAGATACTTCGCCGGTAAAGCTCAGGAGCCTCTTCCCGCTTGGCCACCAGAATCCCGTTACCGTCGCGAGTTGCCTTGCCGACGATGAACTGGCCGACTTCGTCAGGATTCACCGAAGCTGCCGGCCCGCCCCGATCGACTTGCAACATGCCGCTTGCCGCCAGCATCGAATCGCGGATCGATTCGGTCTCCAGACGCCTTAGCCTTTGGTGGCTGAGCCATGTGTTTTCGGGATCCAACTGGGATGCGGCTGCCGTACGATTCGACGACTGGCCATAGGTACGGGAGAGCAGCAGTTCGCGAAGCATCTGCTTGCGACTCCAGCCTCGGAGCACCAATTCCTTTGCCATCCAATCGAGCAGTTCGGGGTGACTGGGAGCTTCTCCCAGTCGCCCGAAATCGCCCGGAGTCGCCACGATGCCACGGCCGAACAGAGGTGCCCAAAGTCGATTGGCCTGGACGCGAGTCACCAGCGGGTGGGTCCCGGATGTCCAGTTGCGAATGAGTGCCAGCCGGCGGCCGCTGGTGGGAAGCTGGGCATCGTCATCGGCGATACGATCGTCTTCACCGAGAACGCTCAGGCCCCCTGGGGCAATCACTTCTCTGGGCTGCTGGAAATCGCCACGAAAGAACCTATACGTCGGTGGCTGGTGCCCCGGTACTTCTGAAAAACAGGCGACGAAGTTCTCCGAAGGTCGTTTGCCCCGCAGTTCGTTTTGCAGCTGCTCATACCGCTTATTGAACTCCTGCAATCGCTGACCTTCGTACAGATAGACACTGCCGCGATCGACGTTCAGGCTGGGAAAATCTTGCATCAGCTTCTTCTGCTCGTCGGTCCGCTTGTCGGCAGGGGTATTGCGAGCCACCTTGGCGGGCTCCCGCGTCGCCTCGGGAAGCTTCGCCAATTCCTTTTCGAATACCTCCTGGACAATCCCATCCAGTTCGCCGACTCGCTTCCCCTCCAGCTCGGATAACTCCTGATCGACTTTCGCTGCCTGTTCGCGTTGGGATGCGTTCCAAAGGTTTACCAGCTTCTGGGAGCGGTCTCGCCACTGCTTCCAATCCAGCCCCGGCTCAAATACCGCACGCAGACGATAGTAGTCTTCCTGTGAAATCGGATCGTACCGATGATGGTGGCACTGGGCGCAACCAACCGTCAGGCCCAAGACAGCGCTGGAGACGACCTTGATGGTTTCTGCAATCACGTCATTCCGTGCTACATTGGCGTCGACCCCCTCCTGCCCTGTTCCATCCGGAACCATCCGCAGGAAACCAGTCGCAGCCAATCGCCGAGCCTGATCAGGAGACAGATTCTCCCAAGGGGTGGATACCAGTTCATCCCCCGCGAGTTGCTCCTCAAGGAATCGGTCGATCGGCAGATCGGCATTGTGAGCCTCAATCACATAATCGCGATAATGAAACGCCCAGGGTCTCTGAGCGTCCGCTTCGGTATATCCATCGCTGTCGGCATATCCCGCGACGTCCAGCCAATGGCGTCCCCATCGCTCTCCAAAGCGAGGGTTCGCAAGGAGTCGATCGACGACTCGTTGCTGAGCATCGGGTGCAAGATCGTTGTTGAAGGCTTCCATCTCCTCCCAGGTCGGCGGGATCCCCAGCAGATCGAAGGTGATGCGACGAAGCCAATCAGTCTTCGAGGCCGATTCGGAAAACGTAAGCTCATGGGATTGCTGCTTCAGCGCCACCCAGGCATCCACCGGCGATTCGACCCAGACACCAGGCGCGACCGCTGGCATGGGATGACCCGTCACCGGCTGCAGCGACCAGAAACTCCGCTCTTCCTCAGTCCATTGAGGACCTTCGGGCAAGGCGTCAGGTTCCGACCGCAGGGTCTGGGCTCCCTCCACGATCCAGCGCCGTAGCAACTCCTTCTCCGCATCGCTCAGCCCCTTTCCTGAGGGAGGCATCTGCGCTGTTTCGATTTGTTTCCAGATCAGGCTCTGGTCCGCCTGACCGGGGATCAGTGCGGCGCCTGAATCACCTCCCTGCCGCATCGTTCGGACCAGACGCAGATCCAGCCCACCTTGCTTCTCTGTTTCCTCTCCATGGCAGTGGAAGCAGTGTGCTTTAAGAATTGGTCGAATCGCTGCTTCGTAGGTGACCGGAGGTTCCCCCAGAACGGAAGATGGAATGAGCCCCCAAAAGCAAAGGATCAAGCCTTTCACACAAGATCGAACGCAGCGAGTGGCTTGCCCCACGACGATGAATAGGCAGTCAAGCGACAGAGCAGCATGCATGGTGGGACTCCGGTGCGGAGCATAGCGGCGAGCGTCCAAGGTGGGGCAAAGACTAGTATACCCGCGCCAAACGCCAAGGACCAAGATGCATTTGGCAACCATTCGAAATGTCGGATGTCACCGACGTGCCGCATGGCACATCTCAGCCGCTACGCCGTTCCTCCAGCGACTGCCATCGCTCATATGCCTGCTCGATCTCCTTCTGCAGTGCCTGGACTCTGGCCGCCGCATCCGCAATTTGTGCTGCAGGTTTCTGGTAGAAGGCAGCATCTCCCATCGCCACCTGAAGGCTTGTCAGTTCTGTCTCCAAGGCTTCGATCTTCCCCGGTAGGGATTCCAGATCCCGCTGTTCCTTGAAACTCAACTTGGCCTGCTTGCCAGTGGATGAACCTTCCGGTGGTGTCGTCGCACTGGAGACCGACTTCGGTGAGGCCACCGAGTTCGTGTCCGCCGGCGACTGGGCGATCTCTCGCTCGCGCTGTCTGTAGCGAGCGTAGTCGTCGTAGCCGCCGGCAAACTCTCGAAGCACTCCCTGGCGGTCGAAAGCCAGCACCGAGGTGGTGGTCCGCTGCAGGAACTCGCGATCGTGGCTGACCACCAGCAGAGTCCCCTGATAATCAACCAGCAACGCTTCTAGCAGTTCTAGCGTCTCCTCGTCCAAATCATTGGTCGGCTCATCCAGCACCAGCAGATTGGACGGATGCTTTAGCAGCCTTGCCAGCAATAGTCGGTGCCGCTCGCCGCCACTGAGCGTCTTGGCAAGTTGCCGAGCCCGCTCGGGGGTAAAGAGGAAATCCTGCAGGTAGGAATAGATGTGCTTTGGCTTGCCGGAAACAATCACCTGATCGTTGCCATCAGCGACGTTGTCGGCGATCGTCTTCTCGTCATCAATCTGCTCTCGCAGTTGATCGAAATAGAGCGTCTGCAGATGAGTACCACGCCGGATGGTTCCCGACTGGGGCTGCAGATTTCCCATCAATAGCTTGATGAATGTCGATTTTCCAGCTCCGTTGCCTCCGACGATACCGATCTTGTCGCCCCGCATGATCCAGGTGGAAAAATCACGTAGGATCGGTTTGCCGGGGTAGCCGAAGGAGACGTTCTCCAATTCCATCACCAACTGGCCCGACTGCCGCAACGTCGACACCTCAGCTCGCATCGCGCCCACCTGAGACTGCCGCTGCGATCGTTCGCGTCGCATCGACTCCAGAGCCCGCACTCTACCTTCGTTGCGAGTCCTACGTGCCTTGATGCCGGTGCGGATCCAGACCTCTTCAGCCGCCAGCTTCTTATCGAAAAGAGCATCCTGTTTTTCCTGGGCTGCCAGGAGATTCTCTTTGCGCTGCAGGAATGTCGTGTAATCGCAAGCCCAATCATATAGCCGCCCTCGATCGATCTCGGTGATCCGCGTGGCGATCGCCCTCAGAAAAGCGCGGTCGTGCGTCACGAAGACAAGGCTTCCCTCATACCCTTTGAGAAACTGCTCCAGCCACTCGATCGAGTCCAGATCGAGGTGGTTCGTCGGTTCGTCCAGCAGCAAAAGATCGGGCTTTCCCATCAAAGCTTCGGCCAGCAGCACGCGACGCTGCCAGCCTGCTGAGAGGCTAGCAACTTCCTGTCCTGGATCCAGCTTCATCTGTTGCACGACGCGCTGAACGGCGGCATCTTCACGCCACGCATGGCCATCTTCTTCCAGAGCCTTCGGACGGCTTTGCCACGATCGCCGCAGGTAGGCTTCGATCGTCCCAAAGACTCCTTGCGGCACCTCTTGAATCAAACGAGCAATTCTCATTCCTGGAGCCATTCGGATCTGCCCTGACTCCGGCCGAATCTCTCCGGCGAGCAACTTCAGGAAAGTAGACTTTCCCATGCCATTGCGTCCCAGGAGTCCTACCTTCTCTCCCGAGTCGATCGCCCAATCAACCTCCTTCAGCAGTGGATCGGATCGCCAGGAGAACTGAACTTGCGAAAAGGTGATCAAGCGCATGAAAAGACCCAAAGGCCATTGGCAGTGAAAGTTTCGATCGGTCGCCCTGCGTTAGGTCCGTCGGGTAAAATCGCTACAATGCAACTCCGGCCCTTGGCGGCCAGATGCAAAACAGATCAGCCGATTGCGACGGGAAAGGATTCTAGCAATGAATGAACCAAGCTCCAATGAGTCGCCAGGCTGGAAGGCGCTGACGCCCAGGCAACGAAGGGTCCTCGGCACCCTAATGGAGAAGGCGAAGACAACGCCTGACACCTACCCGATGACCATGCTGTCTCTTCTTGCAGGTTGCAACCAGAAAAACAATCGTTCGCCGGTCAGCCACTACACTCAGGAACAGATCGAAGAGACGGTCGAGCAGCTACAGCAGATGGGAGCTGTTTCGACGATCCACGGACATGGACGGGTGGCCAAGATCCGGCACAACGGCCATCAGTGGCTGGGGGTTCAGCGGGTGGATGCCGCGATCATGACCGAACTGCTGTTGCGCGGCGAGCAGACTTTAGGGGATTTGCGTTCGCGCGCCAGCCGACTGGAGCCGATTCCAGATCTGAAGGAACTGCAGGATCATGTCGCCTCGCTGCACCAGCTTGGCCTAGTGGTCTACCTGACCCCTCCGGGACGCGGGCAGATCGTCTCTCATCAACTTTATCTCGATGAGGAACTGGAAGCGCTCCGGCGTTCGGTCGCCGAAGGTCAGTCGCTCACAACTGCCGCCGACTATAACAGCTCTCAGTCCGCGTCCGAGACGGACAAGGCTCCTCAGAATCTGAATGAGCCCAAACTCTTGGAGATGGTCCAGCAATTGCAAAAAGCGATCGGCGGGCTGGATGCGAGGATCCGACGAATCGAAGAATCGCTCGAACTGCCCCCGATCGAAGAGGCCTAAACGCTTTTCGCAGTGGACGGTCTGTCACGCGAGGCTTGGCTGCGGCAACGATTCTGTCTCTTTCGCGCCATCCTCCACTTCATCGCGATGCTCCTGCAGACGCTGCTTGTCGACGTCGAACCCGAACCACCCCGAAATGACGACATAGAACCAGTAGAGATTCGGCATCTGATAGAGCACCAGGAATGTGGTCATCATCAAGCCGAAGGCGAGGCTGGTGGCCATCGGAATGAGTGCTTGAGCCTGCAGCGATTTTTCCAGCAGCATCGGAAGAAGGCCGGCGATGGTGGTGATGCTGGTGAGGAATACCGGACGCAGACGCCTCACCCCTGCCTCACGCAGCACCTCTTTGATCGGCAGATTCTCTTTCATCTTCTGATTGATGAAGTCCAACAATACGATCGAATCGTTGACGACGACCCCTGTCAGCGATACCAAGCCGAACATGCTGAAAAGGGTCAGCGGCAGGCCCATCAGCGCGTGCCCGAAGACGGCGCCGATGATACCGAACGGGATGATCACAAGAATTAGGAAAGGCTGGAAGTACGAATGGAATTCAAGCACCAGAAGGACGTACATGACCAGAATCGCTACGGCAAAGCCGATTCCCAGACTGGTGATTGACTCTTGGGTGTTTTGTGCCTGTCCTTCCCAGCGGAACTGAACACCGCGAAAATCGCTTTCGACCTTCGGCATGAATTCCGTTTTTAGTCGACCGATGATCTGCTGGGAATTGGCGACATTTTCGTCGAGATTGGCGGTGACGGTAATCGCTCGGTACTGATCCAGTCGATTGATTTCGGAGTAGCCGCGAGTCACCTGGATGTCGGCAAGTTCTGAGATGGGTCGTTCGCCACCATCGCTGCCCCGGATCCGGATATCTTCGAAGTTGGCCAGCGATCGCCGCTCATCCTTGGGATACCGGACCATCAATTTCACTTCATTGCGACCTCGCTGCAGGCGCATCACCTCCGCGCCATAGTAGGCGGCGCGGATCGTCTCCGAAAGTTCTTCATCGGTGATACCCAGCGACGAAGCATTCTCCTTGATGCGGATCTGGAACTCGACCTTTCCCGGGCTGGAATCGTCGCGGATATCAAAGACACCTGCGTAGGTGGCCAGCTCCTGCTTGCATCGCTCCACCACCGTCTCCAGCTGAGCCTGCTGGTCGCTGGGGGCAAGCACTTTGAATTCCAGAGGGGCTCCACCAGGCCCCATGTTGGCCGAGTCGAATACAACTCGTTCGGCACCAGGAAACTCCCCAGCGGCCTGCCGCCACATCGCAATGATGTCCTCGCTGGTCACCGACCGCTCGGCGGCATCCACCAGTTCCACCTGAACTTGCCCCACATGGCTGCCGTTGGTGTTCTGGGTCGACCCCATGGCACCTGCACCGGTCGACTGTCCTACTTGTCGAAACGTCAGCTTGACCGGGCCTCGCGGGTTCAATGGGTCTAGAGGAGTTTTGTCTTCTTTACCTTTGCTTGCCAGGTCCTTCTGGTAGATCGACTCACCTACATCCCGTATCGCCTGCTCGACTCGCCGCGTCGCTTCGTCGGCAATCTCAGGAGGGGTTCCATCGGGATAGCTGACCTGGCAGAGAATCGTCTTGCCGTCCAATTTGGGAAATGCATTGAAGGGAACAGTCCCCGACCGCACCAGGCCGATCGCGAGCACAAAGAGTGTTACGGCCACCGAGATCGGAATCAGCGGATACCTCAGTGTCAGTTCCAGAGTAGGCTTGTACAGTGACTCGGCGACCCAGTCGAGCAGCCAGGTGCAGTACTTCCGGAGGAGGTCGAAGAGCCACACGATGGGGCGGAATGGTTTTCCCAAAACATACAGCAAGAGTTCGACCAGGTTATCAGGTTTGCTCTTTGGAGCATGGGACAGGTGCCCGGGGAGCGCGAATGTCGCTTCCGTCAATGAAATCAGGAGCATCGCAATGATCGCTACCGGCATGACCGCGATGAACTTGCCCATCACGCCACTGACATAGAACAGCGGCATGAAAGCGACGACGGTGGTGGCGACGCTGGAAAAGACCGAAGGTAGAACCTCGGTGGCACCGTCGATCGCCGCTTGTCGGAACGATTTCCCCATCAAACGGTGCGTGTAGATGTTCTCGCCTATCACGATGCCATCATCGACGACGATGCCGACCGCCATGAGGAAGGCGAACATGCTGAGCATGTTCAAGGTCTGACCGGTCATCAGCAGAACGATCCCGGCGCCCATGACGCTGATCGGAATCCCCATCGACACCCAGAAGGCCAGACGCAGATCGAGGAACAGGGCCAGCATCACAAAGACGATGATCGCTCCTTGCGTTCCATTTTCGGCGAGCATGCGCATGCGGTCGCGTACATCGATGCTTTCGTCACCCCAGACGCGTAGCGTATAGCCTGCAGGGATTGGATGGGCGGCCGCAAACTGCCGTACGGAGTCGGAAATTTTGATGATATCCTCATCGGCGGTGCGGTCGATGCTGATCACCATGGCTGGCTGGCCATTAACCTCGTTGATCGCCGTGACGTCGTCGAATTCATCTTTGACTTCCGCGATATCCGAAACGGTCAGGACAACTCCGTTGTCCTGTGAAATCACAGGCAGCCTTTCGATTTCCTCGCGCGTCTCCCGCTTGTTCTTGCCGCGCAGCAGGATCTCCTGCCCCTCGGTCCGTAGCTGTCCACCCGGAGTTTCTATGCTCTGACGACGGAGAATTTGCGAGATCTGGTTCAGGGAGAGCCCAAATTTGCGGAGCGTTTCCTCGGCGACTTCCACGTCGATCTGAAACGGCTTGGCCCCCAGCATCTGCGCCTGAGAAACTTCCTTTAGGTCGAGAACACGGTCCCGCACCTCTTCAGCCACCTGCCGCAATCGATACTCGGCTTCCGGTGATGAGTCATCTGGGCCGATCACCGCGAGTCGAATCGCCGGAGTGCGAAAGGTAATCTGCTCGACCGTCGCCTTCTCAGCGCGTCGCGGAAAGAACGGACTCTTGCGATCGACGGCCGATCGAACTTCGCTGAGGACCTTCTGAGGATCGCGAACGCTGCTGGTCAGTTCGATGAGCGTATAGCCACCACCTTCCCTGGCTATGCTGACCAGTTTCTTGATGCCGGCAAGCGAACGTACTTCCTCTTCAATCTGTTGACAGATTCCTTTTTCCACTTCCTCCGGGCTTGCTCCTGGGTAGGGCACAGACACCAGGATTACTTCCAACTGAAATTCGGGAAAGATCTCTCGCCGCATCAGCAGAAAAGCACCGATGCCTGCCAGCAGCGTCCCCAGCACCATCACATTGACACCGGGACCATTTTTGATGGCCCACTTCAGCAAGTCACGCATCACTGATCTCCTTGCGTCCTACGGGAGGCTTGGGGGTTGCCCGATACTTCTGAGCCTTCCCGCCGATTCGACTCACTGGCCGATGAAACTGGATCTTTCTGCCAACGGACCCAGTCGGTTCCGTCACCGCGGACAGTTGCCAGGGGCGAGGTGACGATCAACTCGCCCCCTCGCAACCCCTCCTGCGATTCGACGATCCAAAAATCCGAATGACCGATCCCCGATGGGTTGGGGATCTGGATGGTTCGCACCGCTTCGATATGATCCACCGATGCAAGATTGCCCACTTCCCAGCGGTCCATCGGGTCGCGCGTCTCAGCCGTAGGAGGAAGTTCTGCCGGGCTGGCAGAGGGATCGGTCAGGGCTTTCCAGCCATCACTGCGCTCAGCCTTCCATAGCTGATTGCCGGGGCGCAGTCCAAGCTTCGGTATCAGCACAAAATTTCGCTGTGGCACCAGATGCAGAATGACATCGACGAACATGCCGCGGACGAGCGCCGGTGGCGTAGCTGTGCTTTCGCTCTCCTCCGCCTGTCCTCGCCGGAAATCCCCTGGGCGGTCGACCGTGATTCGAACCGGGACGGTGCGAGTCTGGGGGTCGATACCAACCCCCTCGTAGCGGCTCAGTCGCCCTTGCCACTGAAACGCTTCGTTTTCGCGCCCCGCAACGCGATAGACAATCGAAACAGGTGTCGGAGGCAACAGGTATCGCTCATTGGGATCCTTGTCGGCCTGTTCCTTTTCCGATTTCTGATCCAGCACCAGCATCAGCTGGTCCATCCGCATGTTGCATTTGACTTCGGCCTTGGAAGTGTCTTCGATTTCGCAGAGTGTTGCTCCCTTCTGGACGTAGGAATCACTCTCTGCCATCTCCCGCACGATCAATCCCGCCACCGGGGCTCGGATCTCGGTCCTCGCCAGATTCAGTTGTGCTTGCTGCAACTGGGTAGCGACCAGTTGCTGCGCGAGTTCCAGGCGCTGTCGGCGACTGTCCAAGAGAGCCAACTGATTGGTGAAGGACTGCGCTTGATTGGCACTGGCGATGCGAACTCTACGTGCCTGATCCAATTCGGTCTCGGAGGCAAACCCCGCGGGGAGTTTTTCAAGCCGAGCGATTTCCCGTTCCTGAATGGCCAATTCCTCCAAAGCCAACTGCTGCGACTTTTGCACGTTGGCTTTTTCTTGCTCCCACTCCCGCAACGTGGCGTACTCCTGATCCCGCAACTTGCTCAATCGCTCCAAGTCCAATTGGAAGTCGCGAGGATCGAGTTGGTAGAGCAGTTCTCCCTCTTCGACATACCGACCCGCACGGCAGTTCTCCGCCTTCATAGCGATTCGCCCCGCGACCTCGGCGGCTACGGTGATCTGTCGAAAAGGGACCACTAGGCCATTGAGGTCTAGGTCCAGAGAGCGATCCTGATCAAAGGGAAGTGACGATGCGATTTGGACGATCGGGAATGTGAGCAACCTCGAAGCGGCATCACTGGCGGTGGAGACCATCTGCTTCGGCTCCGCCTTCCCCAAAGCGATGTAGGTCGCAAAGCCACCGGCGAGAAGTAAAAGTGGGAACAAAACCCCAAAAACGATCCGCTCAAACCAAAGTTTCATGTTCGAAAAGTCCTGGCGCCCCAAGGCGGAGTTCGGTCTGCCCAAGCCAAAGCGCGTTCGATTCGGTGTCAAAAAGAAAAAGATCTTAATAGCGTCTGTCGTTCACCTCTCCATCGGTGCTCGGAACGCAGTCGGTTCCGTCGGCAAAAAATGGTGGCCCGAAACGAACGTTGGGGAATCGATTCGACTTCCAAAAGTCATCGAATTTTCCTGCCCCATCGGGGACCAGAGGCCGGCGGGTCGCTGGGGAGGCCAACCGACGCTCATCATGACTGTTCGGCTCTATTCTCCACAAGTTCAAACCCCAAGGCTGCTGGATGGCTCTACCGAACGACCAAGGATGGCCAAAAATCGAATCCAGAGGCACAATGGCGATTGTCACTTTGAGTGGTCTAGGAAAAATTTTCCGGGAAGACAGCTCTTTTGGCGGACTCCCCTCCTTTTTGGAATCGGTGGAATTGGTAACAATCGGATCAACTAATACAGACGGAATCAATCGGTCTGCCAAGATAGAAAATTTTCCCTGAATGCTAGCATCACGATGTTTGACTAGGAAGTTTTTCTGGTTTAGGATAAGCGGATGTTCTGGGGCGACTTGGGAGCTTTTTCTATCTGAGAGGTCCGGGTGCTTTAGGTTGCCTTGAGAGAATTGGTTGGAATTGTCCCTCGTTTTCTTGTTTCAGGAGAGTCTCGATGAAGTTGCGTCGGTTGTTTCTCTTCGGCCTGACCGCCATGATGTATGGCGTCGGCAACGTATCCGCTGACTGCGGTGGATGCGGCGGTTGCAGTGGATGCGGCGACGGTGCCGTCGTTTCCAGTGGCGTTGGTGGCGGAGCGGGCGCAGGAGCGGAAGGCGCAATCGTCGGCGACGGTTCGGGCAATTGTGGCTCGGGCATCAGCTACGTTGAGCGGACCGTGATGGTGCCTCAGCAGTTCACCGAAATGCGATCTGTGACCAAGACCCTGACCCGGGTCGAGCAGCGAACTCGGACCTACACGGTGACTCGCCGTGTCCCACGGACCGAAGAGCGAACCCAGGACTACACGGTCCAGGTTCCCAAGACGGAAACCCGTACGGAAACGTACAACGTGACCGTCCCTGTGACCACGATGGAAGACCAGACCTACACGGTCCGCGTCCCCTCGACCGTCCAGGAAACCCAAGAGTATCAGGTGACTGTTCCTGTCTACAACGATGTGGATGAGTCCTACACGGTGCAGGTGCCGGTGACCACCATGGTCGACGAGCAGTACACCGTTCAGGTTCCTGTCTACACCGACGAAGTCCAGGAATACACCGTCACGGTTCCTGTGACCACTCAGGTTCCACAGGAATACACGGTTCAGGTTCCGGTGACGACTGACGAAGTCCAGGAATACACCGTTCAGGTTCCCGTCTACACCGATGAAGTTCAGGAATACACCGTTCAGGTTCCGGTGACCACCATGGTCGACCAGACCTACACCGTGAAGGTTCCTGTCTACACCGATGAAGTTCAGGAATACACCGTCAATGTTCCTTACACCGAGCAGCGCACCGGCACCCGTACGGTTTGCCGACGCGTTCCTGTGACCACCTCGCGCACGGTAACCCGTGACCGTGGTTCGTACCAGACGGTGATGGAAGAAGTTGCTGTTGGCAACGGTTGCGGCAACGGCGTTGCAGCTTCGGCTGGCAATGGTTGCGGCGGTTGCGGCGGTGCTTCGAGCGGCTGTGGCGGATGCGACAGCGGTTGCGGCGGTGCCAGCGCTGGTTGTGGCGGATGCGGCGAAGTCGCAGCTCCTGCAACTCGCACTGTTTGCCGGCGCGTCTGGGTTCCTAACGTGGTCACGGAAGAAATTCCTTGCACCACCTACCAGAACCAGTCATCGGAAGAAACCTACACCTACAATGTGACGCTGTCTCGCCCAGAGACTCGTACTCGTACGGTCAAGAAGGTTTCCTACAACGACGAAACCCGCACCCGTCAGGTTGCCAAGACCGAGATGAAGAGCGAGACTCGCACGCGCACCGTCAAGAAGGTGAGCATGAACACCGAGACTCGTACTCGTACGGTCAAGAAGGTTTCGTACAATACCGAAACCCGTACCCGCATGGTCAGCAAGACCGAGATGAAGACCGAGCCACGTACTCGCACGGTCAAGAAGGTTTCGTACAACACCGAAACCCGCACTCGTCAGGTTCCTAAGACCAGCTACAACACCGAAACCCGTACCCGCAAGGTTCGCAAGGTTTCGTACAACCAGGAAACTCGCACCCGCCAGGTCTCCAAGACCGTGTGGAATGATGAGACTCGGACCCGTCAGGTTGCCAAGACGACCTACAACACCGAAGCTCGCACCCGCGAAGTTCCTTACACCACCTACACCACCGAAACCCGTACCCGCACCTACTCGGTGACCGTGTACGACAACATTTCGGAAGAAAAGACCGACACCTACAACGTCACGGTTCCTTACACCGTGGAAGAGCAGGTTCCGGTTACCGTCTGCCGCATGGTTCCTCAGACCGTCAGCGTTCCCGTGATGAACGGATCGGCGATTGGCCTGGGAAGCAGCTCGGCAGCTGGTAGCAGCTCGGCTGCTGGCAGCGTCATCGGTGGAAACGGTGTCGGTGGCCGAATCCTCGGTGGTGGCGGCATCCTCGGTGGTGGCCTGCTGGGTGGACATCATCACGGCCGCAAGGCTGCTGGTGCTGCCGCTTCGGCTGGTGGCGACTGCGGTTGCAACTAAGTTGTGCATGAGTCGTTTCTAAACGATTCTTGAAGTTTAAGACCCTGCCAGTCGATGACTGGCAGGGTTTTTTATTCGACTTTCGCGAGTGTTTGGGGTTGGCATTCGACTCGGTTAAGGATGGAAATCACCGTGGCTTGGGCATCTTCTGACTTGGGTAGCGATACGCGATCGCCTGGCCTGATCCCGCTGCAAGCCTACAACACTCCCTATGGCGCAATGGTGGTCCGTGAGGAGGGAAGAATCGTCGGCACCCAGTTCCTCGTTGCAAGCCGACACGCGACATCGGCAAGTCTTCTTCTCTACGATCAGGTCCAGCAGCGCGACCCTTCGGATCGGCTACCGATGGAACGCAGCGGGGATTGCCTGTGGCGCACCTTCCTGCCAGGCGATCGAACAACTCTGTTCTACCATTTTCAGCTGGATGGACCATTTGACCCGGAACGGGGATTCTGGTTCGATGGCAGTGCACGCCTCTTGGACCCCTACGCTAAAGCACTTGCAGGGGAGTTCCTGCACTCGACCGATGGGATCATCCGGCCTCCCAAATGCGTTGTGCTGGAAGACCGCTTCGACTGGCGCGGCGATCGTCCTCTGGGACTCCCATGGAACGAGTCGGTAATCTACGAGTTGCACGTGGGGGGCTTCACGAAGCATCCATCCAGCCGATCCACCCGCCCTGGAACCTTCCTTGGCCTGCTGGATCGTGTCGATCATTTGAAGAGGATGGGGGTGACGGCCGTCGAGTTGATGCCTGTGCAGGACTTTCTGGAGGGAAGTGTTTTTGGAGGCGATGCTGGCCGGCGGAACTACTGGGGGTACGACCCCCTGGCCTTTTTCGCTCCACATCGCCATTACGCCGTGTCATCCCATCCAGGAGCTCAAGTCACTGAGTTCAAGGAATTGGTTCGTTCGCTGCATGCTGAAGGTCTGGAAGTGATCCTGGATATCGTCCTGAACCACACCTGTGAACAGGGTGCGTCGGGAACCGTCTTGAGCTGGAAGGGGATCGATGCTTCGGCCTACTATCTGATGCATGGCCAAACGCACCAGTTCAGCGACTATTCCGGATGTGGAAACGCGATCCACGCGCAAGATCCCGTCTGCCGCGAAATGCTGATTTCCATATTGCGGCATTGGGTCCATGAGTACCATATCGACGGCTTTCGGTTCGATCTGGCAAGCATCCTGAACCGCACCAGCGACGGTCAGTTGATAGAAAAATCCCCACTGATCGAAGCGATCCAGAGGGATCCCTTGCTGTCGGGAACCAAATGGATCGCCGAAGCGTGGGATGCGGCAGGAGCCTACCAGGTGGGATCCTTCGGAGGTAAAGGTTGGTCGGAGTGGAATGGGCGTTTTCGGGACGATGTCCGGAGATTTTGGCGAGGGGATCCAGGGATGGATGGTTCGGCTGCAACGCGATTCAGTGGATCGTCCGATCTTTACCAGTCCTCAGGCCGACCTCCAAGCGCTTCGGTCAACTTCATCGCATCGCACGATGGCTACACATTGGCCGATCTGGTGGCTTACGAGGAAAAGCATAATCATGCCAATGGTTGGGATAATCGCGACGGAGAGAATCAGAACTTCAGCTGGAATCATGGCATCGAAGGCCCAACGGACGATCCGGAAATCGCTCATCTGAGATGCCGACAGCAGAGAAATTTTTTCGTGAACCTTCTGCTGGCCAAAGGTGTCCCCATGTGGACCGCCGGTGATGAAGGAGGTCGGACGCAATCAGGAAACAATAACGCTTACTGCCAGGATAATGAGACTTCCTGGATCGACTGGCAGCGAATGGCTCAGCACGACTCCATGGTGGAGGGAGTGGCAAGGCTGGTGGAGCTGAGAAAAAGCCTGACGCAGCTGGAAACGGATCGATTTTTTCGCGGAGCACCCGAAGGACTGTCTCCCTGGCCGGATATCCTATGGCTTGACCCGGATGGGCGGAATCGGACCTGGGATACTGGGGCTCGGCATCTTGCCTGTTGGATTGCCCCCGATCCTTCGGCGGCTAATCCCCGCGCGGGTCATTCCCCAAGGCACCTTCTGGTCTGGTTCCACGCTGGCGACCAGCCCCAGGAGTTTCGGCTTCCGGAAGGATCGGATGAGATCCAGTGGCATCTGGTGGTCGACACCTCAGTTCCGATCGAAGAGCCCTGGGTCCTTGATGTAGCCGAAAGCCCCGTCGTGCCACATGGCGTCCAGCGAATCCTCCCCTCATACTCCAGTGCGGTGTTGGTCGGCACCCAAGGAAAGAAACCTGTAAAGTTCGATACACAGCGGGCGACCGCCAACCGGGAAGGCGATGGCCCCAAGCAGAGTTGGACTCGATGAGGTAGACACCCTTGGAAGAGAAGTTGTCGGGGAGACCAGTCGATCGCTTGCATGCCACCGAGCATTGGGGAGATGCCCCAACCGACGAACAGTTGCTGCGTCTGCAGAAGACCTATCGATCCATGATCGAAGGGGATCGATTGCAGTGGACTTCCTACCTCAGGTTGGAGCGGGTGCTGGGACGGGGAGGTCAGGGAGTGGTCTTCCTGACTCGGCGACGTGGTTCGGATGATTTCACCCTCCCCGTCGCAGTCAAGTTCTTTACGCCCCAGGGGTATCCTTCCATGGAGGCGTACGAAGGAGCGATGCGTGGTGTCGCGTCGATCGCTGCCAAGGTGGCTGGCATCCAGCACGATAATTTGATCGATGTCCAAGACTTTATCGAACGCTCGCGCATTCGCATCATGGTTTCCGAGTGGATCGACGGGTTTGATCTGGAGCGACTGGTGGAGCCAGCGACGTTGGAAAATTGCCGCCAAACGGTCACTCCGCAGCGGTGGAACTACATCAACGATGTGATCGCAACGGCCGGTGTAGACAGTTCCCGATTGAAAGCAGGAGTTGCCGTCGCCGTCGTCCGCGACTGCCTGAATGGCCTGGCAGCCTTGCACCGAGAACGGATCGTACACGGCGACATCAAACCTGCCAACCTGATGCTTAAACGGACCGGACTGGCCAAACTGATCGATCTGGGATCGGCAGTCGACTTGAGAGATCCCCCAACCAAGCACCACTGCACCCCAGCCTACGCCGCTCCCGAAGTGCTGATGGGCAGTCGACCGACCCCGCGCAGCGACTTGGCATCACTCGGCTATGTCCTGGTCGAATTGCTCTCTGGCCGAAAGCTATTTCTTCAACCTTCGAGTGCAGCGGAACTGCTGGAACAAAAAAAACAGTTGCCACAGCACCTTCATCAATTGCTACCGCCGGAGGTCGAACGCAATGGCCTGCTGGTATCTCTTTGCCAGCGCTTGATCGCTTTTGACCCAGGCCAACGTTTTGCCAGCGCCGAGGCAGCCGACCTGGCGGATTCCGGAGCCGCCGCATTCCACCGGCAATTGGTTCTGAGCAATCTGGCGAGCGAATACGATCAGGAGATTCGCTTCTGGCTGGAGGACCTCAACCTACCGGTCTAACCGTTGCGATCGGTATCTTCGGAATTCGATCCATTTTCTTCATGCTCCAGTGTTTCCTGGGGCATACTCTCGATGCGGATCGTCACCACCGATGGCCTAGAAGGTGCGCGGACGCATGTCTAAGAGCCGAATCGAGGTTGAAGCATGTCCGAGACTTCCATGCATCCCCCAAGAATGCTTGGTGGCGCCATCATCGCTCTTGGCGCCATGGTGGCCATTTTGTTTTTTTCGAAGGACAAAGCAAAGATTCCTCAGGACCTCAATACGACTGCCGGTTCCGAGCGATCGCTGCCGGGCGAATCGTCGACGCCACTTGCCACCTTATCGCCTTCTTCAGAATTGCAGTTAGAACCCTCGGTGGACCGCATCGACCCAGCAAGGGGTCTCCCCGACAAGATAGATGAGCTGGCCAGGGACATTCCGAAACTGCCCGCCAGTTTCATTGCTCATGGAAAATCGCTCGAGCCCGCCTCCCCCTCCGGCTCGCCTCCCGATCTGCTCTCGGAGGGATTGAATTCGCAGGGATCGAACGACTTGGACGCGAGCGGAGGGTTGTTTGGTGCCGGTCGAAGTCCAGCTCGAATCGGAAGGTCGTCCATGCCCGCCGGTTTGCAACCGCTCGTGGGACAGACGCAACTCCCTCCTGGCGTCATCCCGGGGAAGGGCCTGCCCGACTTTTCGACGCTTCGATCCCCAGCACCACCCCTGACCCCGCTGGCGGGAGCTACGATTCCCGATTCGAACTGGTCTCCTACGGGACAAGCCTCTCCCCCCCCCAGCCCTCATGCCGTCGACCTACGATGGCGTACACAACCCGCTCGAGCATTCCCCAGTTCTCCCAGTGGTGCTTCCTGGGGTGCGGATTCACGAGCGGAGGGGAGCGGTGCGATCCGTCAACCGCGGCGGGAGCGCTGACAGGCATTTCCAAGGGGCCTCGTGCCCTCGATCGGGGAGTCGCCGTATAGCCGGTTCGGAATCAAGGACTGGTCATAGATGCTTTCAAGCCGTGGCGATTTTCCAATTGGAAGGACCCAGCCGCGTTCACGAAAAATGGGAAAAATCGCGGCACCAACTCCCTACACCCCAGTTCAACATACGCCTGCGGCCCGGCCTCTCTTCAAGCAGAGCTGCAATTCCGCTATCCTAAACCGTCCGGGGATCCCGCAGCGTAGCGGATTGCCCCAAGAATAATGGAGTGCGGTAGCAAGTGGCTCCCGCCGGCTGGGCCCCTGGTGAGAGAGGTAGAAGATGAGAAACATCCATCGTTGGCTACTTGCGGCACTGATGAGCGCCTCGGTGCAGGCTTCCCTGATAGCTGAAGAGAGCGCGCGACTGACGATTGGTTCCAAGGCGCCGGAACTGGACGTCGAGCACTGGGTTCAAAACGGCGAAGGCAAGTTCAAGCCGGTCACCAAATACGAAGACGGCAAAGTCTATGTCGTCGAATTCTGGGCCACCTGGTGCGGCCCATGCCGCTCCAGCATGCCTCATTTGGCGGAATTGCAGGGCAAATTTGCGGACAAAGGGGTCCAGATCGTCAGCATCAGCGACGAAGATCTGGAGACCGTTGAAGAATTCCTCAAGGGTGAAGTCCCTGAAAAAGAGATTACTTACAAGGAACTGACCTCCAGCTACTGCCTGACCACCGATCCCGATGGATCCAGCAGCAAGGACTTCATGGAGGCAGCATCCCAGAATGGAATTCCCACCGCCTTCATCGTCGGGAAGGACCAGAAGATCGAATGGATCGGTCATCCCATGGAGATGGACGAACCTTTGGCCAAGATCGTCGACGGAAAATGGGATCGCGAAGACTTTATGGAGCGGTTCAAGGAGCAGCAGGAATCCCAGGAGATTCTTGCCAAGTTCGCAGGGTTGATGCGGGGCGGCAAGACGGACGAAGCGCTGAAGATGATCGATGAATTCCTTGCCAGTTCAAAAAATGAACAGGTCAAGATGCAGTTCACAATGATCAAGTTCCAGATCCTGATGCAGCAGGACAGCAGCGGGGAAGCGTTCCAGACTGCGACTACAGATGCCTTTAAGGTGGCTGACGGGAATGCCGGCTTGGTCAACCAACTGGCCTGGATGCTGTATGAAGCTGCAGCAGGTGGTGCCCTCGACAACAAGGCGGCACTGGAAGTGGCTCTGGAACAGGCGGCTGCCAATGTCGAAAAGGCCGAAGAAGGAACAAAGGCCAGCATGATGGACACGGTGGCTCACTTGCATTACCAACTGGGCGACAAGGAAAAAGCCTTGGCGACTCAAAGGAAGGCCTTGGAAATTGCTACCGATCAGGAAAAGCCGCAACTCGAGGAATTCCTGAAGCAGCTGGAAGAAGAAGCTGGCAAGTAGAAAGTTTCCACGGAGAAACGAATGAAGGCGCCTTCGCGAGAAGGCGCCTTTTTTTATCTCCCGCCTGTTTCAGCATACTGCCATCCGCTTACAACTCCACTGGCAACTCTAAAGCCATCCCACGCACTGGCGTGTGGCTCCATCTGCGGCGTTTCGGCGCGATCCCGACGCTATCTGAGCTTTCATCGCCGGGAGTGAGAAATCCGCGTGGCGAGGGGCGGGATTCCTCATCGATCGAAGACCGCTGAATCCTCGCTGGCCATCGCCTCCATTCGATCAGGCATTCCACCATTCCCGAGTTGGTGGAACCCATGATTTCCCCCGAAAGCGGATCGGCTAGTCTTGCTCGGCCACTCGAAGGCTCTACATTCTCCCACGTTGATTCCAACGAAAGGCGCCGCTGGGGTGGGGCGTGGCTGGGAGAATTGTTCATCCTGTTTGGGAGCTGCATCACCTTGAATCCTACCGAGGTCTCTTCGATCGTCGTCGAATGCATCCAGCAACTGAATCTGTCGCGGCGGGAGGAGGTCAGGATTTCCCCGACCCTGGATGCGCCCCTGTTCGGCGAGGGAAGCTCACTGGATTCCATCGGCCTGGTCTCCCTAGTGCTGGACTTGGAGGATGCATTCCAGACCCTCGGATACGAATTGAGCCTGAGCGATTCCAGAGCCATGTCGCGTCGACACAGTCCCTATCGCTCCGTGCAGTCCTTGATCGCCTTCATTCTGGAGATGCTTCCGGAGGATTTGAACTGCGAGACGGTTCAGAGACCTGGTATCCATGACGGTCGACAAAGCAGTGACGAATGAAAGGCGATGGCGATGCCAACGGTGCTGATCACTGGATGCAGCAGAGGGCTGGGGCGTGGACTGGTCGATCATTTCCTGACGTCGGGCTGGATTGTTTATGGATGCTCCCGATCCCTTCCAGATGTAACCTCTCCATCATTCACGCATTACCAAGTCGACTTGATGAACAGCGATGAATTACTGGGAATGATTCGCGTGCTGCGACGTTCGCTATCGTCCCTGGACGTCATCGTCAACAACGCCGGCAGTGGCTCGATGAGCCCTTTCCTGTTGCAGCCGGCTGTGAAAGTCCGAGAGATGTTCGACCTGAACTTTCATGCTGCAACTCAGATCACCCAGGGTTGCATTCGATTGCTGCGCGGGTCCAGGAATCCGCGAGTGATCAACTTCTCCACTGCAGCGGTCCCCTATCGCCTGATGGGTGAATCGATCTACTCCGCGAGCAAGGCGGCGATCGAGCAATGGACACGTGTGGTGGCGCACGAACTAGGACCATGGGGGATCACGGTCAATGCGTTGGGACCTACTCCCATCCGTACGGAGCTGATACGCGGGGTGCCCGAAGAGAAACTGGAACAATTGATCCAACGACAGGCGATCCGTCGCTGGGGCACCATCGCTGATGTGATCAACGCGGTCGATTTCCTGGTCCGTCCGCAAAGCAGTTTCATCACCGGTCAGGTGATTTATCTTGGTGGAGCAGGTTGATGGTCAACTGGATCGACATGCTGAACCGTCACGGGGACAGAGCTTGCTTGGCAATCTGTTCTCAGACCAGGAAGGTGACTTACCATGAGCTAGCCGGTCTGGTCGCCCGAAAGCTGGAAGACATGCATTCGGTCGGGCTGGACTCTCGATCCATCGTGGCTTTCCCCGCGCGCTACACGATCGAATCGATCTGCACTCTTCTTTCGGTCGCTCAATTGGGCGCAGTCGCCGTCCCATTACCCGATGCGTCGGAGGAACGGATAGAAAAGCTTCTTGCCATCGCGTCGGCCTGCGGCCGTCTTGAGGATCGCCCTGATGGAGGGATCCTCTTCCATAAGCGGATCCGCGACCCAAATCATCCGATTCCCGCCTGCTATCAGGAGCTTCGAGAACGAAAGCACGCCGGTGTGGTGCTATTCACTTCTGGGAGTTCGGGAGAGCCGAAAGCGGCGGTCCAGGACCTTCACCAACTGCAACAGCGCCACCATCAACCTCGCTCGGCCTGTAATATGCTTGGCTTCATGCAACTGGACCACATCGGCGGTATTAACACCATGCTTTATGCAGTCTGCCATGGAGGGACGCTGGTGGTACCTGCCAGCCGTTCACCGCATGATGTCGCGGCAGCGATCGAATCGCACCAAGTCGAAGTGCTTCCGGTATCGCCCACGTTCCTGAATCTGCTTGTGATCTCGGGCGCTCTGGATCGGTACGATTTTTCGTCGCTGAAACGGGTGACCTATGGATCGGAAGCGATGCCCCAAAGCGTCCTCCAGCAAGTTGCTGCCAAACTGACTCACGTGCAAATGCTTCAGACTTACGGCACTACAGAACTTGGGATTCTGCAGTCCAGATCTCAGGGAAACGACTCGCTGTGGATCCAAGTCGGTGGGACCGGATTCGAGACGAAAGTGCTGGATGGGCGGCTTTGGGTCAAAGCGCCGACGGCTATGGTCGGCTACCTCAACGCTCCATATCACGTCGATGAAGAAGGCTTCATGGACACAGGCGACGAAGTGGAGGTTCGCGGATCGTGGATGCGTATCCTTGGACGGAAAGGGGAGTTGATCAATGTAGGCGGGACCAAGATATCGCCGTCGGAAGTGGAAAGCGTGCTGCTGGAGATGCCCGAAGTGATCGAAGCTTCCGTCGTGGGACTGAAACATCCACTGATGGGGCAGGTCGTGCAGGCGACGGTGCGACTGCGATTGGAAGTGCCGCCGGTGGAATTCAAGAGCCGCATGCGATCGCACTGCCGGCTACGGCTGCCTGCAGAAGCAATCCCCGCCAAGTTGCTATTCGCAGACGACCCGATGGTCACTGAGCGTTTTAAGAGGGACCGAAATCCGATCCTACGAACAAGACCATCTCCAACAGACAACGAATCCTCTTTCTAGCTGTACAAAAAGGAGATGAACATGCGAACGGAACGTATCGAGCGACGGATTTTTCGCTCCATCGTCGATCTGATTTCGATGATTCTTGTTTCTCCTTTCGTCGCCATCAGCAACCTGGAAACATGGACTGGGACCGATTCCAGTCGCCTATTCGGCGCCTTCGGTCAGCTGCTTGCGTTGCTGCCCGGATACTCAGGCATCAGTTTTCGAAGGGCTTTCTATCGAGGCACTATCCAAGGTTGCGGGAGGAATTTTCATATCGGATTTGGAGCGATCATCAACAAGAGGGAATCCTGGATCGAAGAGAATGTCAGTATTGGTCCCTATGCCCTCCTAGGTTCGGTCATTTTGCGTGAGGGCTGTCTGATCGGGAGCCGAGCCAGCATCATTAGCCAAGGGGACCTGCATGCTCTGGACGATTCGGGGCGCTGGATCACCCCGAACAAGGTGGTGCCGATCGCTACGGAGGTGGGAGCTTACTCTTGGATTGGCGAAGGTGCCATCATTGCCGCCAGCATCGGACAGGGTGCCATGGTGGCAGCCGGATCGGTTGTCGCCAGCGAGGTTCCATCAAACGTCATGATGGCGGGAAATCCGGCGAGATTTGTCAAACACCTCCGACCTCAGGAAGTCACACAGCCACTCCACACCATCCCGCAGTCGGCTTCAAAATGACCTTTGCGCATCTTGCAAATACCAACAGACAGCAACACGGTGTCGGTGATTCGAGCCGAAAAGATGGCATCCCAAGGCAGCCATGGATCGACTGGCTGAAAGTCGCTGGAATGCAACTCATTCTCTTCGGGCATACTGGGGGCGAATCGATGCTGCCCAGATTCTTCAGTCCGATCAACGCCAAACAACTGGGTGTCGCTTTCTTCATCTTCGCTACCGCGTTCACTCTGACGCATGAAAAGCGACGCGGCGTTCGAGTAGTTTTCGAACGCTTCTTCGAAGTAGCGTACCTCGGTATCTTTCTCTGCATGGTTCTCAGCTTGATCCACTGGTACACCCGTGGTGACCTGCTGGAATCCAATTACCTTCCCTACATCTTCGGCCTGAACGTCTACTGGGAAAACGCATTTCCAGCCAATCCATCGACATGGTACGTCGGAATGTATTTCCATCTGCTTTGTCTCTGGGCAGTCCTTCTCCGATGGATCCCTTTGAATTGGGTCACTCTTTTAATCGCACTGGGTACAGAGATCTTCGTACGGGCTGGCTGGCTAGGGCTCCAGCGAGATTACAACGCGTACATGAGCGTCACGAATTGGATCTCCGTTTTCCTGATGGGCAGACTGGCGGGGGAACACGCCTCCATCCTCGATACGGCCGCCCCGACTTCCACCGCGGCGAGCCAATGGGGACCTCCGAAAGCGAGCTGGCCTATCGCGGTCTTAGCCGCCACCATGCTGCTGGGCAACCATGCCATCGTGCAGTCGTTGGGGATCACCCACTCGAATCCATTCGGTCGCATCCCGACAAAGTCCCAGTTGATCAGCGCGCTGGTGACATCCACTCACATCACCTTCCTCTATCTGGCTTTCACCGCCATCGTGGTTTGCCTACTGGCCCGCGCCCCTGAAAATCGATCGATTCGCTTCCTTGCCAGCAACACGCTCTGGGTCTTCCTCTGCCACATGCCGGTGCGAGACTGGCTGACTCCTTACTATTACTCGTTGATCCCAGGATGGCCCCGGCAGATCTTCAACTTCTTTCTCTTCTTCGTCGCTCTGGCATACACCTCGAAACTGGTTCGATGGTTGCTTCAAGTCGGCAGGATGAAGGAGTGGGTTGCAGGGAGAGGAAGATGGCTGAAGCAGCAAGCCGACTGGTGGAGATAGCACTCCTGAGCGACCAATGGTGGCTGGCGATCCACCGACCGACTGAAAGCTATAGACAGCCACCACGGAGACCGATGGGAGAGACGCAATGGTCGGGACCGATCACGGATTGATCAATCTGGCTCGGATGCGATTGCCGGCCTCCTGTGCTGAAGGCCCCTTGCGATACCATTCGACCGCGTCCTGCGATTTGCCCGATTGCTCCAGGTTTCTTGCTATCAGATACCAGCAGATCGGATGCCACCTCTCAGTACCCTCCTGTTTGAGCATCCAGCGGTCGGCCCAGCTTTGTGACGTTTCGAAGTTTCCCAGATCAAATTGAGCCATCGATAGGAAAAGGCTCCCCTCCAGTTTGCTTTGGCGGTACAGTCCTTGATAGAGCGAAACACGGCGCTGAAACGCTTCGTTCTCTTCGTTTGGCAACCTGCGAATCAGAAGGCTTTTCTGCAGTTCAATATCAAAAGGCAGGCGATCCAGCGTCTCGTCGTCGATCCGGAGCGCCATGTACCTTCCCAAGGCTCCATCACCATCCAGATTTCCATCAAATTGACCGGAAAGATGTGCCAAGCGGGCTCGCGTTACCGGGGTGTCATCGACATACAGCCCGACGCGCGACATGTACCGCGCCGTGAAAGCCGTGACATCCTTCAGTCGCTCACGCAAATCGATTGCATACTGCTGTGCCATCCAGGGAAGGCTACCCAATCGAATCGTTCGTTCCGGTGCTGCTTTCTGCAGCTGCTGCTTCCAGTTATCTAGATCGGCCGCAAGTCGCAGACGCAGTTTCCCGGTCAGCGCCGATTCCATTCTCTGCATCGGTAGCGAGAGGGACGCCGGCTCCAGATCCAACACCAGGAAGGCCCTGGCGACATCGGGTGCCGAGACCGGATAATCGAAGAGGTCAGCGATCTTGGCCCGCCGAAGGATGGAAGGATCCAAGTGCGCCTGCTCCAGTGTCGCAACTCCCTGCTGATCGGGTCCCGGCATTGGAATTCCCAGCCGAGGCTCCAGGAGATAGAGCTGATTGCCAACCGGGATGCCGATCGCCCAAAGACGGTAGCTATCTTCCGTAATGCCAGGAAGTGCCACCCAACACGGGTGCAGATCGGCCTGCATGGCCAATTGAAGGAAAACACGTGCTCTTGCGACGGCATCACCTCGCGCGGAGATTGCGGTCTGCCAGGGTAGCTGAGTGTAACCGGCGGCATTGTCGTCCATCGGCAATTGTGGATTGGTTGGCAGCGTTTCGATCGACTTGGCGTCCCCCTCCATCATGATATTGCGGATGGTCCAATCGAAAAGCTTTAGCGCCTGTTCCAGTCGGGTTCCCTCTTCTTGACCCAGCTCTGCTTTCTTCTTTTCTAGCCACGGCGCGAAAAGAGGATCGCGATATGGTCTGGCCAGCACCCATTCCACGATGGAGTGCATCCTCTGACACTGATAGAGATAATCGCAATGCGGCTCGCCAAACTGCATACTGGCAAGCTGCATACCCCAGAAGCTTTTGCGAAGGGGGGATGGAATGCCTTCGATCAGTCCGCTCGGCTTCCAGTCTGGTTCTGGAGGCTGACGGGTGGACCAGCTGTTCAGCTGCCGGGTCACTTCACCGACGGCAACCCGCCTTTCCAGAAGAATCATTTTCGGGATGTCTCGGAATGCCTCTTCGATCGCATCCTTGTTCGCTTCGGCCGACTGGACGCTGGAAGAAATTCCGATCAAATCGCTGGAGGCTGTATCGCGACAACCAGCGCAGCCGATCAGCGCACAAAGAAGAATCCAGATCGGCGCCAAAGAGGCTCTAGGAGCGAACAGCCGGGTGTTCCGGGGTCTTAGGCGATTCATTAGAGAGCATCCATGGGGAACCCCGAAGAAACGGGGAAGTAGTTATTTTAAGGTTCTACGCCGGAAATCGTGAAACGGTTTCCCAAATCGCTACGATGCGATCGAGAACCGCAGCGAAATCGGCCAAAGGAACCATGTTCGGGCCGTCGCTGGGTGACTGATCCGGGTCGGGGTGCGTTTCAAAGAAAAAGCCATTGGCGCCGGCTGCCGCCGCAGCTCGCGCCATCGGCTCCACCATGGCTCGGTTTCCCCCGGTCGCCCCCCCAAGCCCACCGGGCTGCTGGACCGAGTGAGTAGCATCGAAAATGACCGGCACTCCCAACCCCTGCATCAGCGGAATGGCTTGCATGTCATTGACTAGGCGACCATAGCCGAAGAAAGTCCCGCGTTCGCACAGCATCAGCCCTCCGCCGCCGGTCCGTTGGACCTTATCGACGACGTAACGCATATCGCCGGGGGCCATGAACTGCCCTTTCTTCACGTTCAAAGGTTTTCCTGTCTGTGCAGCAGCAACCAGCAGATCGGTCTGCCTGGCCAAGAAGGCAGGAATCTGCAGTAGATCAACGTGCGCAGCGACGATGGCCGCTTGCTGTGGTTCGTGCAGGTCGGTGGTAACAGGCAGTTGCCAGCGGGCCCGAATCTGGTCCAGCCACCGCAAGCCATCTTCCATCCCTGGTCCACGATAGCTGCTGCCACTGGTTCGATTGGCCTTATCGAACGACGCTTTGAATACTAGCGGCACACCACGTGACTGACTGATCTCCACCAGGCGGCCGGCTATCTCTTCGGTCAATCCCTGACTCTCCATCACGCAGGGACCGGCAATCAACAGCGGTCGCTCCTTTGGATTCCAAGTCAACGAACCGATCTGCACCGAGGGGATCGACAGGGTCATCAAGTCAGCTCCAGATGCCGGGCGATGGAATGCAGTTGCACGACGACCATTTCACCACACGAAAACGATTTCACCAACCCGCCCGGGCTCTCCGACACACTCCAACCGGCAACAATCTGCGGCAGCTCCCGAAAAGCAAGCGGTGGCCCATGCGAAACCTTTGGAACAAGTTTGAGGCATCCTCTGACGACGGCCTGGACCAACAGACCGCCAATTGGTATGAACTCAGCCTTCGCAAGGAACCAGGAGAGCGATTGTCCTGCTGGCGATCTCCAGCCGCAACGGCAGTTCTCCCGCATACTCCCCATCGATCTGGTAGGCGACCGGCTGGTCCGATTCGATCTCGATCCACGAAGCACGAAACTCCCTGAAGCCGGTCCAGCGATGGTGCTGTCGAAACAGCAACGACAGGAAATATCCCAGCCCCCTCAGAATGCCACCCCGTGGGAAGTAGCATCCATCGATCCTGCCGTCCTGCTCCGGGGCCTTCTGCAGCAAGGGGAGCCCCATTGCATAACGAGGAATAAGGAAACCGAAAAACCAGGCGACGGTCGCGTCGTGCCTGTCATGAGGCAGCGCATCGTCCCCCCACCGCAGTCGCAGTGGCGGAAAACGATAAGCCCAAAGGCTCTGGAACAGAGCGCCCACATACTGCACCTTCCATACGTTTCCCTTTCTTGACAGATGGATGCTACGCACCACATCGGCATCGAACCCAGCCGAAGCGACGATGAGAAAGGGACGGCCGTTGGCCAGTCCCACATCCAACTGCATCGTTTTGCCCCGCTGCAACGTCTCGACCAACAGCCTGGGAGAGGCCAGCAACCCTAGGGACTTGGCCAGCAGATTTTCGGTCCCCATCGGAAAGACCAGCAACGGCACCCCCTCTGGCAGTCGCTCGGCCACCGCATTGACAGTACCATCTCCTCCTGCAGCCACCACACCCCGCAACTTCAAGTTGGGAACTGAATCGAGCACCGATCCCAACTGATCCAATTGAGCCACGATACGGCAGTCCCATCCAGCCTCCTGGATGCGGTCGACCAGGGCATCGACCAAGGACTTTCGGTTGGCCGCCCCTGAGGATCGGTTGACAATCACCAGCACCAGATCCCGGGTGGACGATCCATCGGATTGTCCCGCAGCCGCAAACTGGGGTGGCATCACTTCACCTGGCAACCGTAGCAGTGCGTCGGTCGTTGCTGCAACTTTCCAGCCGCTGGGGAAACATCGACCATCATGGCTGCAGCTTCTTCAAACGGACGTCTCGGAACTCAGCCCACATGGGAGATCCTGCGTGTAGCTGAAGGGCGAGGACTCCTTCCAGCAGCAGAAGCTGGGGATCGTCATCCGTAAAGTCGACGATTAGTTGCCCATTCAGGAAGTGCTGAATCCTGTTTCCCTTGGCGATAATCACCACGTCATTCCAATCATCCAGCCGGAACAGTTTCCGATAGGCTGACTCATCCATCCAATTGGCCAACACTTCTTTCTTCTTACCTTCTCGCCATACCACGCGCTCACCAACCAGACACAGGCGCCCGCGCGCCCCCCCTTCGTCGTAGATGAATCCAGCGACATTGGGGAGCTTCTGCTCATTGCGGACTTCATGCTGGTAGCCGCGTACTACCCATTGGTTCTTCACCGATCCGTCGGTAATGTGCCGGGATCGGTACTGGATCCCGGAGTTGTTGGTGGCATTGCATCGAAAAGAAAGACGCAAATCAAAATCCTTGATGGGGCCACCCTGCCAGATCAGGAAAGTGTTGCCCTGAGCGACCGCTTCGGGCGTCGTCTCTCCATGGATTACACCGTCTCGCACCGACCAAAGCCTGGGATCTCCATCCCAACCCTCCAATGTCTTCCCATCAAAAAGCAGCTGCATGTCCGTCGGGGTAGCCGGCGGTGACACAGGTTCCTCTGCCAAGCCGATGGACATCATCGGCCAGAACAGCAGGAAGGTAAGCAATCCGCTGGTGAAACGGGAAGCAACGGGAACCTGGAGGAAGTAGCCGAGCGATTGCATGAAGGAATTCCTTGGAAAAAACGTCGTCAAGCCGACGGGGATGGGATGGAAATCGTTGCCACCGGGTCGTTTCATCGGAACCTGCGATTTCCCTGGGGCGATCCTGGGAGGCCCCCCAAGAATACCTGGATTCCACCGTTTCAATATATCAGCAATAGTGACCGATAAGGCAATTCGACCCGACTCACCTTGATCCGTTTTCCGGCCATCTGCTAGTCTCACGAACGGCAGGAAGCCGACGAACGACGGAAGGGAGTCCGAGATGCTTTATGTTTCCAGGCACGAATTGATCGGCAGTGGCATGATTCGCTTCGTGCATCGATGGGTTCCGGAAGCGAGTGACCCCTGGGCGACGCTAAGCATTCTGCATGGACTCGGAGACCACGGCGCCCGATTTGACCGCGCTGCGCGATGGTTGACGCGACATGGCATCGCGGTGGTCGCCTGCGATCTGATCGGTCATGGACGCAGTTTCGGATGGCGTGGGTGCATCAAGTCGTTTCAGCATCTGGTGGAAGAAGTCCACTGCGCAGGGACTCTGACCATTCCCGGGATGCAGGATCTGCCAAGATTTGTTCTAGGTCACAGCATGGGGGGCAATCTGGCGCTCAACTGGATGCTACGCCGCCCCGGATTTTGCCACGGCCTGGTTCTGCTGGCTCCCATGCTCAGACCGGTACAGTCGATTCCGCCAAGAGTCTTGCAAGCGGGCCGGACTGCAAGCCGCTGGATTCCCCACTGGACTGTGCGTCTTCCAAATCAACTAGAGGCGCTGACCAAGGATTGCTCCGCCATCAAAGCCTATCAAAAGGACCCTTGGGTTCATCGCCGCGTTTCGGTTCGCCTGGGAACCGAACTGATTCATTCCGGCGAGTGGATACTGGAAAATGCCCATCGGATTCGCAAACCGTGCTTTATCATCCACGGAAGCAGCGATGTGCTGGCAAGCCCCGATGCCTCACGCGATCTTGCTCGCAACAGCGATTGGGTCACCCTACATTGCGTGCGTGGCCTGCGCCACGATATCCCGAATGAAACGGAGTGGCAGCCGATGTTTGATTCGATCCGCCGCTGGATGGCGCATCAAGTCACGGAAACCACTCGTCCCATGGCCGCCTGACATTCGATCGATGGAAGCGGATCCAACCATCAGTTCCGACCCTGAACTGCATTCGCCCAACGACCCCCCTATGCACCAGGGGTCTTCTGTTTTCCGTAACGCATCGAAGGTGTTTCTTATCTTCCTGCGGCTTGGCTGCTGGTCCTTTGGTGGACCGATGGCGCATCTTGCGATCTTCCACCGGGAACTGGTGATCCGTCGCAACTGGATGTCGAGCGAGCAGTATACGCGACTGATGGCAATGTGTCAGTCGCTGCCCGGTCCGGGCAGTTCGCAACAGGCATTTTGTATCGGATTGCATCGCTGCGGCTGGCTGGGAGGTTTCGCCGCCATCAGTGGCTTCGCCTTCCCTTCGGCGACATGGCTGACGATCTTTGCCCTCTGGCAGCCTCCAGCCTCCGCTTGGTGGTGGGAAAAGATCCAACGCTCCCTTCTATGGTTCGCCATGGCCGTGGTGCTCACGGGTTTTAGATCGATGGCCCAAGCCAATTGCAAAACCCTCTTCCTGAGATCGCTTGCGATCAGCGCCATGATTGCTCAACTGGCCATGCCATACCCTGCCATCCAACTTCTGTCGCTGCTGGTCTGTGCGCTACTGGCCGCCGGTTGGCTACCGGTCTCCAAGACGCCTAGGTCCGAAGACGCCAGCATCCGTGCTCCCCGGGGAGCTTGGCTGTGCCTACCGGTTTTCCTCATCCTGCTGCTGTTCTCAACCTGGGAAACCAACCAGCGTGCGTCGGTCGCTGGAAGATTGACCCAGCTGTTTCGCGACACCTACGTCGCAGGCGCTTTGGTCTTCGGCGGTGGCCATGTTGTGCTCCCATTGCTGGAAGCTCGCAGGACCGCAGCAGGCGGGATCGACCACGCCACTTTTTTTGCCGGCTATGGAGCCGCGCAGGCTATTCCAGGCCCGATGTTCACCTTCGGTGCCTTCCTCGGTGCCCATGCCGCTTCGGAACCTTGGCGGATCACTGGAGCGATCATTGGCCTGGTGGGGTTATTCCTTCCCGGCTTGCTTCTGGCAGCGGGTATGTTGCCTTTTTGGAGCCGTCTGTCGGGGCGACGCTGGTTTCACTCTGCATCTTTGGGGATCAATGCTGCTGTTGTCGGCCTGCTGGCAGCCACCTGCATCCGCCCCCTGGGCTCGCACGCCATGCACCATCCCTCGGATTGGCTGGTTGTCTTGGCGGCTTTTTCGCTGCTGGAAAGCCAAAGATGTAAGCTTCCGGTGCTCCTTGCGATGCTCGCCCTGATCGGTCTGCTGATCCCGATGTGACGATACCTGTCGCAGCACTCGAACGCATGCCGTCGCCGGCCGGCGACGAAAGACTGTCTAGTTCAAAATCACACGACTTCGCCGCTCCGGTTCACGGCATGATACTGGTGGCTCTTCGATTTGGGCTCGTGCTCAGCGCAGCGATACTCGTATTCGTAATCGATCTCAGCATCCTAGTATGCGTTCAAATAGGCGACTCGATCACCTTCTATCGCCACCCGAAGCAATTGGTCGGGAGTGCGTCCTAGCTGAGCTACACAGGCGATTGAGAGTCGATCAACGTATCGTTGGTCGTGTTCAGCGGCCTGCGTAATCATCAGGGCGGGTTTCGAGCAGGAGCACGAGCAGGTGTGCTGGTCGCCATAACATGGAATCAACGCCGGAGCTCACTGGGAACCAATCCGCAGTCGGTTTTCGACACGATCCACTCCAGGTTCCATGGCGGCCACATCCGCCAGAAGTTCGGCGCGCTGCTGGCTTTCGACCGATCCTTCTAAAACCATGGTTCTACCCACCAGTCGCGAGCGGACCTGGGGGCCCCCGATTCGTTGCAACCGCGACTGCGAGTCGGACGATCGCCGTACGGCCGGGACTTGGCGATTGATCGATGCTCGGGGTGTTGAGAAACGGCGAGCTCCGGAATCATCGGCGTAGCTGCGACTGTCCATCGGCTGCGTTGGCACCTCCTCCGCCGAATCCAAACTTTCTATCGGCGTGTAGAACGATTCATCGACGACCAGACGAGGCGGATAGATTCCACGCTGCAACTTGGCGGGTAGCGGCCTATTGCGAGCTCGGTTCGATTCGACCCGCAGTCCTTCCGTTGCCGTAGCGACTCGCCCCGTCCCAATCGACTGCTCGCTTCCGACAAAACCCTGCTGATCGCGGCGATCGGAGCCGACGAAGGCCTGGGGGTTCCGATTGCCTCTGAGAAATCGCTCCTGCCCTTGTACGATTCCCTGCGGGGCACCGCCCCCCTGGCTTGGCATCGCCCCCCCCATGCCCGGCATCATGCCCTGTCCCAGGTTGGGAAGCTGACCACTGCCCGGTCGACTCTGTCGCGCCATTGGTTGCCCCATCGACCGCTGCCCGAACATCTGCCCCTGAACCGGCATAGCCGCAATCGCCGACAACGGTAACACGGTGCAGGCAGCTAGGAGCAGCGAACGACTTGCGCGAGTTAGGCGGCTCATGGATTAGGCTCCTTGGAGTTGGTTACGGTCCGCATCGAAAGTGCATCGGCAATCGACTGCCCTAAGTTCAATCGAACGCTTTGTCCGTCAATCTGAATTTGAACATGGTCCGACGCGATTTCCGTCAATTGCAATTGGTGTAGTGGTACCGGAACTTCAGCAGGAGCCTTATAGGGAGTCGTCGCAGCTCCATCTTTCCCGGAAAACCAAGCCTCAAGACTTCCCTTGCGATCCGTGGTGATCGCTTTCAGTCGCAGCGCCTGCAATGACTTGGAAAATCCCGTCGCAAAGAGATTGCGTTGCACGATGGCCAGCCCGGCGGTCGGCGCTGTAGCGACTTGCGGGTCTGGGATCCAGTCGCTCAACTGCTCTTCCTGCGTAGCGCTATCCAGTGCCATCGCCTCCAGTTCCATCTGGAGGTTCAATTCGGAACCGTTTCCCAAGGGGGTGATGGAAAGTGAGTTGATCTTATGCAGGTGAGGCGCTTGTTCGAACTGCTGCATCCAGGCAGTCCACTGCGCCAGGGTCGCGCGGCTGCGAAGCGAGAACGGGATGCGATAGCCGATCGACTTCCGTTTGGACTTGCCAACTCTAGCCTTGACTTCCACCGCGACAGGACTGCCTGCATCGACGGAAGCATCCTGGAAGTCATGCTGCTGAATCATCGACAGCAACCATTCCCGATATTTGGACCGGGCCAACTCCGGATCACTTGGCAGCGATCTCCCCTCCAGCACTTCCATTGGCCGGACCGCTTTGCGCGCCTTGCGCTGCAAAGCCTCGGCATCTTCTATTTCCGCCTGAAGCTTCTCGATCTTCTTACCGGCCACGATCGTCGGCTGCTCGATCCAACCCCGATAGATTGAATCGACTCCATAGAGCCCGAAGACCACTGCGGCCCCGGCCAGCAACCATTTGGTTGTCGATGTCATGAATTGTCTCCCGTCGGTTCCATGGTAGCCGAGGACGGCTCCGATGGAGGCTTGGGATCTTCCTTCTGCAGCTTTGCCGCATTGTCCTGATCAGGTACACTCGGCTGGGATACCTGACCGGTTGGTTCGATCCATCGATCGGTGTTCGAGGGATCCCCCCAGGGAGCCACAATGGTGGTTTCGAATTGCCACGGATAATCCTCTTCGCTCGCCTGCTGATTGACTCTCTGACTGGAAACCTCCATCGCCTGGCTTCGCAGCTTTTCTTCCATCAATGCGAGATCTTCAGGACTCTTGACCATGACCGAGAGGCTCAATTGCGGCCCTCCCGTAGAGACGCTCGCAGTCATCCGACGCACCGAGGCGCGATCGCCAGGAGGAAGCGTGCTGGAGAGCGAACCGACGAGGCTCAGCCAATCGACTCGCTCCGCTTCCCACTTATCGACCAAATCCAGTTTGTCGATCCTTTCAGCCGATTTGTTGGCCAGTCTCCACTGATCGTCTCTGGTGGACTGCAGCCTGCTAGCTTCTGCATTCAAGTCACGGACATCGGAGTATAGAAACCACCCCCCCAGGGCCAGAGATGCCGCTGCGAGTCCACCGATCGGTCCCCACTTTCGCAAGGGATGGATCGCTTTGGGCGGTTTCTTGGGGGCCAGTAGATTGACCGCCAACTGCTGCTGAAGGAACTGTTCTCCTGCCCCGAGCAGCGAAGCAAATTGCTCTGTGCGAATCTCGCTGGAAACGCTTCCGGAGGGCCAAAGGGACGAAGGGCTCAGGTAGTGGACCTCGGCGACCTTTCGTTCCCGGAGCGCTTCGGCCAGCGACCCTGCATCGGTTCCAGGAAAGACAAATAGAGGAGGCGAGGGAGAAGGCGTTATTGCTGGGACATCTGCTTCCGCTCCTGGATGCTCGGACGGCAACAGGGACAGGCATCTCTGGACTTCCAACAGGATCTGCTCGGCGATACTGCTGGCATCGTCGGTACTCAACCGCAGCGTTCTCAGGAAGAGCGGCTGGCTCCCTCTGGCCACCACCATTTCCACCTCACTGGGCATACTTTGAATGGCAACGCGAGTTTGATTCATGGCTCCGGCCGGAAGCTTAGCCAGTAGACTCAGATGCCTCGGTGCGATCGCTGCAAGCCGAAGCTTCTGTCCTTTCGCTTCTGAATTCCAGCGCTCGACCTCCTCGGGGAGCATCGAAAACGCTAGAACATCAACGCCGCTGGCGACGTTGTTGCCGGCGATCGCGTAGTCGACGACAGGCGCTGACTCATGCTCACCCAACCTTTGCTCGATCTCCAGTTGCACCATCTCTGGAAACTGGTCCTGGGCCTCCTGTGGCAGAACCAGCGAAATCATTTCCAGATCGGTTCGGGACAAAAGCAAGACCAGTGGGTACGACAGGAAGCGTGAGCCCGCCAGCAACTTACCGAGGGTGATCATTGGCGTATCGTCGGCCGTACGTGGTGCCGAAGCGCTGGCAAGGATCTCCAGCCCCGTTCGCAGGGGGGCGATTGCCAGGAAACGGACTTCATTGCGATCCCAGTCTGCGACCACCGCGCCCTTGGGCTTGGCCTTGCCGATCGACAAACTGGGGATCGTCCTTTCCATCCAATGAGCCATCTCTTATCGCTCTCCCCTCTGCTCGATCCCACTGCTTCCGCCGGATGCAACGGGACGGTCTCCTGGATCCAAAACGCCGATCGACCAGCCTCCATCCCATTGTCCAAGCCACTGGGAGGGGACGCTGACGGCCGGATCGCGCCGCCCATCCAGCAAGTATACCCTCCGTAAGATCGGCGTCATCGCGTCTCGGAACGCGACCACCTGGGCGCGATAGGTGTCGCTTCGGCAGGTCAGCCATGGCAACAAGGCACGCAGTTGTTTCAGATCCAGCACCTGCTCCCGGACCAACCAGGCCGGGGTGGATCGCCGGGCCGCACCATTCTGTTGGCGGACCTGTACCCAACGGGTCAGGACCTCCTCGCTGACCCCAGGCAACGCACGCAACACTTCCAAAGGTGCCTCCAATGTGTCGATCACCCCTTCCCGGTACTCCACATCCTCAAACCAGACATCATCGACCAGCCGGTCCAGTTGCTCCGCGAATTCCGGGCCGTTGCTCTGAATGGGGCTGGTAAGTTTCCGAGCCGCCTCCCCGGATTTGGATGGAACGGTCACTTCGCTGTCGATCAGATCCAGTGGCGAAGCGATGATGGTCCCACCGGCAACCGAGAAATCGGGGACAAAATCAGTCGACTCACTCCCAGCTGCTCCTTGAGGACTATTCGATTTGTCCGAAGCAGGTCGCCCGCCATACTGTCGATAAGCGATCAAATAGGACGCCCAGGGGGCAGGCCAGATTTGGATCAAGTCTTGATGCAGTCGAAGCAGATCGGGACGGTTGATGGAGATGCGTTGTTGACCGTCCCTGCGGATGTTCCTGCAGCCACTGAACTCAGCGATCCAATGCTGCCAGCCCTGCGGACGAGGCAGTTGGGACACCCCCGGTCGCTGCTGCACTGGCATCGAGTTCAGGCCGGGGCGCCCCGGCCCGCGTTGCCATGGTGGCAACTGGTCTCGCCACTGCACCTCCCAGAGATCGAGCTGATAATTCTGATTCAGGTCTCCGCCGGTCCAAAGCTGATCCCAGTGATGTTCTTCCAAAGACCGCTCATCCGACACCAGCGTGTCAATGGTTGCACGACCGGTGCGTGGACCGGGACGCTCCATGCTGCGGCTCCAGTGCCGCACCGCCAGCTGAATCTTTTCCCCATCGAAGCCACCCTCGGGTTCCCCACCGGGGAGTCCCTTCAAAAACTGGATCGCATTGCCCGGTTCAATCGCCTCCCAGCGGATCAGCTGAGCCAATGTAACTTTCGCGCAGAGGTTGTCCATTCCATAGACCAATGTCGACTCCGTCGGCATGCTGGACGAGCGTTGGGGATTGGAGTTCATCGGTTCGCGACGCGAGGCATCGGCCGCTGAAGAGAGGACCGTAAATCGCCATCCCCCATCGGTAGCCGGGCTCCCTCGCCCCACCGGTGGCTCCAGAGGTATTCCGGCAAACAGCTGGGCATTGTCGACCAGTCCACCAACTGTCTCCCTTGCTTCGCCCGGCTGCTCGATCCACCGCAGGCACCACTCCACACCGCTCTCCAACACCCGCTCGGCCTGTATCGATTCGCCCTGCCCAGCCGCTCGCATCGCCGTTTTTTCCATCTGGTCCAGGTAGCTGTAGCCCGCTAACGCTAAAAACATTGTCAGCACCAGAACCACCAGCAGTGCCATCCCCTCTCTGGTCGCGCGAACGCCAAGTCGACCGTTACCGCCCATGGGCGCCACCCGGACTGGTTTGACTCCTCGCTTCCTTTCTTTGTCTTTGGAAAGGTGATCAAGCTTCATGGCGATCCTCCGGACTGGGATCCCAAGCCGCGGCCGAGTCGATTCGGGCGGCTAGGTGACGGCCGATTTGGTTCGGCAGCAGGTGAACGTGCCCCCCCCTCCGGCTCGCCTGCCCCGCCAGTCGCTGGTCGATCCGTCGGCTCAATGGAAGCTCCCTTGCGATCCATTTCAAATCGACCAGTCGCTACGACGATCCAGAGGTCCTTCTGCTCCCACTCAGGGTCTTCCAACGTTCCAGTTCGTTCCAGGAGCGGCAGATCGGAAGGGGACTGGCTGGATTCATTGAGTTCCTTCAGTTGATTTTCCGTGGTCTCCCCTGCCGTTGCGTTCTCGATTTCCTCCCGCATGGCGGCGCGATCTTTTCTCGTCTGGAAGAGAATCGACAGTTCGACAGCGTAGGGAACCGCAGCCTGCTGGCTTGCCCTCCACTGTTGCGTCCATCCCGTGCCATCGTGGTAGCGAAAACGCCCCTTGGATATCCCTTCCCAGGTTTCCAGTAGATCTTCCGAGGAGGAAGGAAACGGGTTGTCCAATTCACCTTGCTGCCCATTCGTCGAGCCCTCATTGGGCAACTGCCCTCTGGCAGCTCGTTCAACCGGCGACGGCTCGGGCTGATCCCGTCGCCCCCCTCGACGATCAGGCCCGATGCTGTCCACCGCCTCTTCGTCATCTTCTTCCGAAAAGAAACGGATCTCTCGCGACAACAGATACGATTCAAAATCGCCGAAGCCGTTCTCCTCCAACCTCCAAGCGACTTCGATGCGTAGTGGCAGCCTGGGCACCTGCGGTGCTGCCTCAAACAGACTTTCCGACGGGGTCTTCAGAAGGTGAGTCCAGTAATGGACGGGACTTAATCGTGGCGTCAGCTCCAAAGTGAATCCATTCTCGTCACCAGAGAATCGGCTGGATGTCATCGCGTTGCCTGGGTTGCGACCAGCCGCGGCTGGTGACGAGCCGCGAGAGGGGGCTGGAGGGGAGTTGTTACTGGCAGCGATTCGGACCTGATGCCCGATCGACTGCAGCAAGTCCTGATGCAGACGGCTACGAACCTGTTGGCCAAGGTCGATCTGCTCGGTCTGACGCCACGCTCGCTCTTGGGTCTCCTGAAACGACCCCAACAGCCCCCAGGCGACTCCCATCAACAGACCTAAAATCGCCAGGGCGATCAGCACTTCGATCAGAGAGTAGGCATGTCGGTTCATAGTGGCTGCCTACCGCGATTACCGCGCACTGAGCCACCGGAAGTCGATTTGCCCGTTGCTCGCGGATCCGGTTTCGACCCAAGGCGCACCTGCCTGACCAGCCGAGCTGCGGGTGGCGTGCTGGCCGCAGATCCGATTGCAGGAGTTCGCTGAGCTCCTTTCAAGTCGCCGGAGTTCCGCCCCCAGACTTCAATCACGATCCATCCCATCCCGCTGGCAGATTCTTCGACCCAGGAGCGCTGCCAAGTCCAGCCATCCATCCCTTCCACCGCCTCCCCCGACCGATTGCTTTCCCAGTCTTGACCTAGCAGCGTCTCCTGCAGCAGTGCATCGGCGATCTGGTACGCCTTGCTGCGACTGTCCGCCTTCCTGGCCAGCCGACTACCTTGCCCGATCAGTTCCAGCAGCAGTCCGGCAGCGGCAGCCAGAATCGCTGTCGCGATGATCATTTCCAAAAGGGAAAACCCCGATCGCCGCCTCATCGATCTTTCTCCGCACGCATCGATTCGCCCTGCCGTGAGATACTTAGCCAAAGCGATCGATCGGTGCTTGGCTGAACGATTTGGATGGCGGAATCACGGATCGCACCGTTGGGCAAAACGATCATCGGCACCCGTCGCATCGGACGAGAATCGCCGGACGGCTCTGCTGCCAACTCCATCGGCAACTCCCCAGCCTCCTCGGACGATGCTCGAATTTGCCGCTGCGGCTCGGTACCATCTTCCTCAGATTCGGTCTCGTCGGAATCGTTGGGCAACGGGCCGTAGTAGGCGATCACCAGATCATCCGCCAGCCGCACCTCCCGGTCTCTGGGCTGTCGAGCCTGCAGCTGTGGCCTCCCGCGATCCTTTTGGCCCACCAGCCCTTCAGGCTCGTCTCCCTCCTTCTCCACAGGTTCGCGCAACCCAGCAGAAGGGGTGAGGGAAGTATCCAGCGCCAGTGCATCCTCCAATGACTCGATCTGCAACGGACCTTCTTCCAAAGGCAGCCACACGACCATGGCATGGCCGGAACGGACTGCTTCATCTTGGGCCCAACGGATTTCAGACTGCAGTTGCCGTGCAGCCTCCTGGAGTGCACTGGCAGCTAGCGATTTCCGGAGAGAAGGCCAGGCCAGAGCTACCACCCCTGCCAGAATCGACAGCACCACGATCAACTCGATCAGCGTCAAACCACCCCGTCGGGCCATCGTGGATATCCTCTACAAACAAGGCATCGCAAGACCTCGATGGAAGCGACGGTTGTCAGCTTATTCTTTGGTTGATCGACGGGATCGACCGGAGGAACCCTTGCTACTTCCTTCATCACCACCCGAATCTTCTTTGGAAACATTCCCTACGTCATCGGAAGTATTGGGCTGTCCGTCGGGCCCCAGTGAGTAGACCAGGGGAAAGTCGGGAGCATCTTCGCTTTCCTCGTCACCGAATTCGTACTGGAAGTCATTTCCCCAAGGGTCGACCGGCAAGTCGCCGTCCAGATAGGGGCCGTCCCAGTTCTTAGCAAGCCGCTCGTCTTCCGGCGACTCCAACAAAAGCGCCAATCCCTCTTCGGTGGACGGATAGGTCTTCATGTCGACGGCATACATTTTCAGAGCCGAATTGATGCTTCCGATCTGAGCCTGAGCGGTTCGAATATCAGCCTTCCGCTGAGTTCCAAGAACTCGGGGACCCACGATTGCCATCAAGCCCACCAGGATCACCAACACAATCATCAACTCGATCAGCGTCAGACCGCGTCGCGTTGGGTTTCTTCGTTTCATTCCAGCACTCCTTCATCCAGTATCGGAAGATGTTGCCGCCGGATGCTGCTGGCATCACAAGGCGGTCTGATCGGTTCATTATCCTACAGTGGAATTCAATTCGAACACTGGCAATAGTACACCAACGATCACGAACATGACCATCCCGCCGATGAGAACCAGCATCAGCGGTTCGATCATGCGGACCATGACCTCCAGTTTTCGTTCGATTTTCTGATCGATTCGATCTGACACTTTGACCAGGACGTCATCCAGCGTGTTGGATTCCTCTGCGATGCGGATCATCGCCATGATCTGAGGTGGAATCAGCCCGCTGGCTGCCAGCGGCTTGGAAAGGGTATCACCAGAGGTGATGTTCTGCGCGGAGTCGCGCATCGCCTTCTCCAGCAATCGGTTGCCGGTCGATTCGCTGCTGATCGATAGCGACTTGAGCAGGGGGACTCCGTTGTGAAGAAGCGTCCCGAGAATGCGGCAGGCTCGCGAGACCGCAGCATCATGGAAGATCGATCCCAGAACGGGAATCCTGAGCTTCCAGCGATCGAACTGGAATCGTCCCCAATCGGATGCCAGGAAGCGGCGAATGCCGACCACGGCGCCGAAAATTATCAACGGAATGACCCATCCAAATCGCATCAGCCCCTGGCTCAGAGTCAGAAGTGCCACCGTGATCCAGGGAAGCCCCTTCCCTGACTGTTCCAGGCGATCGAAAAACGGCTGGAACTTGGGGACCAGAAAGACAATCATCAGCGCAGTAACGATCGACCCGACAAAGGCGAGAATCATCGGATAGGTCAGCGACCCCACAATCTTCGCTCGCAGCTCATCCTGCTTCCGAAGGAAACCAGCGGTCCGCTGAAGTGCATCTTCCAGAAATGCCCCTTCCTGGCCAGCTCGCACCATGCTGAGCATCAACTCGTTGAACATCGCCGGTTCGGCCGCCATCGCTTCATCCAGCGTCTGCCCTTCGGTGATGGCGTCATGGATTCGACCGACCGCCTGCTGCAGCCTAGGATGGACCGTCGCCTCCTGGAGAATCTTCAGCGACTCCAGCAGCGGCACTCCGCCGGTCAGAAGGTCTGCAAGCTGGGTGCAGAAATCGGCGACCTGTTCCTTTTTGACCGGCATCCAGTGAGCCAGCGACGACGAGGTGTCGCTGGCGGATTTGGTCTCGGTGAGGGAGACTGGGAAAAGCGATTTCTGGCGCAGTCGCTGCATCGCCTCGCGACGATTTCCGGCAGGAAGAACGCCCCGCGTCTCCATCCCATTGGCGGTCTTGGCGACGTACGCGAAATCAGGCATCGTCAGTCGGCCTTGGTGACCCGCACCACTTCGTCCAGCGTCGTCGTGCCATCCAGCACCTTCCGCCAGCCATCCATCCGAAGGGTCTGCATGCCACCTCGCATCGCGGCCTCCTTGATGACATGCGACGGCACGCGCTGGGTAGCCAAGTGCCTCACTTCATCGTTGGTCACCAGCAGTTCGTAAATCCCCTTACGCCCTCGATAACCTAGCCCTCGGCATGCCTCACATCCCTTCGGCCGATACAGACGAAGGTCAGGATCCAAGCGAGCTTCTGCAGGGAAGTCGTCTGGCAACTCGGACTGGCAAGGATGGTATGCTTCTTTGCATTCGTTGCAGAGAACTCGAACCAACCGCTGAGCCAGCACCCCTTCTACGGTGCTGGACACCAGAAACGGCTCCACCCCCATGTCGCAAAGTCGCATGAAGGCACCAGCCGCATCATTGGTGTGCAGTGTGCTGAAGACTGTATGGCCGGTCAGCGAGGCCTGAGTTGCATTTTCGGCAGTTTCCAGATCGCGAATTTCCCCCACCAGCACAACATCCGGGTCGTGCCTGAGGATGGCACGCAGACTGGCGGCAAACGAAAGACCAACCTTCTGGTGCACCTGAATCTGATTAATCCCCTCCAACTGATACTCGATCGGATCTTCGATGGTGATGATCTTGGTGTCTTCGGACTGGATTTCGTGCAAGGCAGAATAGAGCGTCGTCGTCTTCCCCGATCCGGTTGGACCCGTCACCAAAATGATCCCGTGCGGCAGGTTGATCAGCCTCTGAAAATCCTGATAAACGGCATCCGACATTCCGATACCGCGAAGCGAAAACTTCAGATTCGACTTATCCAGAATACGCATGACGACACTCTCGCCATGCAGCATCGGAATGATCGAAACGCGAAGGTCGATCTCGCGCCCCGACACGCGTAACTTGATTCGGCCATCCTGAGGCACTCGCTTTTCAGCGATATTCAGCTTGGCCATGATCTTCAGTCGACTCACAATCGCCGCACGAAATTGATTCATCTCGGCGGGTGTTGGTTGCTTCTGCAGCACCCCGTCGATGCGATATCGAAGTTTCAGTCCGCTCTCCTGCGATTCCACATGGATGTCGCTGGCCCTCGCCTCGATCGCCTCCGCCAGAATCTCATTGACCAGCCGGACCACCGAAGCCTGCTGCGCCTGCTCGGCATCCTCCGATCCGTCGGTGGAGATCTCTTCCAGCATCTCCACATCGCCCGCCTTGCGGCTTTGTAGGGCGACTAGGCCGTCAATCGTTTCCGCGCCAACACCTAGATACCGCTTCACCAAGCGGCGAATCGCCTCGGGCGTCGCGACAACGGATTTGACTTCCAGGTCCAGAGACGTGGCGACTGCGTCGATCGCATGGAAATCAAATGGATTGCTGACAGCAATCCGAATCCACCCCTCCCCCCGCTCCAACGGAAACACTTCGTGGCGGTGGATCAATTTGATCGGGAACCCGTCGATCGCCTCCGGAGGAACTGTTAGGTCGTCCCCCTCCAACCACTCCAAACCCATGGATCTGGCGGTTTCCACCAGCAATTCCTTCTCTCCTTCGAACTCCCAACGGACGGCCAATGGCTGCAGGGACTGTTTTTCCCGCATCAAATCGGCCACCGTGCGAAGTTGATTGACGTCCAGAGAAGGTGGGATCGACTGGCTATTGGTGATCATCGTGCAATACCTTGCAAACCCTATTAGGGCGATCGTTGCGCTGGTCGGCAGAAATCAGACAAACCGATAGGAAACGTCTCAGTTTCCATTCAGTTCGTAACAGCGTTCTGGCCGAGTCCCATCCATGATCCAGCTGCACTCGAGGGTGGGTGGGAGGTCCCAGCGTCATTCGGCTCCTGCCTTCGACCACTGGTCCCTGGTTCCGTCGGTGGGATGAAATCCGCTCCATGCCAACACTTTTCAGGTCAGCTGTCGCATCATTCTCTATCGGATGCTATCGCCCCGGCAACTCCATGTCAAAAGGGAGATTGCCATGCAAACACTCCTTTCAGGGGGGATCAAGGTATGACCAACTGACCTTTATGGTAGGTTTTTCGCTACCATCCCCGATTTCGCCGGAAACGGGAAAGCGGAAGAAATTCTCTTAGAAAAATCAAACTCCCCTCCTTTTGGCACCAGCCCAGCCGGTTGCTATGGTAGCGTTTTTATTCGTCCAAGTCCTCTGTCAACTCGCCATCGGCGATCCCTCCAAGGCCATCTCAGAGTCCATCTCGCTTCGACAGCGTCAATCCGCGGACCGGTCTGAGAAAGAAGGTGAGCTGAACGGAGCGCTAAGGACGCCCCGTCGCCCTGTAGTCCCGTCGCCCTGTATTAGCAGAGTTGGGGGTTTCTCTTACTTGGTCGTTCTTGCTCCAGGCGACTCGCCTATTGCAAAGTTTGCTGCATCGTCGCCCCCTCCATCCCGTTGACGCATTGCCTCATGGCATCCTCTGAATTGCTGGTGGATCGATTCGTCCTCGAATTCCGGTTCGATCATCGGGAACGACTACATCGAATTCAAGGTGAGGTACCCAAATCGAGAGGCAGAGTTGGGGGAATGGGTTGCCAGTGGCCATGCATGGCGGCGAAGCCTGGCTTGGCGTCCGTGATCGGCCGATCGTGCTGTGTCTCTAGCAGGCGAACGTAAAGCTGCATACACCCAGAGCGGTCGCTGCCAAATAAGAGCGATTTGCCATCAGGGGAAGCTGCAGGGTGGTAGTGGCGAACACCCGGCAAGGAAAATGTCAGCCGCTCGACATTTCCCTCCAGATCCGATCGCATCAGTTCGACCCTCCCATCGAACTGGGCGGTGAAGAAAATGGTTTTGCTGTCTGCACCCCAGACCGGCAGATCGCTGCTCTCGCTGTGAAAATCGGGATGCTTCAGCACTTCCACCACGCCGCGATATCCGGCCCGATCCGCCACCTTTCGCAAACCAGTGCCATCTCTCCGTACCACATGCGGATGGCAGTCGTAGTGCTCCCCGGCGACAAACAGAAGCCACTGGCCATCGGGGGACCATCGCGGCGCAAATTGGAATGGAAACTGGTCGGTGATGCGAATCCTGTTCTCGCCCCGGGCATTCGCGATGTAGACCTGATAGTCTGCGTGGTAACTGATGAGCTGTCCGTCGGGCGAAATGCTGTACCCGTAGGAAAAGGCATTCGAATCGCGTGAAAGATCTCGCTTGTTGCGTCCATCCAAATCCATGACGAATGGCTTAGAGATTCCATCGATCAGTGGTGTGAAACCATAGCCAAGGTTATTGGGCAGGTAGAACAAACCGGTATTGCATGCGCTGACCCGATCGACCGAAGTGGGGCAAAAGAGCTCCCCGTCGGTCTGCGATATAAGGTAGGCATCCGACTGCCAACCTTCGGTCATGCGAAACATCCGATGCTCTCGTTCCCAGAGCGCATTCTCCTTCGTCTCTCGGTGCAGTCCTACGATCGCCTTCTCCCCGTCGGGTGACCAACCGGCGAATTGGGTCCACTGATCCTCCCCGACAATCAGTTCCGCAGCGATTTGCTCCCTTCGGCTTCCGTCGGCCAGTACCCGCCAGGCTCGCTGGGTCACCCAATTTGCATACTGTCCGTCCTCCAAATCATTCCTTCCCTCGGTGTATCCGATCCAGAAATTCTGTGCTTTAGCTAGTGGCGCAAAAATCGTGGCGACAGAAGTTAGGATCGCAACCCAAAAGGTGCCCCATGGGTTGCAGGTTGCTTCCCCTTGGTCGTTCCATCGGGCCAGAAAAACCATTCCATCGTCTCCCGATGTCGTTGATTCTTCACAGGATTCAGAAGATACCTACCGTCCAGTGCGAAGGTTGGCGTCACTTCGGTTCATCGTAGCAGCCTCCAATCCCGGAGGAGGCCATCAGGATGCCAAAGATCCCGCGGGGACTGGCTAAAAACTGCTCGCAAATGCCTGGGTAAGACTACAATCATCGATTGGCATAGGGCGGGACGCGCGGCAGGTCGTCGTAGTTCATCGGGAGCCGAATGGAGCTAGTTGTGATGGGCGAGCAGACGACTCCAAAGAAAATCGACATCTCCAAAAAAAGCGTCGATGGCTGCACCGAGGAGATCGCCACAGCCAGTCGTGGCATCGAATCGGTGACCATCGTAGGAGCGCAAGGGCATCATGCGATCGGCGCAGGTATCGCGTCCTTCCAAAGGTGGCGTATCGAGGGAAGCCTAGGAGATTACTGCCTGTTAGCCTTCGGAGGCCAGGACGCCGAAGTGACGGGAGATGTAGGATGGGCATTTGGGCAGGGGATGGAGAGCGGCCAATTGGTAGTTCGAGGCCATGCGGGCGATTACCTAGCCAGTCTGTCGACTGGCGGGCTGCTTGCGGTATATGGCAGCGCCGGAGATCGCTGCGGCGCAGGACTGCAGGGGGGTGAGGTGATGGTGCGAGGGGATGTCGGAAGAGAGTGTGGGTATCGGATGCGAAACGGCACGATCATCGTTGGCGGATCGGCAGGCCCCCTTCTGGGTTCCGAAATGCAGGGAGGCACGATCTACATACGGGGTGATGTCGATTCGCTTGCACCGGGGGTTTTGGAGTACCGATTGAAGGAGGCAGACCACATTCGGATTGGCTTGATGCTTCTGAAATCAGGGGTCAAAGCGACAGGGAAGGAGTTTCGCGGATTCCAGAGGGAGACCAGCCCATGAGTGGTGCCGCTACCTCGGTGTTGGCCCAGGATACCGCGATCTGGGACCAATTGATCCTGACGTCGCGACCGGTCAGCGCACGCACCGCATCGATTGCGAAGGAAGACTTGAATGAGCTGATCGCTGCGCGCATCGTTCGACCGCAACTGCGGCTCTGCATGCCGATCGTCACGCGAATTCCATGGGATCAGAAAATGCTTGGCCTGCAGACCAAGCAGTCGGTCAGCCTGCAGCAGATTGCATCGCGCGCAGGAATCGGCTGGGTTGGTAACTCCCAGCCCCCGGATGCGGACGGTTTTTCTTCAGGTTTTTGGATCTTGCCGCTAGAAGGAGACCAATTCCCCAGCGCGCAGCAGTTGCGTCAGGCAGATGCGGTAGAGTTCCAATGGTTGGGTGCCATTGCGACGGCCAGCAGTCGTGTCGCGCACCCTCCCATCGATGGAATCGACTCCCAACGCATGGCTCGGAAATTTCGCGCCCTGCGATCGATGCTCGGCAAGGCAACGAAAATGGGGATTGCGATGCCGATCGGGTGCGTGGAGCAGGACACCGATTGGGCCATTCGAATGGGATTCGATTTCCTAACGTTGCTCCAACCCCGATTGGCGATGGGTGCCGATGCCCCTGCATTTGGAATCCCATCCCCCTTGGCGATCCGTCTGGCTCGGCGTCAGGCGACGCTCTGCAAACAACCCCACTGGCCGATTTTCGTTGAAGCATCGATCCGAAACGGGCTGGATTTGGCCAAAGGCTTGGCGATGGGAGCTACTGGCATCATCATCGATCGTTCCTATTTGCTCACCCCGGCTACCAACTCCCGTTCCGGTAATTCCCAAGGCCATTCGTCCAGCAGCTCATTTCGCAGTGAGTCCTTGGGTGATTGGGATTCCGAAAGGCCCAACGCTTCAGCTTTCGCCCCCTTCCGGGAATGGCTGATGCGAATCGCCAGGGAACTCCATCAGACACTTCAGACCATCGGTATCGACGACCTGCAGCACCTGGAGGCAGCTAGATTGACTGCTATCGATCCAAGTGTCGCCCATCTGTTTCAGGTCGCTCATCTCCTGGCCCCTCCATCCCCCGCCGCATCGGAGCAGGGCTTGTTGGAGGGTGCATCGTGAGTCGTTCCATGGCTGGGCGGCTCTCCGGGATGCTCTATCTGGACCACAACAGCACGGCTCCCATAGACCCTGGATGCCTGCAGCGAATGCAAAACATCGCGATCGATTTTCCCGGAAATCCGGCCAGTCAGCATGGCCTGGGAAGAGCCGCCAGAGGGCAGCTGGATGAAGAAGCGGATACGGTGCTGGCCTCCCTCAGTGCTGCTCCGACTTCAGCAGTCCAAGCGTATCGCGTGGTATGGACCAGTGGAGGGACTGAAGCGAACAATCTTGTGTTGTTCGGGGCCACCAGGAACCGCCCTGGAGCGATTGTGGCTTCGGCGATCGAGCACGCTAGTGTTCGGGATGCAGCGACGGAGTTGCAACGACTGGGGCGCTCAGTGCTTTGGCTGCCCGTCGGGAGTGATGGGGTCTGCCAACTGGAACCTCTGGAAGAATGGCTAGCCGGGGGCCAGCCGATTGCACTGGTCAGCATGATGCTAGGAAACAACGAAACCGGGGTGCTTCAACCTGTCGGCCAAGCATCGAAAATCTGTCGCGACGCTGGAATTCTCTTTCACTGCGATGCCGTCCAGGCGGTTGGAAAGCACCGCTGGGATCTAGAAGGAATTCAGGCTGATTTTCTTACGATCAATGCCCACAAGATCGGTGGACCTGTTGGGATCGGCGCATTGGTGATCAGGCGGTCGCTGGTGATCCATCCGCAACTTTTCGGGGGTTCGCAGCAACTGGAAAGTCGCCCTGGAACCGAATCGCTGCCGCTTGCTGCGGGCATGGCTTATGCCATCTCCAATGCCCAGCAGCAACTGGAAAGAAGGATCGACCACTTGGCATCGCTGCGCGACCGGTGGGAGCGTCGACTACGGGATGCATTACCTGGTGCGGTGGTGATCGGCGACCGATCGCCAAGGCTACCGCAGACCAGCTGCATCGCATTTCCCGGCTGGAACCGGCAGGCACTTCAAATGGCGCTCGACCTCGAGGGGCTTGCCTGCAGCACCGGTTCGGCCTGCGCCAGCGGATCCAGCCAGCCATCCCATGTCCTTGCCGCCATGGGCATTCCAGGAGACTGGCAGGTTGGAGCCCTTCGTTTCAGCTGGGGTCCCGAGCACCAGGAACAGGATGTTGACCGCGCGGTGGCGATCGTCTCCCGGGTGGTTCAGGCGAAGCCATTCAGGTGATTGAAGATAGCCAGGGAAGCAGGGTTCTGCAGGAGTCCTGCCTGAGCAGTTTCCTCAAGGTGCAGATCGAATTCCTGAGGGAACCCAATCCGTCGGATCTTATTTCAGTCCCATCCCGGTCGGAGCACCACCAATCGCGCCACGCACCCCTAGTTGCCTTGGATCGCGAGCGACTTTATCGGCAAAGGTGCGAACATCGGTAAGGATTGGCTGAAGGCGCACCGTCGTCCTTTCAAAATTCTCAATCGTCCGCAGCAGGCTGAGGTATAGCTGTTCGTCTTCCAGCAACCGGCCGACGGTTCCCTGACCTGAGGAAATCTTTCTCGCCAGGCCGCGTGCATCAACCAGCATCAAATCGAGGTTGCGGAGAGCCGACTGCGCATCGCCCACCAGCGACTCTCCCCTTTCGCCTAGCGGTTGGCTGAGCCCTTGAAGGTCTTCCAACAAGGATGTGGTCGCCTTGCCGACTCCCTGGAACTCGCCCCCCACCTGTTCGAAACTCTGCAGCGTCTTCTCCGTCTGCACCACCACCTTCTGCGCCTGGTCGATCACCCCAGGAAGTCGCTCCAGCGCCTTGGCAAGTGCCTCCGGGGCCCGCGAATTCTCCAATTGCTGGAACACTCGACGAACCGTCTCTGCCGTCTGGTTGAACGTCTCAACCGCCAGTTTCGTCTTCTCGATGACTGCCTGAAAATCTTCGTCGCTGCCGCCTAGAACCTCCTGAACATTGCCCGCCAAAGCATCGATGCGCGACGCCGCTCGTTCGATCGAAGTCAACGTCACGGCGAAGTTATCCTGCAGGTTGGCGAAGACCGCCAGAGGATCTCCCGCTACGGTCCCGCCTGTCAAATAGTCGCCATCCTTCATCACCGCCATGGCGATCGCCATTTCGGCTTCGTCGAGCATCCCGTTTTTTGGTGACCCTGCCGAACCATCAAAGCGGGCGATCAACGATGCTTCGGATGGCTTGACGAATTCCACCACTGCATCTCCAGTGATGAGGGAGCCGGAGCTGATGCGGCAGGTTTCCCCTTGTCGGATCTGGTGCTTGGCATCCAGTTCCAGCGTCAGATTGACCCCTTCGTCGCCGGGCAGCAACTGCACAGAAGCGACTCGCCCCACTTCGACGCCATTTTTGCGGACCGGCGTATCCTGCTCGACCCCTGGCGCCTCGTCGAATCGCACCGTGACCGAATAGCGAGGAACCCAGAACGTGGGAGCTGCTCCAAAGAAAACGATCAGCAGGATAGCGATCAGTGCGGATGCAAGCACCAGCACACCAACGCCGAAACGGTAGGTTGAATCGTCCATGATCGTTCTTTCCTGGGTATCGGTTGCGTTGATGGAGCGAAGGCGAGATCAGTCCTGCATCTGATCCAGAAGGTTTGGCGTTTCCAGATCCCCCGCCTCTCGGGCTCTACGCATCTCCATCAATCGGTCACCTGCCTGACCATCGACAAACTGACGGACTCGTCGATCGCTACTTTGATCCAACTGATCGGGCGGCCCGTCAAACAGGATCTGGGACTCTCCCGATCGGACGCGCGACAGCGGGTACAGCATCACCACGCGATCGGCGACCTTGCGCGCGGTGTGCATGTCGTGTGTGACGATCACGCTGGTGACCGACCGTTTGGCGCGGGTGCGCATCATCAGCTCGTTGATCACGTCGCTCATGATGGGGTCCAGCCCCGTCGTCGGCTCATCATAAAGCACCAGATCCGGCTCCAGCATCAAGGCTCGCGCCAATCCCACCCGTTTCCGCATTCCACCGGATAGCTGGTTGGGACGCTTTTCATAGACGTTGTCCGGCAAGCCTACTTCGGCGAGTCGATCGAGCACCATGCGGCGAGTTCTGGAAGGATCGAGTCCTTCTTTCAAGCGGAGTGGGAAGGCGACGTTCTGGCCGATGGTCATGCTGTCGAAGAGAGCTGCATTCTGAAAGACGAACCCCATTCGCTGCCGCAGAGCGGTCAATTCGACATCCCCCAAAGACCTCAGCAGTTTCCCATCGAAACAGACCTCTCCCAAAGTCGGATCGATCAGACGGATCATCACCTTTAGCAGCATCGTCTTGCCACAGCCACTCTCACCAATCACCACCAGCGTCTGCCCACGAGGGATCTCCAGATCGATCTGATCGAGAATCGTCTGGTTTCCAAACCTCAACGTCACACCCTTCAACTGTACCAGCGCATCGCTCCGCTCTTCTTTTCGAACTTCAGCTTCTTCGGTGGCCATCGCTTGCACTCCAACTCCGTTCGCCCGCCCGTCAGAACAGACGATTGCCACGTGGCCAGAGAATCGTCGCTACCCCATCCAGAAGGATGTTGAGCATCAGATCCAGAACCAGAATGAGAACGAAACTGAGGACGAACGCAGCCGTCGCCGCTTTGCCAACCCCTTCCGCACCCGACTGGCAGTGAAAGCCGCGATAGCAACTGACAATCGCGATGATCGCTCCGAAAAAAATGCTCTTGAAGATGCCGCAAAAAAGGTCAAACCCACCAACGAAGTCGCGACTGTTGCGGAGGTACTGCGAGTGATCGATCCGAAGCACATTGACGCTGAAAAAGTAACCACCGACAATCCCCATGAAGTCGGCCATCACGGTCAGCGCCGGAATCAAAAGGACACAGGCGAGAAACCGAGGGACCACCAGGTGATGGATGGGATTGGCCCCCATCGCCACCAATGCATCAATCTGTTCGGTCACCCGCATCGTCCCGAGCACCGCTGCCATCGCGCTTCCTACGCGCCCTGCCAGCATCGTGGCGGCCAGCACCGGTCCCAATTCACGCACTAGCGAATAATTGATCACTGCCCCCAGACGACTTTCCATCCCGATGCTGCGAAATTGACCGATGCTCTGGACCGCCAACACCATTCCGATGAAAGTACCGGTCAGCGCCACCACGGGAAGGCTCAAGACACCCACCGCATAGAAACTCGGAAGGATCGTGTCAGGGGCGGGTTTGGCTGCCAGCAACCAACGAAATATTCTCGTTGCAAACAGAGTGATGTCCCCGACGGCGTTGACACCTCGGACCGTCAGTGCGCCCCAATGCTGGATGTAGTCCACCAAGCCCTGCAACACCCTGGAAATCTCCCTCTGGCGACGAACTCCTACACTTCTCCAATACATTCACAGTTTCGGCGAAGAATTGAAGAACTCTTCAGTCGATTATTCCGATTGGACAAAGCAGGGAAAATAGATCGGTTCTCCTACCCAGCCCCCCCCCCAATCAGACGGCCGCCTTATCATTTGCCGAACACCAATTCCTGCTAGCATAAAGCAGGCGTTCGTCGTTCTTTCATTCCCTCCTGGACCAGGATTCCACCGATCATGTCGAAAACGACGATTCGACTCCAACTTCGGATCGCCTGCTGGGTGATTGGCTTGACCAGTTTACCGTTCTCGGCAACGGCTCAATCGCCCATTTCCTGGCGGGAATCGATCCCCCAAACTGCCGTTGCCGTGGTCCGCGTCGCTCCTGCTAAAAGCTGGTTGGAAGCGCCTGCTGTCGATCAACTGCGAAGCTCGGAGGAATGGAAAAAGCTATGGCGAACCCCACAACTGCTGCAAGCCACCGCCGTCCTCAGTTTTGCCGAACTGTCTCTGGGAATGTCGACCAAAGAGTTCCTGGAAGGAATGTCTGAAGGGGGCCTGTCTGGTTGGGTCGATCTGGCATCTGGGGGCGCGGCGGTTCAGGGTTGGGCCCGCAACGCCACTTGGATGGAAGAGCAGGTGGACCGATTGTCTGGAGTGATTGCCCAGCAAACCGGGAATAAGCCGGAAGTCCGACAGTATCGAGACGCGACTGCCATGCAAGTCGGCGGCTTGATCTTCGTCAGGCTGCAAGGACGCTGGCTGGCCACTGGCAATAAAGATCTTGCCAAGAGCTGGGTCGATCAAATGATCGACAACCCAGGTGCTTCATGGAAAGCGCCTGCCGATCTGCCGGAAACCTGGAAAGAAAATGCCGATCCAGCTGCCATCGATGAAAAATCCGAAAGGGCATTGATGAGTCTGTGGTTAGACTTGGAGACGCTTCGCCAGAATGGGATCGCCAAAGATCTCCTGGGCGGTAAGGCAAAAGATTTTAACGCCGAATTGTTGCTTGGCGGGATCCTTGCGGTCCTCAACCGAGCTCCTCATGCATTCGCCGATCTTCGATGGGATGGGGCTCGACTGCGCCTTGATTGGCAAACCCCCTACGATCGCCAGTGGGCTGATCCCGATCGCCTCTATTCAGTAGGCGATCTGACGCCTGATGGAAGTGCCCAACCACTTCTTGAATTACCAGACTCCCTTGCGAGTCTCTCGATCTATCGCGATCTTTCCCAGATGTGGCTTCGCTCCGGTGACCTCTTTGGACAGGAAGTCAACGATCAACTGGCGCAGGCCGACACTACCTTGTCGACGCTCTTTTCAGGAAAAGATTTTGGCGAGGAAATCCTTGGTGCGATCAAACCACAGTTGCGGCTTGTCGTTGTCCCCAAGAGATTTCCTGAG
>JBIINB010000121.1:0-12584 GCA_044337705.1 Pirellulaceae bacterium | reverse complement strand
CCACCGCCAAGAGTCCCGATTTATGACCAGTGCTATCCTCACCGTGATCCGCGGCGAGCCGCTCCATCGTTCTTACCCGCTGAACGACCAGATTGAGATGAAGATAGGTCGAGGGGGAAGCTGCGATGTCGTGATCGACGACCCTCTGGCGTCGCGCGTCCACGCCATCGTCTCCAAACAGCGGGGCAGCTGGATGATTCGGGACTGCGGTAGCCGCAATGGAACGCGAGTTAATGGCTCCAAAATCGATGCAGCCAATCTGGGAGATGGAGACCGAATCCGGATTGGCAACAGCGATCTGCGATTTTCTTTCATCAGCATTGCAGGTCCCTCAACCCCCGCAGGACCTCCGCTGTCTCAAACGCTGGTGCAGGACTACGCCATGGGGTCCGAGCCGGAGTCGATGGTACCGCTTTCGATTGGCAGTGGCATTGCCGACACCAAACGCCAGCAGGATCTGCTCGATCTGTTCCAACTCTCGATCCGCCTTCTGGGACTGACCGAACCCTCGGCGGTCACCGATCTGGGGCTCGATGTTCTGATGGCGAGGACTCACGCCCACGTCGTCGGCCTAATGTGGGCAGACCCCGCCGGAACCTTGCTCCCCCAGCGCGTCATCCCGCCGGGTGGCGAAGGGGAAATCATGCTCAGCCGAAAGCTGACCGAGCTGGTCTCCAGGGAGGGAAAAGCTATCTGGGTCAAGAACGAAAAGAATCGGGGCGATGGCGTCCTGAAGCGACATGCCGATGCCATCTGCGTTCCGCTGATCGATGATGCCCGGACAGTCGGTGCCATCCATGTCTACCGTGAAAACAACCAATTCAGTGAAGCCGACTTCGACTTCATCGTCTCCGCAGCCAGTCTGATCGGCTCGGCTCTCGCCAGAGGTCAACAGCAGGTGGAACTGCAGACGAGCCGCGAAAGACTCATTGCGAAGAATGCGGTCTTTGATGAATTGCTCGGGGAAAGCCCCGCCATGCTGAGCCTCAAGGACAAGATCCAACGCGTCGCCAATTCCAATGGCTGCGTCCTTGTCCGCGGCGAAAGCGGCTCGGGAAAGGAACTGGTTGCCCGAGCGATCCATCGAGCGAGCCCTCGCAACCATCGACCGCTCCTTTGCGTCAACTGCGCTGCAATCCCGGTCGACCTGATGGAAAGCCAACTTTTCGGACACAAGCGAGGCGCTTTCACCGGGGCGGACAAAGACCACGCAGGGTGGTTCCAGCAAGCAGACACGGGCACCCTCTTCCTGGATGAAATCGGGGAGATGACGATGGAAGGACAAGCCAAGCTGCTAAGGATCCTGGAAGGTCATCCCTTCCACCCCGTAGGCTCGACCTCGGAAGTCAAGGTCGACGTGAGAGTGATCGCCGCGACGAACCGGGATCTGAAGGAACTGGTCCGGGAAAAGCGGTTTCGCGAAGACCTGTTTTATCGGCTTAGCGTTTTCGAGCTGTGGATTCCTCCGCTCCGCGAACGCGGTCCCGACATCGGCCTGATGATCGATGTCTTCCTGGAACATTTCCGCAAACAGCGAGGCCGAAGCCGACTGCACCTGAGTCCCATAGCGCGAAAGAAACTTTTGGAATACCATTGGCCCGGAAACGTACGTCAACTGCGAAACACGATGGACAGCGCGGTCGTCATGGCGGCAGGCGACGAAATCCTCCCAACCGACTTCGGCCTTCATGATGTCGGTGCACAGGAATTCGACACGCTGCGATTGGACCATTGGGAAGAAAAACTGATCCGTGAAGCACTCGGACGCAGCGGCGGCAACGTTCCGGAAGCTGCCGAGCTGTTGGGGATTAGTCGAGCCACGCTGTACCGCAAACTGGAATCGATGAACATCGCTCGCCCAGATCGCTGAGCCCGACAGGCAGCAGGTCGACGTCCCCCCCGGACCTCTACAACTCTGCAGCGCCGATGGGGTCCAACAGGCCCTGTCGGTCTCATCACCAGCAGATCTCACGTTGGCTTGAAATCGCCCACTGGCGCACCAGCGATACCATCAAAGCCGCTGCGATCAGGTCGGCCGTCGTCCCGGGATTGCGTCTGTTGCCATCAGCGCGAAGCCATTGATCGAATTCGATCCATGATTTGATCCAATCAGGATCCCTCGACTCCTTTCTTGCAAGCACCTGCGATGCCCTCTGCTTGACGACATTCGCTCCCTCCAAACCATTCTTTCTCGCGATCAGCGAATCGCAGCCCGTCGAAAGGAGCATCAGCTGCAGATCGACAATCAGCGATCCCCATGGCTCGCCTCCCCCCCTCTTTCCTTCGATCCAATCGCCCAATCGAAAGACCTCTTCGAATCGATGTGTGTACTGCCAAGCAATCCGATCGCGCGCCTCGGCCAACTCCATCGCTTCCAACAGTGTTACTTCCGCGACCTCCCGCACATCTCCTCGATCGACCTGCCCCAAGCCGCCGGGCTTGGCGGCCGCGATCGTGCGAAAAACGCAATCGGCATCAGCCCGCGTCAACTGCTGGAGGACCCTTTGGAGTTCACTTGGCCACAAGGCAACGACATGCCCACCAGAGATGCAGGGAGTCGCAGAGATGCAGGGAGTCGCAGAGATGCAGGGAGTCGCAGGGGCGCGGGAACTCGCCAGACGCCTCCAGGCTACCACCAGCGGTGCGAGCAGAAGGAGAATGCCCAGGTTCGTATTGACCGAAACCACGCGACGGGTTGCCTCCCAGGCCGCTTCGATCAATTCCCCGACGGACGCGTCAGGCCTAGTATCGATCGCCAAACCCACGGCAGCGGCGGATCGGTAGAAATCTCGAACATGCATGTCTCGAAACGCAGCATCGGGATGAACATTGCCCGCCTTCTTCGCGGTCGCCTCCAGCACGCACGCTGCCTCGGCACACCTTCCGATCGTCCAGTTCGAACCGGGATGCAATTGGTCCAAATCACCAAGGTGGTGCGTCAGTCGATCCATCAACTGCCGGAATCCTTAGGGACTGGTGCGTGCTTTTGCGGATCCAGCATCCTTCGTGCCGCTGCCACCACGGAAGCGGGTGACTCTTCCATCACGTAGTGCCCTGTCCGCTCCAACCGGTCCACCGACGCATGCGGAAAAATGCCTTGCATCCGCTGCAGACACCGTGGTGTGAAACACCAATCCTTCATCCCCCAGACCAGTTGAGTCGCGATGGGTGGCAATCGCTTCAGTCCACTCTCCAGGTCGTTCAGCACCTTCCAGGTGGGATGACTCTGAGTCATCGGGATATCTCGCACGAATCGATCGATTGCGATACGCCGCGCTGGCTCCTGATATGGTGCCAACAGCCCCTGAGCACTCACCGGCGACAGCCCCTCAGGCCGCTCCATCGCCATCCAGATGGCAGCGCGAGCAAACGCGTTGTGCTGTCGAATCGCCCAGGAGCCAATCCATGGCAATCGACAGGCGGCGATCCTTAGTGGAATCCACGCCAGCGGCGGCGGAAAGGCCGCTGTATTGAGAATCAGCAGTTGATCAAATCGCTCCGGCACCCGTCGATACGCCCCCAGCCCAATGGCTCCTCCCCAGTCATGCACCACCAGGAGGATATTCTTCAGATCCTGCAATTCCAACCAGCGGACCAGATTGTCGGTGTGCTTCGCCAAAGAATAGGGATAATCCTCCCCTGGTGCATCGCTGAGCCCACATCCCAGATGATCGACCGCCAGAACGCGAGTGCTGTCGCTCAAAGTTCCCAGCAGCGACCTCCAGTAGAAAGACCAGGTGGGATTTCCATGAACGCAAACAACCGGACGCTCCCCCACCCCCGCTTCGACGTGATGATATCGCCACCCATCCAAGTCGGTCCAATGCGACTCAAATGGATACTCGCTGCGCCATGCAGTCGGAGGCAGGTCGGTCGGCTTGAGAGGGACCGGCCGAAGGGCACCTTGCGGCCGGCTGTTCGCGTTGTTCGCTCGGTTCAACGGTCGAATAGCTTCTTGATCGAGTAGAGCGTCACCGCTCGACCTGCCTTGGCGATCGATGTGGTGAGCGGAATTTCTTTGGGACACACAGCAACGCAGTTCTGGGCGTTCCCACAGGCAGCGATCCCACCTGGCTGCATCAGCGCCTCCAGCCGCTCTTCCGATAGATTCCTTCCGGTCGGATGGCTGTTGAACAGGACGGCCTGCGAAATGGGTGCAGCCCCCAGGAAGCCTTGATCATACGCTTCCTTCTTTCTTGCCTGGAACTCCGCATCGGTCTCCGTCGGCCTCTGCTGCAATTCGATTTTGGTGTACTGGGGGCACGCCTCCAAGCAGCAACCACAGCTCATGCATTGGCTCAACGGATATGCTTGCTCCTGATCGCTTCTTCCGATCCGCGGACCGGCGCCCATGTCGTAGTAGCCGTCTGCTGGAACCCAGGCCTTCACCTTCTGGAGACCTCGGAACAGTCGCGAACGGTCGACGCAAAGGTCCCGCACCACAGGAAACTTGCTCATCGGACGCAGTTCAATCTCATTGCCCGACTCTTCGAGCAACCGGTCGACAAGGGCCGAGCAGCTTTGCCTAACCCGACCGTTGATCACCATCGTGCAGGAACCGCAGACCTCTTCCAGACATCCGCAGTCCCAGGCGACCGGCGCCACCTTACGACCTTCGGAGGTCATCGCATTGGCGGCAACCTTCTGCACGACGCTGATGATGTTCATGTCCGGCTCATAGGCGACCTGATGGCGTTCCCAGTACGAAGGTTTCCCGGGACCATCCTGCCGCAAGATACGAACGTTGATTTTCTGGGGACGGGCCGTACCGGCTAGAGACTCGTCACTGGGAGCAATCATGATGCCTGTTCTCGTCGTAGATGATCCTGGGAATACAAACTTGGGTTCCGTGCGCCTCGTCGGCTGTGCGATGATCAACCACTTGCGGCTGCGGTCAAGGAAGGCATGGCTGAGTATTCCCGCCCCTCGGCTCGCGCCTTTGCCTCCGATCGCTCGCGCCAAACTTCCTCGATCACTTCCGCACCGACCAGACCATACAGTCGGGGTCGCGGTTCGATCAGCGAGGTATCGACATCCTGGTAGTGAATCTCGGGTTCTGTCCCCTGCCAATCGGCAATGGATGACTTGAGAAATCGCTTGTTGTTGGCGACAAATCGGTCGCACCATTGCTCGGCCTGCCTCCGCCGTTCGCCAGGTTCCGTGGCGGTGATATTGGGCATGGAGAACTCCGGCTTGAAGTGGGCACCCCGGCACTCATCGCGCATCCAGGCACCTTTGACGATGCACATCGCCACTGGCACCATATCCTGAAGGGCCTTCGTGAAAATTACGTTCTGGTTGGTCCATTGCCCAGTGTCGCTCAAGCTGCAACGCAGCGATCGCTCGCGAATCTCCCCTAATTTCTCATAGGCCGCCTGCAACTGATCGTTGCTGCGGACCACCGTGGCAGCTCGCGTCATCAAATCGCCAAGTTCCTGGTGCAGCAGATAGGGATTCTCGCCTCCCTGGCAGGCCAGCAACTGCTGGTGCCGCGTCTGATGATGGACCACCGCTCCTTCGTAGATCCCGGATGGCAGATCGGCGACTGCCTTGTGATCTTTCATCCAGTGAACGATCCCAGGAGCCACAATCAGACCACTGAAGATGCAGCTCAACAGGGAGTTGGCCCCCAGACGGTTGGCGCCGTGGTACTGGTAGTCGCACTCTCCGATGGCATAAAGCCCCGGGACATTGGTCATCTGGTTTTTGGGAGATCCTAGCAGCAAGCCCCCCGAAGCCGACTTTTCGTACCCGACCCAGAGGCCTCCCATCGAGTAGTGAACCGCAGGGAAAATCTTCATCGGCTCTTCCCGTGGATCGACCCCCTGGAACTTTTCGTAGATCTCCAGAATGCCACCCAGTTTGCGGTCCAGTTCGGCCCGGGGAATGTGGGTCAGGTCGAGGTAAACCGACATCCGCGTGGGATCTACCGACAGCCCTTCGTTCACGCAGATATTGAAAATCTCGCGCGTGGCGATATCTCGAGGCACCAGGTTTCCATACTTCGGAAACCGCTCCTCCAGAAAGTAGTATCGGTCTCCCTGGGGAATCGACTTCGGGTCGCGCCGGTCGCCAGCGGTCTTCGGCACCCAAACCCGCCCCCCCTCGCCTCGCGCCGATTCGCTCATCAACCGCAGCTTGTCGGCTCCAGGGATCGCTGTGGGGTGCACCTGAATGAATTCCCCATTTCCGTAGTGCACTCCCGACTGGAAACAACGGCTGGCGGCACTTCCTGTGCAGAAAACCGACATCGTCGAACGCCCATAAACAAGTCCGCAGCCTCCGGTGGCTACCACCACCGCGTCAGCAGGGAAAGCGCGGATCTTCATGGAGACCATATCCTGCGCAACCGCGCCGATGCAACGACCATGGTCATCCAGCACGGGTCCGAGAAAATCCCAGTACTCGTACTTGCTCACCATCCCTTCCGATTCCCATCGACGCACCTGCTCGTCCAGCGCATACAGAAGCTGTTGACCCGTTGTCGCGCCCGCAAATGCCGTCCGCTTGTAGAGCGTTCCGCCGAAACGGCGCCGATCCAAAAAACCCTCAGGAGTCCGATTGAAGGTCACCCCCAAGCGATCCATCAGATCGATCACCTTGGGAGCCCAGTAGGCCATCTCTTTGACCGGTGGCTGGTGCTGGAGAAAGTCTCCACCGTAAATCGTGTCGTCAAAATGCTTCCACTCGTCGTCGCCCACCTGACGCGTCTGATCGCTGACGCTGTTGATTCCACCCTGAGCGCAGACGCTGTGCGATCGCTTCACAGGCGTCAGGCTGATCAGGTCGACTGGAACTCCCAGTTCCGCCAGCTTCATCGTCGCTGCCAACCCTGCCAGCCCGCCGCCAATCACCACCACCCGTTGCTTAGCCATGATTTCCCGTTGTCTCACTGAAGGCTAGAAACTTGCTTCGAATGATTATCTTCCCGTGTTCGGGCCAGCATCGTGCTGCCGACCCCCGATCCACCCGACTCTTCTCAGTGCGTCCGCTTTTTGGGATCGGGCTTGATCTCCCCAGTCTCCACCCGCTGCTCGTACATTCGATCTTCGATCTCAACCGCCTCGGGAATGCTGACCTTCTTCACCCCCCAAAGAGCGCTCATGCCAACCACCCCAAGCCCGATTCCAAAAACAGTCACCAACCACGTCGCCAGACGCTGCGATTTGGGAGTCGTCCAGACGCCCCAGGTGATCCCAGCAGTCCAAATGCCGTTGGCCAAATGATAGACACAAGAAAGCATTCCCAAGGCGTAGAAGACTGGCCAAACCACCCCACTGAGCGCCTCCGCCAAGGTGCTGGAAGCATTGTACGGGCGAAAGCGAGCCATCCCCAGCGGACCGGTAACGTAGCGATGCCACCAATCATTGTGGAACCAACCGTGCAGATGAAGCACGTGCACCAGAATGAAGAGCAACGCAAGCATCCCAGACCAACGTTGCAACCAGTATCGGAAATTGCTGGCGTAGCGGTAGTGAGTGACATTCGACCGGCCGGTGGTCGCGATCCAGACTCCCACCAGCCCATGAAAGAGCAGTGGTCCGAAAATGAATCCCCATTCCACCACAGGAAGTATCGCCCCCAGGTTGTGAATCATGTTCACGTTGCTTTGGAACGCCCCCGGTCCATTGAGAATGGAGGCATTGGTCAGCAGGTGGACCACCATGTAGGCACCCACCGGAACAAGTCCGCTGAGCGAGTGAAGACGACGAATCAGAAACTCATGTCTCAGGAAGAACGATTCCGTCTTCGAGGAAGCAACCTGGGAACTCATTGCTGGGGCTTGTTTTCTATATGGGAGTGGCTGAAAGTGAACCAACTGGGACCGTCGGCATCGCGACCAGTTGCAACCTCTCTGGAAACGCCCCTTGCAAGCAATATGAAGAAGCGCGCCAGAGCTGGAAATCAATCGTCTCTATTGTAATCGGTTACGCAAGCCCGCCTTAACCAACCAAGCCAGGTCCGCTCACCGCTTTCTTCCGTAAAATCAGAATAATCAGCCTTCCCCTCAGGGCACGGACCCAGCCGGTGGGCCGGCGACTGGATTCGGAACATCGTACCAAGTCGAAAACCCGCAATCCCAAGCCACCTATCACCGCCCTAAACCAACGAAAACCGCCGTGACCAACCTTTTCCGGCAGGGGAGGATTTCGTTGACATTGCCGATTTTGCCGAACTATACTTGGAAGGGTTTGGGGAATTGGCGGTACCCAGTGAATCTCGAAAGTCGGCCCAAGGCGGTTCCGATACCTAGCCTGAGAGTCGATAAATTCGGGATGGCGAGGACTTTCGTCCAGAACTCCTTCCACTTTTTTTGACGATGGCTCATCCAGGAGCCTGGGGATTTGAACAAGGCGGTGCCAACCACCGTTTCCCACCGGTTCCAAGCTTCGGTTCTGATAAGGGTCCAGGTCTCATGACGCTACTCGGCAAGGTCTTCACTGGCCTGATTTTCGTGCTCAGCGTGGCCTTTTTCTCCTTGGCTCTGGCGGTCAATGCCACCCACACCAAGTGGAAAGATGCGGTGCTGAACCCCTCCAATGGGTTCAACGTTCAGATTTCCAGGCTCCAAGCGGGCAATAAGGAACTACAGACTTCCCTCCTGAACGCGAAAAATGAAATCGCTCAGGAGCAAGCAGCTCGCCGCGTCACTCTGGCCGCCCTTCAGACGCAACTGGATGCCCTGAAGGACCAACTGTCCCAGAAGACCGCCGAACTGCAGGACATGCAGGCTTCGGTGACTCAGATGACCCAGACGCTCAACGCCACGCAAACCGAACTGCAGCGGGTCACTACCGAGAATACGGCGGTCAAGCAGCAATTGGACCAGGTGATGAACGACCGCAACGACCTGAAGGCCAAGGTCATCGCTCTGTCCGATGATGTCAACAACAAGAAGGTTCTGCTGGCCACGCTGGAAAATAAGATTTCCGATCTCACCTCCAGCCTGACGCTCAGTGAAGCACGACTGATGAATGCCCAGGGAGCCCTGGCAAGAGCGGGGATCCAAGAAAATCCCGACGATGTGCCTCCCGCGGATGTCAAAGGAGTCGTGTTGGCGGTCGGACAGAATGGACTGGTTGAAATTTCGCTGGGCCGAGATGACGGGATCCGAGAAGGCCATCAACTGGATGTCTATCGCGGTGGTCAGTATCTGGGCCGGATCGAGATCCGACGCACTCAGGACGACAAATCTGTCGGCCAGATTCTTCCAGGCTTCCGTAAAGGCTTCATCCAGCAAGGGGATGATGTCGCCGCCACAGTCGGCTAAGGTGCCAGGGAATCATCCGGAGAAAACTCTCGCTGGATGAATCGATCAGGCATAGAAGAACAGAACTCACTATTCGGAACGGGCAAACGCGAGACGACCATGAGCACAGCCGGCAAGCAGACCAAGCAGCCTCTTTCGGTCTACAGCGTCATGCTGGTCTTGTCGGCCATCCTGATGCTGGCCGCCAGTATCCTGATGGCGATTGAACTGATGCGATACGGAAGTCCCTGGGAAAGCCCCGGTATCCCTGCCAGCATGATTGTGCTACCAAGTCTCTGGAGCAGCTAAAAGGTGTCAGGACTCTTTTCCATGAAAAGAGTCCTGACACCTTTTATTCTTCCTGACACCTTTTATTCTTTTAGCGATCGTACTGTAAGTCGACCAGCGCAGCGCGGCCATCTCGGCTCAGAGAGATCTTGGCGGAAACTCGCTTATCCCGGATAGCACTTTCGTAGGCTTTGCCACTTCCCTCCTGAAGGAAAAACGACTCGATTCCAAATATCAACCGCCCTCGACTGGTCTTCCCCTCGATGTACCTCCCCGACGTCGGCTTCGCTGTACTGGCCTTCACGCCGCGCCAGTGCTTTCCATCCTCCTCCTTCTCCAGCATCACGAAGACCGGTCGCTGGTCCGGCCAACCCCATCGCTCTCCCTCCAGGCCCTCCACCGGCAACATCGACATCTCGTAGGACAGAATGACGTAATCGCCTCGCATCAGATCGCGAGGATCGATCGGTTCGACACGCAGAAGCAATGTGTCACCGGTCCAAATCGGCATCGCCTGCCAAACGATCATCCCGATCAGGATCAGCAATTGGAAAATGATTCCCACCAGCAGAATGTTCCGTTCGTTTCGGCTAATCCAATCGATCCTGTGACCCAATCCATCGCCTGTGGAATTAGTTGCTTCCGCCATAGGCCACTTCCTTTCTTCCTCGCCAGTATCGGGCCACTGCAAAAAGCACGACGGCCGAGACCAAAAACATCAGCGAAGCACCCAGCATCCCCCCAAGTTCCCCGAACAGATCGACGTAGCGGACCCACGACCAAATCAGCAGGCCGAAGACCCCGGCCGAAAAGGGGCGTGTCCGCCCTTCTCGAACCCCCAGGCGAATCAGCCAGACCGCAACGACCAAAATGGCGACATTCGCCAGGATCGTGGGGACGATCGCGACCAGCATCTTCGGCTGGTTGGCGAACGAAAAACCTTCCCGAGCGAAAATCGATGTCCAGATGGCCATCAACGCCATGGCCCCTGCAAGGCTTAGGGGCAGCCATTGGCGTTCTTTCCAATCGCCCAGAGCGATCGACAGCCCCGCCTCCCGCATCGCACCATCCTGCAGATATCTACCCTCCAAAGAACTGCCCTGCAGCGACTTAGCCTCTGCCGCTCTGGCCCTCAGCGACTCGACCGAAAAGAACGTCGCCGCAACCAGAACCGCTATCACCGCGACAATCCCTGGCCCCAGTCGCTCTTCCGTGACGTAAGTAAAAAGCCATTCAGTCGCTTCGTAGCTACTGAGATACATCAGCACTCCCCCGACCAGCATGATCCCCACCGTCCGATAGGGAATCGCTCGGCGATCTCCCAAGAAATGAGCCTCAGCCACCATCCACATCATCGCCCCAACTGTGCCGATGATCCAGATCGTCTCATGCGCGACACCCCACGCGTAAGGCTGCAGGATCAGCCACCAGCCAAGAACGATTGCGTAGAAAAAGACCGGCAAATAGGTGTTGCGGCGATAAGCGATCAGGAGGGAAGGAAGGACCAAGATCGGAAGAAGAATCGCCACGTTGGGGAGATCGAGCCACTGGCCCTGCCCCGCTTGCACTATTTGTCGATAGCCCAGTATCTCACTGCCGCTCCAGATCGCCATCAGAAGTGCCAAAAGCAGATGCAGCAAATTCTGGTGCATGACGATCGCCAGCGGCCAAATGCCAACCCCCCACCACCAGAAAGCATCGGGGAAGTGGGCGTTGACGTGGAAGATCTGAGCGATCAGGAAAATGGCAGCACCGTAGGTGAGCCCCCCGAAGAAGAAAGCGATTTCGGAGGCACCCATTGCCTTGCGATGGAATCGCAAATAGAAGGCAGCGGCATAGGTACTGATCACCACGGCGAAGATGGTCAGCAGTTTCGCTACATCGCTCATCGCGGACCAGTTGTAGCCGATCAGGAGCAAAATCGCCAGAAAGACGAGAATGGCCGATATCGCCTGCAGCACCCAACTGGCACGCGACAGACCTCGCTGGCGACTCTCCGTTTCACTTTCGTACTGCGACAGAATCTGATCGGACTGCTCAGTGGAAATCATCCCAGCCGCCTGCCAACTGCGGAGTTCTTCCACCAGCCACCGCCGCTGACCGCTGGAAATCGATCGATCGCCCATCGTCATCACCTCGATTCCGCCACCAGCCCACCACGGCCACTTCCATCGCAAGCAGTGCACACAGGACTGACTCCCTCATCGTATGCTGCCAGCGACATCAAAAATATCGACACAACTGGCCGACGGCGCTAGAAAGCAAAACACTGGTGGATTCTCCGATCGAACGCGACTCCACAAACAAGGTAAAATCGAGCTCGAAAGGTATCAGGCCAAGAGGACGACTCCCACTTATGCGTGCACTTTTTTGGGTTCCACTTGCAGCGATCTGCTCGATCGTTGGGATTTTCCCACTTGTGTACCTGTTAGCCGAGGGCAAAATCGGCATCCTTCAGACCAAGAGCGACGCTCTGGTGGTCGATCCATGGTGGCGAATGGGATTCCATGCCCATATCACCTGTGGTGGAATCACACTGTTGGCTGGATGGACGCAGTTCGTGAATTCATGGCGAGAACGTTATCGGAAACTGCATCGAGCGGTTGGCAAGTTCTACATCCTCATGGTCTGCGTGAGTGGTTCGGCGGGGGTCTTCATTGCGCCGCTGGCCACGACCGGCTGGATTGCCGGCATGGGTTTCGGGTGCCTGGGGATGATATGGCTCTACGTGACCTTCAAGGCTTACCAGAGGGTCAGACAGGGAGATATCGAAGGGCACCAGCGCATGATGGTCTACAGTTACAGCGCATGCTGTGCGGCAGTGACTTTGCGACTGTGGCTACCACTGCTACTCGGTCTACTTCGCCTCGATTTCTCTTATGCCTATCCCCTGGTAGCCTGGCTATGCTGGGTACCCAATCTCCTGGTCGCCCGCTCGATCAATGCAAGCAGGGCTAAAAGGTGTCAGGACTCTTTTCCGGGAAAAGAGTCCTGACACGAATGGCACCAACTTAAGTTCCTAAGCTGCTGTGGCGTAACGATTTCG
>JBIINB010000037.1:0-36172 GCA_044337705.1 Pirellulaceae bacterium | reverse complement strand
GCGAAAAATGATCTGTGGGAACGGGGCAGTGGAGCAAGGCGGGTACTCCAGGGGCAGGAATTCTGCTCTCTGTGCTGCACCTGCGCCTCGCCTGCTTGCTTCGTCTCTTTTGAGGATCGCTGCCCGACACCTTCTTCTTGCGACCCTCCTTTTGTTTCCGATGATCGGTCCAGAGTCGGTGGAAGGACAGCCCCCCGATTCGCCGGGGACGGAGCGGATCCCTGCGAAGCTGCCTGATCTTTTCCAGAAGGGGACATGGTGGCCCGACTCCGTCTACCTTCTAGACGAACAAGGCAACCCCATCTGGGTGCCGACGACGGCATACGAGGAATTTGAGCGATTCCTTGGGGATCGGCTATCGGCGGAGAAAATGAAGGCCCCCGCGGCGATTTTAGAATCGATGGTGGGCGAAGTCGTGATCCGGGATGGTACAGCGGAGTTTCAGTGGCGGTTGCGCGCGAAAACTCTCGATCCCGCTGGCGGCTCCGCTCGGCTGGGAATCGGCCTTGCCAACCAGCATTGGAGGACCGAATCACCCGACACCGCGCTGCAAGGAGATGGCAGTCTCCAAATCGCCGATCAGGGAGGCTATGACTGGTTGCTCCCCGAGAAGGGCTCGGACCGTCCAGAGATTCGCTTTACTACGGTTGCCAAAGTGACTGGGTCGAATCGGCAACGAACGTTGATGATCCCCCTTCCCGATGCGCCGGTAGTGCTGAGACTGCGGATTGCTGGGGCAGGCCAGGAGGTCCAGGTGCGAGGCTCAGGCTTTCCTACTGTAGAAGTGGAGCCAGCGACGGAATCGACCGCGGAGACGTTGGCGATCCTTCGAGTGTCGGGGGGACCGATAACCCTTTCCTGGCAGCCCAGCAGCTCTGATGGACAGTTGGTTGCCGGATCGGTCGAGACCATTACCCGAGTAACGCTCAACGGAGAAGGCCGGCCCTGGAGCTGCTCGACGAGAATGCTGCTGCCTCGTGGGGAAGGGTTTCCCTCGCCGCGGTGGGAGGTTCGTTTGCCTCCGGGAGCCCGCTGGGTGGCAGAACCGAATGCAGCGATCGATCCCCTGCTTTGGACGGAGGTCAAGCGAGAGGCGGTTGAAGGCGAGGCGCCGGGGACGACGCTGATGTTGGATGCCCGGTCGGCGGAGGGGACTGGCGAAGCGATGGAAGCGACCTTGGCGTGGGAATGGCCTGCCGAGTGGGTTGCTGCTGGAGGCAGAATTCTGGAGGTGCCATGGATTGAAGGAGTGACACGGCACGAGGGGCGGCTGGAAGTGGAAGTTCCCAGAGACCATCGATTCGCATGGGAACCATCGCCTGGTGTCGCTGGGTACCAACTGACGCGACCGACGGAGGGAAGCCCCAAGGCGCTCCATAGCTTTCGATTCATCTCGCAGCCATTTTCCCTCACAACCGTCTTCGAGAAACTCGAGTCGCGTTGGCGGCCCCGACCTCTCTATGGCTTGGGATTTGCCGCGGATCGCATCCAATTGGAAGGGTTGATTGAATTCCCCAATGCGACTGAAGGATTCAACGACCTGCAAGTGCAGCTGAAGGATTGGACGCTGGAAAGCGTCGAAGTGGATGGCCGGAGACTGGAAGCCACTTTGGACGGGGAGTTCTGGCTGAGCCCGGAGAAGGAGCTGGCCTCCGCCAACGGAATCAGCTCGCCGACCTCATCCAATGCACCCGGCTCCCTCCGCTTTTCGGCTTACCGTTCCTGGACCCCCGACGGGATGGAGGTTCGGATTGAACTGCCCAAGATTTCGGTCCTGGCTCCCGCTTCGGGGGAGCGGATGATCGATCAGGGCGCGGGCTTGCTCAGCGTGGGTCATGTAGCGGAACTGCAGGAGGCAGGAGCGAGTGGCAGCGAGGGGATGCGATCGGAATTGGCGGGGTCGTCCGGATTGGCGGATCTCTTGCCTGAATCGATGCAGGAATCGTCTCGATGGTACCGATTTCAGGGTTCGCAAGCCCCCGCGGCTTGGTCGGGACGCTGGACTGTGTTGCCCGCCCAGCAATTGGCTAGGAGGAATGTAGTCCTGCGCGTCGGCCCCCAGTCGATCGAGTGCAACCAGGAAATCGCTCTGGACATTCGCAATCGTCCACTGACTCGTTTTGTCCTCCTTTTGCCTCGTGTGCCCAATGAGTCCCGGGGCCTTCCGATCACCACCCAGGCTGTGCGCTGGAATGGAAAGGAGATTCAGGGCGCGTTGCTGGATCGAAACAAGATTGCAGATGCTTGGAACTCCGATTTCCCAGGCGATCGCTGGGATCTCTGGGAGTTCCAGGTGGATGGCGGCGTTGGACAGGCGATCTGTACCATCCGCAGCATCCAACCGATCGAACTGCCCCCAGGCGGCGGGTGGGGAGAGTGGAATTTTCAGATTCCCGGTCCCGCACCTTCCGACACATTGCAGTGGCTGGGAGGGGACTTGAAGGTGGAGCAATCAGACCGGATCGAATGCGATTTCTCCGGCTCGCTGGTGTCCACTGGGCCACCTGCAGGCAACTCTTCGTCCACCCTTCGGAGCCAAGGTCTTTTCGAACTGCCGATGAAGGTACGTCGCGTCGAGTCCCTTGCCAGTGATGGTCCGCGTATTTGGCGATGCTGGCAACAAACCACCGCAAGACAAGGCCAGCAGCGAGACCGCATCGTCATGCAACTGCAAAGTGCATTCCGCAAGATTCGTATTCGAGTCGACAATCCATCGCCTGCCGCGGGGACGGAGTTCTTCATCGATGGGAAGCCAGCGGCAGGCCAGCCCATGGCAGACAACGATCCTTCGAATGGCGAGACTTGGGAATTGCTGCTTCCCGAGACGACCGAGGACGCTCCAATGCACCAACTAGAGATCTGGAGCTGGAAGGAACCGAGTTGGCATTGGGTGAGAGATCTCCGAGGTGTAAGGTGGTCGATCGAGGGTGCCACATGGATGGGACCTTTGATGTGGGAGGCAGTACTGCCGCGAAAAGAGACGTTGCTATGGACCCCTGGCCGATGGAGCCCCGAATACCAGTGGCAGTGGACGAAGGAAGGCTGGAGTCGCCTCAGCAATCGAACTTCCAGCGACTTGGAACTGTGGGCCAGTGGGCAAGGAGAAGGAACCGTGCCTGCGAAACCTTTTTCAGCTGCGGATACCGAAAGTGCGAGATACTTGCTCAGCAGCCTTGGACCGGCTGAGCAGTTGCAGATGACCGTTGTGCCCCGTTCCCTGCTCTGGGGAGCTACAGGAACGATTCTGTTGCTGGTCACCTGGTGCTGGCGTCAGGTGGGGGTGATCTCGCGCTGGCGATTGATCCTTCTGTGTGCCGTGACCCTAGTTGGGCTGGCAGGCGTCTCCAGCGACTGGGCCTGGCTGACGATGATGGCGGTGCCGTTGGCTCTGTTGCTCTGGGCTGTAGTCGCCATGACGGAGGCAGCGCTGCGGATTGGAGACCGTCGGGCAAGTGTCTTTGGCAGACGCGGATTACAGGTCGAACGATGGTCCCGATCCCAGGAGTCCCCCGCCGGTTCGATACCCACCACCGGTCCAGTAGCCGGGGCCATCATTACAGGACCAAGTTCACACGGCTCGACGAAGGAGCATCCCCAGCCGCTCAGCCATTCCCTGCCGGGTGGATCGACATGAGTCGACGCGTCGCGAGCCGTTTTAGGGCGACCTGCCTGGGGGACTGCATGAAACGTCTCCTCTTGTGGTTCCTGGTTTCCTTCGTTGGAACTGCTTCTGTGGTGGGGCAAGCCCAGGAACCCGGACCAGGTTTTCGGCGTATTTTTGTCCCAGAAGAGCAACTACCGCGATTGGGTTTGGACCGATTTCTGCCGATTCGCACATCCGATTTGTTGGCACGTCTGGAACAAGACCCTGGGGCGGCGTCCAAGCCAGAGGATACGCCTCGGCTGGTCGATGCCTTCATGACCGCCCGGTTGGTTGGCAATGATCTTGTCTCCGACTGCTCGCGGTGGCGATTCGAATGGGACGATGAGGCCCCTAAGGAGTATCTGCTTCAAGGGGAGATGGCCATGCAGCCCATGGCGGCCAGCTGGATCCCTGAGGATGGAATTGATGCGATCGGACAACTGACACTGACGCCCGAGGGTACGCGCCGCTTGCGGATCGATCGATCGGGCGACTATTGGTGGGGATGGAGCCTTCGGTCGCAACCCAACACAGCTTATCGCAAGGATCTTTATTTTCGACTGAGCACGCCGTCTTCGCCCCGAACCCGGCTGATCCTGAAGCTGCCGGCGTCCTGGACTGTCGAGAGCGATCAGGCGGTGGTGCAGCGCGTCGAAGAAGAGCGGGATCCACTGCCAGCCAAATGGCCCAGTCAGGATCGGGACCTTCGCAGCTCCAACTCCACCTGGTGGCAGCTGGATTTCTCAGGAGTTGAGGAATTGGGACTGGTGCTTCGGCCCGGTATCTCCCAACGCGAAGTCACGACGCTCAAACGGATCGATCGCCACATCACCCAGTACAACTGGGGCATCGATGGTTTGCATCTGACCAGTCGCTGGGAAGTCGACTCGAAGACCCAGTCTCCCGACGGCTGGACCCTACGTCTGACATCCCCGCTCCAGATCCTGCGGCTGGCTTGGAACGATCGACCGGTGGCCTGGACTCAACAAGGCGATACGCTGACCATTCTGAACGTCATTCGCGACGAATCGCAGGCAGATAAACCGCTGGAATCGACTGGAGGTTCCGGGCCAGCGTCAACTCAGGGAGATGAGCCGTCGACGATCGATCCTGAGGGATCCGGGAATCAGCGATTGATATTGGAGGCAAGGACCGCGATTCCAGCGGAACTGGCTCAGAATCACGGCCTGTGGCCGCAGGCTGGCAGCCCCCTGGCCAGCGCGCCTTGGGTGGAACTGGAAGGAGCTTTCATCGAAGAGGGGGCGAGCGTGATTCAGGGAGCGAGTCCCCTTGCATTTCAACATCTGAAGGTGCAGTCGCCTTGGGCATTTCGAACCATCGAAGCGCAGGATTCCTACTCGACCACCAACGGATGGATCACCGAATGGAGCGGGACGGCTCCTTCCATCCAGTGGCAGCTGCAGAGGTCGGACATGTGGATGGCAATCGACCAATTGACCGCCTTCCGGCTCCAAGAGGAATTCCCGACAGCCATTGTCGCCGTGGAAGTTCAGACCGGAGCGTCGACCCGTTCTCTGCTGGACTTCATACTCCAGGAGGGATGGACGATCCAGTCGGCGATTTCCTTGACGCCCGATGTGGTTGCTACCTTGGATGCTGCGCCCTCCTCAGGTGCTCTTCGACGCCTGATCCTGGATGCTCCGGTCAGCGAGTCGTGTCGGTTGGAACTCCAATTGGCCGGCGCTTTCAACGCGTCCGACCGGGATTATCGGACGATACCCCTGAAGCCACTTTTGGTTTGGAAGGAAGCTATCCAGAAGGATACTTTCTGGGTCGAGAACACCGGTGCGTTCTCTCTGGTACCTTCGCCGGAACTTTTTCGTTATCGCATCTACGACGACGACCTGCCCGACTGGCAACGCCAGAGGATGCCACGGCTGGGTGATCTTTGGATGCTGCGTCCTCCTGCCGGCTTTTCCGGCCAATTGACAGTTCAGCAGGCACCACCAACCATTCTGACTCGAACCGAGACATCCGTCACCGAGACTCCTGAAGGTATCGGAGTGCTCTACAGCTGTGAAATACAGAGCATGAGTGGCAGGGTACCGGAACTGGAGATACGCTGGAGCCAAGCTCAGCAAGCGCAGGTCTTCTGGCGAATCGCCACGACCGATCAGCAGCCATCGTCGCAGCGTCGCCCCGAGGGATTCATTCAGCCTCTAGATTCCAGCGAGCTGGCGGTGCGCCTTCCGATCCAATTGTCCCCTTCGGAGACGATTCGACTGGAGGGAGTGTGCAACCTGAAAAAAGGGACACCACAGGAACTCGCAGCTCTTCCGCTTCCTGTAGTCGTCGATGCAACACCACAACGAAGTCTGCTTCGCGTCGATCGGGCTGTCCCGGTGAAGTTCACCACAAATATCCCCGACCTTCTGCCATTTGGCATCCACGATTCACCAGACGGTCACCCTACCGATGTCTACCGCTACAACAGCTTCAGCCCTCCCAGCCTTCACGTAGCAACTGCCGCCGAGAAACTGCATGAAAGCGTATGGATTTCAAAGCAACGGGTCGATCACCTTTGGCGACCTGAAGGTCAGATGCTGCATCAGGTCGACTGGGAACTCGAAGGAAGAATCGATACTTCCTGGACTTTCCGTGTTCCGCAATCCTGGCAGTGCGTCTCTGCTCGAATCAATGATCAGGAGTGGATCGGAAGACTCCGAAAATCAGCCGACGGTACGATGACATGGAATCTCTCGCATCTTCCGGGAGTCGCAGGGCGAAAAGAACGCAATCGAGCGACGCTGGAGTTCGTGCATGGGGAGACTGCGGATCGCACATCCGAAGATCTTCGAAACGACGGCGCCCCCGCGGGTTGGACTGGATCGGCTACAGCGATCCTACGCTTCGCCACACAACTCTTTCACGGCAGCCAGCTTCCTGAAGAGGCCCTCCAGACACCGGTGGTACCATGGCCGATTGGCCAGTCGATGGAGTGGATCTGGACGGCCGAAGGATATGATGTTGTCGGGAAAACCTCGGAACGGATGAATTGGTTCGAACGGTGCCGAAGGGGTCTGCCGTGGCACTGGACAGACCCTTGGCTTTCTGAAAGAGGCTCCAGGCAGGTTGGACAAGGCATCGACAGTCGGGCAACGCCGGATTTCCCAGAGCGGTGGCGATCTTCGGATGGGTTCAAGCCACTCGGATGGGTTGGCATGGAAGCCGGGCGTCTGCAAGATTCTTCTTGGCAAAGCCATGCGATGTTGATTCCGCGATGCGTCCTGCAGGTCGTATGGACGGCCTGGGCTTTGCTGTTTGGCGCCGTGGGATGGCGATGGCTGAGCCGCTTTCGGCGACTGACTCTTGCGATGTCCCTGCTGGTCGCAATGCTGTGGCTGGGCCCTGCATCGATGGTCCCATTCGTCCAGGCAAGTCTGCTCGGCCTTTGGTTCGCGTCGGCCCTCCGCAGCGTCGCCGAGATGATTCACCAAAAGAGTGTTTCGAGCGATCCAGAGAAGCGAAAGGGGCAGGTGGTACTCACCGCAGCGACTACCGGAATACTCTTCCTTGCGGTCACACCCCTCGGATCGGATTCGTTGCTTGGCCAGAGCGGTCCTGAGGGCCCGGTTGCCTCTCGAACATCGAACACGATGCAGCGATTGGAGGGGAACCCATCGGCTGGGGACTCCACGGTTGCACTCGATCCGATCCCCATTCTGATCCCCATCGATACCGAAGGAAATGCTGCAGGAAATCACTGCTACGTTCCAAAGGAATTGGTGGAACGATGGATGGCCGAGCAACGCCAACCCTCGGGAAAGATCGATCCAGCCACCTGGATTTCCGCTCGCTATCTTTGCGAATTCGCTTCGCCACTAGGCGCCGAGTCGACCAGTCGCGATCAATTGACCGCCACGCTGGACGTTCTGGTAGACAATCTCGACAGGCCTGTTTCGATCCCTTTTTCTCGTGAAGCCGCTCGCCTGATCCGCTTTCAGTCAAACGATTACGAAGTCCCTATTGGCGATCGCGTTCGATGGGAGAATGGATCCCTTCTCTGGAAAGCCGAGAGGGAGGGTAGGCACCGGATCAAATTGGTGATGCAGCCAATTGTTTCCAAAAAAGACGACGACACGGAATCACTGGAGGTGCCCGTACTTCCCATTGCAACCGCGACCATCGAAGTGGTATCCAACGACAGCAACCTGACCGACCTGGATGTGGAATCCATCGGCCAGCGCAGTGAACCGGCTCTCGGAAGGATCACCGCCAGCCTAGGGCCCCTGGACCACTTGAAGATTCAGTGGCGAAGGCGTCCCGCTCAGCTAAGACGTACCACCAATGAGTTTCGCGCCGCTTCGTGGCTGGATCTAACGCAACATCCTCCTCGCGTTCACACCCTTTTCTGGTACCCCACCCCACAATGGCCGGCAGGAGCGTTGGAATGGGAAGTCTCCAGCGATTGGACACCGGTTGAATACGAGCAATCGGTGGGCCGCATCACCGAGACCGCAAGTGGCAGCAGCATGGCCAAGAAACGCTACAGGGCGGTCTGGCCGGAAGCACCTCAGATACCGCCGGGACCACCCGGCCAACCGGTCCTGCATACCGAATGGATCCCATCGAATCCGCAAGCCAATCTTCTTGCATTTCCTCTTCCCGAACTCCTCAGCGGGCGACTGTCGGACCACCGACTGGCCCTCTCGGTGGGGCCCCAGGATCCCTGGAAGATCGAAGGGATCCAGTCGTGGCCCAACGTCGATCCTTCGGAGTGGATTGGATCTGGTCCCTTTGCAGAGGCGACCGGGGAATCATTTTTTCTGCGCGTGCCTCCTGGAGCCATCCCGCCGCTGCTGCGGTTCCAGAAATCGACTCCGAACACCGAACTGGTCATGGAATCTCGCTGGATTTTTCATCCGTCAGTGCTCCAGTGGCAATGCCAGATCGAAAGTCGTTCCGGCGTGCCCCAATGGAGCTCCATTCCACTGGTGATCCCAGGAAGGATCCCCCTGGACAGCGTTCGCATCGTCGGAAGGAGCGATCCTTTGCCTGCAGCTTGGTTGGATTCAATCGATGCGACGCTGATTGCTATCCCAACTGCCAATCAGGCATCGCGCATTGGACGAATCAACCTGGAAGGGAGTCTGCCGATCGAACAAGGGAGCAAGCATCGCGTACCCCTGGTCACCCCCCTGGGAGATTTCGTCACCAGGCACCGCGTGGAAACCTATCGATCTCACGAGGCACATGTGCTGTGGGAAGGTGTCGCCGATTGGGATGAAACTTCTCCCATACGCATTCCAACAAACAATGAGCTGCTGGCTAAGTTGATCGTACCGATGTGGACTCGCGAGCTATCGATGCGAGGTGGACCCGGTATATCCGGAAACATCGACGACCTGACCGCACGTATCGAATCCGTAGCTCGATTCAGCGTGGCCAGAGAATCTGTCATCACCGGAGGTAGAACTTGGATTCGCTGGGATCCCTCTGCATCTTCTGGCCAGCTTCGCATCGATGGTGAATTGCAAAGCGAGAGCGATATACCACCGTCTCTTCTGGTTGAGATCCCCGAAGAGTTGATCACGCCGAAATTCGACTGCCCTTGGGTGCGCCAGAAATCTTCCCGGACCGGCCGCTCCCTCCTTCTGCTGACCCCACTACCACAAGCAGACAGCATCTATCGATTCACCGGCGAACTCAGCCTGCCTCCGGTCACAAGTATCCGGTCCAGCCCGCCCGAGATTCGGTGGATCGAAAGTGGTGCGGTGCATCACTATGCGATGCTCCCGGAGAAGATAGAGCAGCGAGGGGCTGTGTGGAGTGGCGAAGGAGTGCGGCAACTGCCCAACGCAGAGGCCTTGCCACTGCTTCCCCCAGGTCTCGCGCTGGCCGTTGGTTTTGTGCCGTACGAAGTTGCCACATCGGGTGGTACGCTGCAGTTGCAACTTCCTGAAAGGCCCGATGCCGCCCCAAGAATCCCGCTGGCGATCCATCATCTGTCCAAAACGCCTCGGCTGGAAGGCAGCCCCACAGCCGATTGGCAGCTCCGAAGCCAATGGTTTCTGACCAGCAGCAATACCGATCCCATGCAGATCGAGTTGCCTCCAGGTTGGCAGTGCAGACATGTCATTCTGGGCGACCGGATCCTGTCTTTTTCATCGACAAGCCAACCCCATACGGATCCTTCCCAGACGTCGCCTTCCATGACCGGCTCTATCATCACCATTCCATTACCCAACTCCTCGTTGCCGATCATGCTTCAGATGATCGCAGCCTGCGAGAGCTCGATTGCGGAAGGCACGTTGCATCCTCCAAAGCCGCTGAACACCCCAGTCGATCGCGACCATTGGCACCTGGATCGATCAGCCAGTATGATCGCCGACCGATTCGACCTTGAGGATCAGAGAGCGGAGATTCTTTCGACTCAGATCGACGTGATCACCGAGTTGATCGAGGGGGCCGTGGCGGATTTGGTGGAACTTCCCAGGACCGAGCGATTGGCATGGTACCAACGATGGCGATCGATGGCGATGAAGAAAGTCAGTGAAAGGCGATCGCTCTGGTCAGTCGAACGCGATCCACCAGCAAATTCCGCAACCGCTACGCCCCGCACCGACGACTTGGTCTCAGAGATCCTCGCCATCGACCGCCGACTGGAATCTCCAGGGCCTTCCTCCGAATCCGCGATGGAGAACGGAGCCGAATCGGTGGTACTGGTCGCTCCAACAATGGTCGCTGGCAGGGCGCTCCCCATCCTTGCCAACCGTGAGGTTTCGCTGCTGGATAGATGGAGAAGCGAACTACGCAGCAGACCTCAAACAATTCTGGCCTGCCTCGGCCTGCTTGCTGTCCTCCTCTTCCTCTGGATGCTTCATGCATGGGCATGGCGTCGTGTACATCACCAGCCATGGATGGCGATGACGATCTGGGGCGTGGCCAGCCTTAGCCTTGGGAGCCTAGCCTGGGTCGGGGTCGTCGGAAGTATCGTTGCTATCTTCGGTCTGCTTTTGGAACACTTCTCCGCCAGCCGCCCCACGGCCGATCGACTCGGTACGAAAACCCAGTAGCCCTTTGAAGGCCCCCCCCAGTCCGCTCCGGCTGCTCATACGAAAGAACCACTTGCAGGCGATCCTTCCTCACAAATTTTCGGGAAACTGCTGGGCCTGCAATCTCCTCCCGACCGATACAAATTATCAGTGGGTATCAGATCCCCTTCAGGCGGCCGCATCAGCTTCGCAAGGTGGTCAACTGCCCCCCTCGCGGATCGCTGCTGGCTGGAAGATCGAGCAACTGCAAGGAAGGTTCGAACGATGAAGCGAACAGGCACTTCCAACATTCTTCGCCTTTCAGGGTTCCTGGTTCTCGCATCGACATGCACCGGTTGCCATCTGTGTGGCTGCGAACACGACTGGGATTACGCCGGCGTCGGTGGGAAGCATCCAAGGTCCAGCCCAACTCATGGCCGCGTCGGTTCGCCGATGAGCGATCCAGCCATGGGTTCTGCCACGGGAACATCCTCGTGGGAGGTGGAAGGGTCAGAGGCCCCATTAGCCGCTCCCTGACCGGTTTTCCCGCGTCCAATTGAGCGTCCAATTGATGGGGGGGGTTCTTGCTTCCCCAGACCTGTTCTTGGTGCTGCGACCCCGGACCTATTCAGGGCCCTCCGGTTGGCGACTGGCTAAACTGTACTTAGGGCTTTCTCCCCTTTTTCGCTGAATTCCTCATGCATATTCAGAAAGGGAGTTGATTCCCATGGCCAGCCAACCTCACGCCCGACAGGATCGTTCTCATCGGAAGAGGAGTGAACTGTCGATCGGTGAGTACTTGATCCAGCGACTGGAGGACTATGGAATCACCGACGTTTTCGGCATCCCTGGCGATTACGTCCTCTCGTTCTATAGCCTGCTGGAGAAAAGTCCGATTCGCGTAGTGGGATGTACGCGGGAGGATTGCGCAGGGTTCGCTGCCGACGCTTACGCTCGCATCAAGGGTATGGGAGCCGTGTGCGTTACGTACTGCGTTGGCGGACTGAGCATCTGCAACAGCGTGGCAGGAGCCTTTGCCGAGAAATCGCCGGTCGTGGTCATCACCGGTTCACCGGGACTGAATGAACGCGTCAACAATCCGCTGCTGCACCATAAGGTCCGAGACTTTTCGACGCAGTATGAGGTCTTTGAAAAACTCTGCATTGCGGTGACGGAACTGACCGATCCGCTGACGGCGTTTCGTGAAATCGATCGGGTCCTGGATGCATGCCATCGTTTCAAACGGCCCGTCTACATCGAGATCCCTCGCGATATGGTTCATGTCGTGCCCCCCATCTCCCATCCCTACCGCCAGACCACACACGCGCCAGATCCGCAGGCGCTTGAAGAAGCGGTTCGCGAAGCCCGTCAGATGTTGTCCAACGCCAAACGGCCCATTGTCATCGCGGGGGTGGAAATCCATCGATTCGGTCTTCAATCGATGGTCATGGAATTGGCGGAAAAGGGGAATCTCCCGATCGCCACGACAATCCTGGGCAAGAGCGTGATCAGTGAGTCAGATCCCAGATTTATCGGCATCTACGAGGGTGCGATGGGGAAAGAGGATGTGACTCGCTACGTGGAAGAGAGCGACTGCGTATTGCTGCTGGGCACCTTCATGACCGATATCAATCTGGGGATCTACACGGCGAAACTGAACGTCAATCATTGCGTTTACGCCACCAGCGAGCAACTGCAGATTTCCCACCACCATTATCCAGCCGTACCGCTGGGGCTCTTTCTGGAAAAGCTGATTGCTGGCGACCTTACTCGCAGCCAACGGGAGATTCCGCCCGAACTTCGCAGCGGCGTCCCGACCTTCCAGGTGCAACCTCACGCCCCGCTTCGGATCAGTCGGATCATTCAAAGAATCAACCAGTCGATCGACGGGGAGACCATCGTCATTGCCGATATTGGTGATGCCCTGTTTTCGGCCAGCGAACTGGTGATGCGTGAGCCATCCGATTTCCTATCTCCTGCCTATTACACCTCGATGGGGTTCTCCGTTCCAGCTGCATTAGGAGCCAGCGTGGCGAGGCCGGACGAGCGAGTCTTGGTGCTCTGCGGGGATGGTGCGTTCCAGATGACAGGCAACGAGATGGCGACCTTGGTCCGGCACGGCTATGCGCCGATCGTGATTGTCCTGGACAACCATGGATATGGCACCGAACGATTTTTGCAGGATGGCCACTGGGAATACAACGAGATCGGGAGATGGAACTACTCGAAACTTCCAGAGGTCTATGGCGGTGGAAAAGGCTACGTCGTTGAGGACGAAGCGGCATTCGATCAAGTTCTTACCGAATGCTGGAAAGACCGAAGTCAACTCCATCTGATCCATGTCAAGCTGGCAGAAGGAGATGCCAGCCGTCCTCTGGAGCGACTGGCGGAGCGTTTGAAGCGGCGGGTTGATCGCGGTGCCGTTGACTGACCCGATCGGCTTACTTGGTTCACCCCAGCTAATCCGAAGCAGACTGGTACCATCCGTCCGCGGAACTCAGCGAACTCCGGCCCCAACGATTTCCGGAAATCACTCCGTTCCTACATGTCTCGGACTCCTGATTTCCCCTCTCGGGCCACCGGAAAAACGATCTGGATACCATCACTTGAGGGTGGCTTCGATCGATTAAAATGCGGAGGCTTTGTTTCACGGAGACCAGCGCTCGAGAGTCCCATAGATGCCTCCTCTATTCCTTGTCGATGCCTTTACGCAGAGTCCGTTTGGGGGCAACCCCGCCGTCGTCTGCCTCCTGGATCATGCGGCTCCCGATTCCTGGATGCAGTCGCTGGCGATGGAGATGAATCAAGCCGAAACCGCTTTCGTATATCCCGAACAGCGATGGATGGTGCTGCGCTGGTTCACGCCTCGCTGTGAAGTCGATCTATGCGGTCATGCGACGCTTGCCGCCGCCTTCATCTTGTGGCAGCAACAGCGGGTGGCCCGCGATCAGGCTATCGTCCTGCAGACGCGGAGCGGTGCGCTTCGTGCGACGTTGCTTGGGGATGGCAGAATTGAGCTTGATTTCCCCCTGGAACCGGCATCGGTTGAAGAACCTCCGGTTGGTTATCAAGAGGCCCTCGGATTGACGAGACCTCCCATCTCCGTACTCCGCAATCGGATGGATTGGCTGGTTCATGTCGATGGAGCCGAGGAGCTTCGACAGCTATCCCCAGATTTCCCGACACTCGCGAGGTTGCCGGGGAGAGGCTGGATCATCACCTCGGGAAGCGATGATCAACGCTACGATTTCCTGAGCCGTTTCTTCGGGCCGTCGGTCGGTATCGATGAAGACTCGGTCACCGGTTCGGCGCATTGTTGCCTGGTGTCGTACTGGAGTGAAATTGTCTCGAAATCGAAGTTGGTTGGCTATCAGGCATCGCGGCGTGGTGGGGTGGTGACAGTGGAATCGCGTGGATCCCGCGCGATTCTCAGCGGACATGCCGCTCTCGTCTTCTCGGGCAATTGCCATGCATCGTGGCGGTGACGGGCCCCGGAGCCGTCGGTTCGTATTTGGCTTGCCCTATGCTGCATCCGATTTTCCGCCGACTGGTGATGGGCGGATCGAGTCATCATGCCTTTTTCCCATCCTCTCCGTCGGCTCTCCATCTGTCCAATAATTCGAGGTACTGATCGCTCAGGTGATCCCTGTCATAATGCCTCCGAACCCATGCACAAGCTTTCTGGCCCATCTGATGCGCTTGGTCCGGATGCATCATCATCCACCGCACTGACTCGACCAGCTCGTCGGCATTCTCCGGCTCGATCACCAACCCACCCCCAGCAAGCTCGACCAGCTTTGCGGCTTCGCCTCGAACCCCCAAAATGATCGGCTTGGACATTCCGAATGCTTCGAAGATCTTCGATGGCAAGACCGTCTCAAACAGAGGCTGCGCCTTCAGATGCACCAGGCATGCATTGCAGACCTGCAACCAATCGGGGATCTGCTCTTTGGGAACTCGGCCGGTGAACAATACGTTCGTCAATCCGCGTGTGACGGCCTGCTCCTGCAGTGATTGGCGCACAGCGCCATCCCCGACAATCAGAAACTGTACAGAAGATAAAGCCGGATCCCTCTGGCATCGCTGGGCAGCATTCAGCACCACCTCCAGTCCGCAGGCCATGCCAATCGTCCCAAGATATCCGCAGACGAATCGATTGGACAGATCGTACTGCTTCTGGATGGCTTGAGCCCCTTCGAGCGTGGCGCCAGCAAGGATATCCCAGTCGACGCCATTGGGAATGACCTCAATTTTCGACTCGGGAACACCGCGTTCCATGAGCTGCCTTTTGTAACCCTCACCGACGGTGACGATCCAATCGGCCTGCTGATACATGGTCTTTTCCAGCCAACTCAGCACGGCCAAGACCGCGCGGCCTCGCAGCGCCCCGACCGCAGATATCGACTCCGGCCAGATGTCTCGTATCTCCAGCACCAGAGGAATCCTGCGTTGCGACCAGGGCCGAAGGATTCGGAAGACCCATTTCTGGATCACACCCGCCCATCCACAGAAGAACTGTGGCGAGGTAGCGATCAGAATGTCGGGGCGAGACTGGAAGGGGGAAAGCACCAAGACGCTCCAGAGAAACGAGAGGTAGTTGGCGATGCGGAGCGACGTGCCACGGTTAGCAGCCAGAAATGTCCAGACACGCTGAACTTCGACTCGACTCCTCGTCTCCCGCTGTGGCCACCATCGATTGCGATAACCCGGGTAGACCTTGCCGTCTGGAACATTCGGAGCACATGTGATCACCCGTACCCGATGCCCCCTGTCGCTCCATCGCCTAGTCAGCGCATCGACTCGGGTCGCCGGAGCATTCCCTTCCGGTGCATAATAATGGGTCAGAAAGAGAATTTTCATGGTGGACTCGAGTCTCCTTCCTGGCGACGGCGGTTTCGGTCGATCGATTCCACTGGCTGCCAATCCCAATGGGCGACGCACGGGACACCTTCGATTGGATTCCATCGGACAAGCAGGCTGGGACGAAGGATTCGGACTCCCATTTGCGGGCTGTAAGGCGACTGCTTCAACTCCACCTGATCGGCTCCCTCCAGCCTCAGTTCCGCTCGTCCTCCTGGCGATTCGAAGACCCATCGATCGGCCAGACACTGGCCGACCCATCCCGGCGCCAAATGCCAATGGCTGGCCGCCTTGCGCCCTATCGCCCCCTCCAGCCAGTCGTGCACCACCAGATGCCCTGGGGTCCAATGCCACCGACGGCGATGAATCGTCGGTGCGTAACCTGCGTGAGTTGCCTCTAGGGTCAAATGTCGGTCGCTGAACTGAAAGTCCAGAATCTTCGGTTTCACCCGCCTCCCTACCCGAAAGCTGGACCACACTTCGCAGGAATTCTCTCCATCGATCGAGACGGTGTTATGGGCAGCAGTCGATCGATCCCAATCGCGCTGTGGACCGGCGACATACTGAAAGACCCCAGTATCGGTCAATAGAGCTCCTGCTTGACTCGACCACTCGAAGGTAAACATATCGGCATGCCCATGACCGGGCTGGTGATCCGGACCGATCGGTGCGGCATCGATCAGAAGCGATTCCCCCTCCTGGGAATGAAATCCATAATAGCCCGCGCTGGGCAAGGACCAGGCCCCCGCACACCTTCGATGGAGCACCGAATCGGGGATGCTGTAGACTCCCTGCACGCTGTCGTTGAACAAAGACGGCTGGTGGTTTGAATGCAACAGCAGAGCTGTCGCGTGCCGCATCCGCTCGACCGTCTCCTCGAGTTGCCGCCTGAGATCACCATGGCATCTTGGAGCCAGCATCTCCAGCAACCAAAGAACACGAAGCTGATACATCGGACTTCGTTCGTAATGGACACCATCAGGCAGTACCTGCTGCTGGCATTCGACAAGCAGCCAACGCTCGATCTGTCGCGCCCGGGACTGCCAGTTGGCCGGTGGCTCCATATAGAACAGTCCCAGCTGCAGGGCCGCTAGGTTCTCCAGCAGATGATTGGCCCCCAAATGCCATTCCACATGGCACTCAAGCCACCGCCACTGATCCTCGTAACTGTGCAGCAACTTTTGCCAGAATTCCGTATCTCCCTGAAGAATCCCCCGGTGATGCTCCAGCATCAAGAGACTCCAATTGATCAGTCGCAGGGAGAGTGGATAAGGCTGCCAGCCGACCGCTTTCGTCGAGCAGCGATGGCCGTCGATCCAATCCGAGACTGCCTGCTTGAGTTTCTCGATGTCGCCTGCTGGCAGCCACCAAAGCCAGTCGTGGTAATGGAGATGGTACCGCCAAAGAAGTGGTGCCTCGGTCGCGGCCCAGTCGACCGGCCAGCCAAGCGACCGCGCCTCTTGCTGGAAGCAAAAGGTGGCGGTATCCCATTCGACTAAAGACTTGGTCCCCTCCGGACACAGGACCGGTGATCCTGTCCCGGTCGGCCCGATCTTTCGAAGGACCATTGGGCAGCTTCGACGCAGACGAGGAATCGACGGCTCCAGCATCGGAACCATCCGTCGCAGTCGGTGCTTGAGCAGCGCCCAGCGTTGAGGCCACGGAATCGGCTGGATCGTCCTCCAGAACTGGCCGAACCGCATCACCAGCGTTCCTGGTACGAGAGTTCTGCGAGGGGCACTGCGGGGGCATCGCCGAGGGAGCGAAAGAGCGTTGGAGGGGACCATGGGGCCCAACCGCTGGTTCGCTGCCAACCGAAATGCCTTGGGGAGAATGGAACACCGTAAGCGGTCTGGGACGGATCCTTCCGACGCAGCATCTTTTCCACTTCACTTTTCGCATGATCCCGCGTTTCCAAAAAGCCCTGGTGCATGCGCTGCACCGTCGACTCGGAAAGTGGCTGATCGGCGAAAAGAACTACCTGGAACTGGTAGGTGTTGGGGAGCCGTGCTTTAGCGACCTCTTTGAGCAGACCGGGAAGGGTTTGACGGGCGCGTTCCTGAATCGAATTGTCACGCAGGCGATGCCGTACTTCCTCCGGTTTGGGGATGTAGTGCTGCCCAAGTTCGTCCAGAAAGCAAAAGAGGACTCGGCCATGCTGTCCATATTTATTCTTCAGTTTCATTTCCACCCAAGGCCACCCCTGGTCTCCAGGATCCGCCTCCATCAGATCGTAGCCTGTCACCTCCCACCCGGTGTTCTCATAGCAAACGTAGAGCCGGTGCCAGCCGGTAAATGGGAAATCGAGCGATGCGGTCAGGAGATGGCCCCCCGCCATTCGGTACGTCCACGTCCGGGAATACGATCCAAAGATGCTGGTTCGCTCCCTCTTCTCCTCCTGGAATCGCACCCTCCTTGCCTCCACCTTCAATCGCTCGGGCATCCCTTCCTCCCCTGGGAAAAACCTCTCGTCCTGCTCGGTGATCCGAGGTGCGCGGAGGTCGTTGAGCAGGGTTTGGAAGGTTAGCCATCCGGTGGGTATCGCGGCGGCCAGCAGGCCTACAGCCAGCAGACCGATAGCTCCCAAGGCGATCTGAAACGCCGCCCCCGGCGCAGCGACATTCTCTTCGGGAAAAGTGCGGGGTTTGCGATTGAACCAGGCGATCCACTGGTTTTCCTGCAAGTCGTTTCGATCGACCGGAATCGGCGCCTCGAAAATCTGCAACAGCAGGGCGCTGAGCATCCAACCCAATGCAGCGATCGCAAAGGTTGCGGCACCCAGAATCGTGTGCCAGATGCCATGGGTCAAATCGACTTGGAAGTAATGCCAGGCGACGACGATTGTCGCCAATCGAAGAAAATTGCCGAGGCCCGACCAAAGCGGAATGGTCAGCAGCGACATAAGGGTGACTTTCCCACTGGACTGCTGGAGCAGCGAGAGGCCCAGAGCAATGGCTGCCAGGCTGTACATGCTGGTAACCCCGCTGCATGCCTCCTCCACAAACAGTCTCTTATCCTCCAACTGCAGTATGGTTCCCTGGCGGGAGTACGGAATCCCCAGCCCATCCATCAACGCGGCCGTAGCCCAGGTGGAAAGCTGCTGTAGCCATAGAATCAGTTCGTTGTCGAGATTGAACGGCAGCGGCAGGGTGATGGCCAACAATCCAATCATCGCAAGAATGCTACCCATTGGCGCCCGCGCACACTGAAGAAAAGCCAGGAACGCGAACCAGAGTATCGCGGAAAGATGTGCCAACCAGGGCGAGAAATACCAAGCTGCCCCCAGTCCAACCACAGCAGCAGCGCAGGCAGCTGCGATCGCGACCACCCTTCGCAATCGTGTCTGTTGCTGCGACCGACCGATATGGGTCCAGAGAAAGTAGACGGCCGCTGACCATGCCAGTGGATAGAACTGTAGATGTTCTTGCTGCCAGAGATTCCGCCCCTCCAGGACCATCAGTGGGCTTAATCCCAGCAGTGCCAGTACGGCCAGAATCCAGGCTTTATGGTTCAGGATCTGCATCCGAAGAGTCCTTTCCCAGCAAATGGGGCAATCCATCCCGTAAACTCTCGACCGCCAAAATCGACGCTGCAGTTACCGCTTGCAACTGCTCCCAGGGGATCAGTTCCACCGACTCCCCTCGCAGCGCCGCACTCCAGGCAGCAATTTCTGCACGATGCCCTTTATCGGGAGCTGCCTGGAGGCGTTTGGTCTTTCCGCGGGAGGTAATCTTCAAAGTCCGATAGTCCTCCATAGAGATCACCATCCCGCCGCCGATCACCTCCAGAGACTCCTTGCCGATGCTTCGGTCACCTCCTGCCAGGTAGCCGATACTGCAAACACTTCCATCCGACAACCGAAGCAACAGGAATGCCTGATCATCGGTGATAGAGCTGCTGGGGTCGGCAATCGATTCGGCATAGATTCGCACCGGTAGCGCACCGGTCAGGAAGACAGCCAGATCGATCGCATGGCATGCCTCGCCGATCAGTCGGCCTCCCCCTTCTCCGATTTCCTGGACCCAGTGCCCTGCGGGAATGCTGCCGACGTTCATCCGAAAGGAAATGGTCCAGGGGTGCGATCTTCCCGACATGGCCCGGCGGACCTGCTGAATCATCGGCGCATAGCGTCGATTGAACCCGACCTGCAACCGCCGGGGATCTCTAGCAACTCCATGCTGCTCCACCAGCCGTTCGATCTTCCGCAATTCCTCCATCGTCAGGCAAAGCGGTTTTTCTACAAAGATTGGCTTACCCAGCTCCAGCGCCTTACAGACCTGTCCGGCGTGCAAGTCGTGACGCGTTACGGCAACCAGGGCGTCGACATCAGGCGACTGGAGCAACTGGTCGGAATCGGTGGTGGCCAGGGAGGCATGGCTTTCGCGAGCAGCGTTCCAGGCGGTTACCCCTCGAGCACTCGAAACCGCCTCGATGGCGATCCCCGGCTGCGACTGGAGTGTGGGAATCAGAACGGCATTGGCATAGTTTCCCGCCCCGAGAACCGCCACGCGCACAGGATTTCCCGATCGAGACCTGTTGATCGGGTTTAGGCAGATCGTTTGATCCGGAGGCTGGGTGGTGAATTGAGGACGGGCATACTGAAGCACCATGCCAAGATGACGCGAGGCAGGATCGTCCAGCAAAGGATAGGCCTCCATCGCTCGCTCGATCGGAAAGCGATGCGTAATCAACGGCTCGACATCCAGATCGCCCGACGCGATCAGATCGACGACAGCTTGCAGGTTGCGCTGTTCGGTCCAACGGACATGCGCCGCCGGATAATCTCGGCCTCGCTCCTCATAATTGGGATCGTATCGTCCCGGTCCGTAGGAGCAGGAGACGACGAATTCTGCTTCCTTGAAGTACCAGGGGCGGCGATCCAGCTCCAAGGGGACCACTCCGATCAGGACGACGCGTCCTTTAGGACGCACCGCCTGAATCGCAAGATCGATCGGTCCTGGGGCCGAAGTGCTGGCGGCGATCAGCACTGCATCAAATCCCAATCCTCGCGCCCAATGCTGCACTTCTGCGGGCTCCCACTGAGCGGCTGCGTGCATGGCCCCCATCCGTATCGCCAGTTCGTTCTTCCAGGTAGCCGGATCGACACCGCAGACCCGGAGTCCTGCAGCACGGGCCAGCCCCACCGTCAACTGACCGATCAGCCCCAGACCAATAACCAGCACCGAGCTGCCGACTTCGCAGCGGGCCAGCCTGAGCCCCTGAAGCGCGATGCTTCCCAGAACGCCAAAGGCCGCATGGTCGGCTGACACCTTTGCATCGACAGCAGCCACCAGATGCTTTGGGACCGAAACCACCTCTGCGTGTGGGCCGTTGGAAGCCACCCTCTGCCCAGGCTTGAATTGCTCCACACCAGCTCCACAGGCCAGAACGATGCCCGACGAGCTGTATCCAATTTTGTTCGGCTCCTGGAGCTTGCGCTGCACTTGAGTCCAGGTCGACTTCCAACCTTCCTGGCGGATTTTCTCTAGCACTCGTCGCACTTGGTCGGGCCGGTCCAGAGCCTTGCCCAGCAACGACTTCTTGCCGATATCGATCGCCATTTTCTCGGTCCCCGCCGAGACCACGGAAGATTCGTTGGCGATCAAGACCTCTCCGGGAAGAACACCTGGCGCAGGGATCTCCTCCAGTGCGATCCTTCCATTCTTCCAGTTTTGCAACAGCTGCTTCATCGTCGATGCCTTGTGAATGCCCCTTCGCCAGGCGGAATCGGGCGCTTGGATTCCCCCGCTTAGTCTAATTGAACACAGGGAGGAATCGGCCCCTGTCCCAACAGCCACCGGTAGCAATCGGCCATCAATTCACCAAGTGTCCCCCAGGAGAACGAATCGTCGATCCATTTTCTTCCCCGCACCCCCATCCGAAAACGCTCCGAGGAATCCAACCGCATCGCTTCCTCCAAAGCCTGGACCAGGGGTTCGACTCCCAATTCCACCCACCATCCGCAACGCTCGGTCTCCAGTCCCTTCCATGGGGTCTGACGGCTCGCAATCACAGGCACTCCACTGGCTAGCGCCTCGGCGATCGTCAATCCGAAATTTTCGGTGTGGCTGGGCAAGGCGTAGAGACTGGCAGTGCGGTAGAGCGATTCCTTTTTCGCCCCATAGACCTCCGGATGCCATACGACACGATCGATGGAAGCTGCCTGACGCCTCAGTTGGCTGAGATACTCTGCCTCCCCTGGACCACACAGATGCAGTTGCCAAAGGGGATGCCTGACATGAATTCGGCGCCATGCCTCCAGAAGTTCCGGTATTCCCTTGACAGGATGAATTCTCCCCAGAAACAGCAGGCGATATGGTGGACCATGCGGCTGGGCTACCGACAGATCGGGCAGATCCACTCCATTTGGGACGATCGCGATTGGCTGGCGGAAGCCGCGGCGACGAATCGACGCAGCCTCTTCCTCGCTGGTCGCATGAAATAGATCGGCCCGATGCAGCGTCCTGGCCTGCCCCATATGCCACAGGACCGCTTTCTGCAGACGGGAACGCCTCCAAGCCCAGTCGGCAAGGGTCCCGCGTGGCGCCACCACCAGTTTGCATCCCCTCGGGAGGACCACCCGCCCGCAATAGACATTGGGCATCATCCAAAGGCCATGATTGTGCAGGACCGACGTCTGTTTTACCGCAGCCTGCAATCCTCTCCTCATGGCGGTTGAGACCCCCAAGCGTCGCGGCCATAGCGGATCCTCGCGATACCAGTGAATCGGCACTCTCCATCGGTCGGACGAAGGCCTATCTCCACCAACATGCAGATGGGCCCGCCATCCGGCCACCTGCAATGCCTCGCAGAGCTTGGGGACCGAGTATGAGGGGCCCGACGCCTCGGAGGCGATCGACGCGATGACATGGTCGCAGCGCAGCGGTGCAGGGGAGCTCATAGCACTGCCTTTCCCTCATGGCTGACGTGGCGGTTCAGCCAATGCCCCAGAACTCCCAGCATCCAATAGGCCGACCAGCGGTGAACGAGGCGACCCGACCTCAGCGAAGCAGCTATTTCTCCGATGTAGACCCGATCGATCAATCCATCAAAGCTCCCCAACGACTCGATCCCGTCCAACACGCTCGGCCGCAGCGGCCCCAAAAGCCAGTCCCGATAAGGAAGTGAGAAACCCCGCTTGGGTCGCGATGCGGCAGCCATGGTCCGCGGACCTGCAACGGACGCAAGTGCATGTTTCAGTGGCTGGCCCTTGCCTCCTATCGGTTGCCCCATCGCCCATTCCCAGAGATCCTGATCGAGCAGCGGGAGGCGCAATTCCAGGGAATGAGCCATGCTGGCCTGATCGGAAACGCGAAGAAGCGTATCGCGCATGTAGTAGTCCGCTTCCATCCTGCGAATCACCGTACCCCAATCGTGATGATCCCAGCCCAACGGTCGCGGCCGGTCGGCTGGCAGACTGTTGGCATCCAATCCCTCCGCCTCCAGTCGCATCATCCGAAGATCGGTCTGTCGAAAGAGCCGTCTTTTCCAGAGCACCGCATCGGCCAGCCTTTTCGGCGCTTCGCTCAACGCCTCCAGTTGCCGTCGATACTTCACCAATCGACTGCGATTGCCTGACCATCGCAGCAGCTGGCCGAGCCCTCCGGCGCTGAGGGAATCTCCCCAGGCGATCGCCTGAAGCCCCACCATCCATCGCGGCAGGGATCGAAAAATCTGATAGCCTCCGAAGGCTTCATCTCCACCAAGTCCACTGAGGGCCACCTTGATTCCTTCGCGATGGCATGCTCCGGAGATCAGGAAGGTATTGAGTCCATCCAGAGTGGGCTGATCGAGCGAGTCGACCCACCGGTGGAACCAGTCCATCGGCTGCTCGTCCTGAAGGACAACCGACCTGTGTTCGATCCCCAGTGCCACCGCCGTCTCGGCCGCCGCGCTGGCTTCATCCAATCCGCGATCGCCGGGAAATCCTACTGTCAGAGCCAGCAATCCCTGGCGTCTGTCTCTGGCCGCTACCTCCGCCACAGCGGTGCTATCAACTCCTGCCGAAAGGAAGATGGCTACCGGCACATCGCTCTCCAAATGCCTGGTTACTGCCTGCTGCAGTCGCTCCCTTCCTTCACTAGGATCGGACTGGAAACCAGCAGGAGGGTAGTCCCAATAGCGATGAATCGGCCCCAGTTCGATCCGCCCATCCTCCATCTTCACTTCCATCCAGCTGGCCGGTGGAAGCACCCGAAAGCCCTGCCAAACCGTCAACGGCTCAGCGACCGCTCCATATGCAAGAAGGCTCGCGACACCTGCGCGATCCAAAACCGCATCCTCAGGGAACGACCGCACCAGAGCCCTCAGATCGGAAGCGGCCGCAAAGCGATTTCCCGACAAACGATAGTACAGCGGCTTCATGCCGATGAAGTCGCGTGCAAGCAGCAGCTTTCCGCTCCGATCATCCCAGATAGCCACGGCGAACATGCCCCGCAGACGCCTGAGCACATCACGTCCCCATTGCAGATACCCGGTCAGTAGCACTTCGGTATCGCTGCGACTGCGAAAGACATGCCCGGCTTCCAGCAGTTGCTGCCTCAGTTCCCGGTGGTTGTAGATCTCACCATTGAAACTGATCGCGGCAGGCCCACACTCCATCGGCTGATGGCCCAGTGGGGACAGATCGATAATCGCCAGACGGCGATGCCCCAACTGCAGTTGATGCTCTCCCAGATCACGCGAAAGCTTACCACTGCTGTCCGGGCCTCGATGGACCATCGACTGCAACATGTTGGCGCAGGCGTCTGCGTGTCCTGCGCCTTTGCGATCGAGAATCACTGCTATCCCACACATGGTTCGGCTCTTCCTGCCGTCCACTCTGGCCGGCTCATCTCCCCCCTCACTTGGCCTTAACGCAAGGAGCCAGGAACACCAACAGGGGACACCCCGGAGCGCCAGCGGATGCCGGCCGCGGGGGCCGCATGCACCATTTTTTCCCAAAATATCATGAGCGGACAGGCTACCACGAAGAGCAGGAAAAACAGGTTGATGTTGCCTCCGAAACTGCTTTCAAAGTAACGCAACGTCTCGACGAACAGCAGGGTACACCCGGCAGCAGCGGCAGGATTGTGCTTCATTCTGGGCATGGCGATTCGACAGAAATTGGCCATCAGCGCGCCATTGATCAGCATGCCGATAATCACCGCGGGCCATCCCCAATTGAAAAATAAAGCTCCCGCGATCCCCCCCGCATCGGTTGAAGTGGTCGCTTTCTCCTCGTACGAGGCCAAGCCAAGAATGGCCGAGCACTTGGCGCCAGGCCGATAGATCGGCTTTTCCGGCCACAGGATACGAGGCACCAGCGAGACGATTTCGTCGAGGAAAAACTGCCCTTCCAGTGTCCCGTAGATGATCGTCAGGCGATAAAAGCAAGCGGCCGTCGCACCGATGCAATGTCGCTGCACCATCCCCCAGAAACCACGTCGTGGAAACTCATGCGTCTGGCGAAATGCCTCCGTCCCGGGAATCGCCCCTTCCAAAGCCGCCACCAAGTCAGGCAACACCGGATAGGATTCGACACGCTGGGAATCGCCGCGCGAGCGCCGAATCTCATTGAATGGGAAAAAAACCAACGCTACTCCCAGTCCGGTGACTGCCAGCGGTACCATCCGTTTGAACGTCCGGACCAAGTCGCCTCTTCCCCAATCGTCGCGCAATTGATTCACCTTGTAAAACACGATTGGCAAGCCGGCAATCAGCACACCGCTTTTCATGTAGCCACCAAGGCTCAGTGCGCAATCGACCAAGACAAACCCGTAGGCACTCCAGCGGATCAGCGTCTTGTAGCGGGTCTGCGTTTCACTGAAGACCAACATCAGGTAACTGGCGGCTACAGGCAAAACTGTCGCCATCAGTTTGGGCAGAAAACTGGTGCGCACCATCGAAACGCCAAGTACCCCGAGCACTTTGAAGAACCACCCTACCGCCAGACAGAGGGCAATGGAGAGAACCGCAGTGCGCAACGAGAGATGTCGCTGCGGCATCATCATGCCGGCCGCCACCGACAGATTCCTGTCGACTAGGCAGTAACTGGCGATCAAAAGCCAGTCGGCCGCCATCAGAAGAAACTGCCCGTAAAGCAGGTCGGCATCGACCGGAAATCGGCCGACCCGCAATTCGTAAAAAAAACCCGAAGCATAGATCATCGCCAGATGAAACGCACCCAAACCGATCCGCAACAGGCCGGCGATCAGGTAGGTCATGAAGGGGGTCAGCCCTGCCGGCGAAGAACGAAATTCGCTGAAGAGCAATCCACCGTAGGCGATGATGTTCAGCACCGCGCTGGCCATCAGCGTCTCCAGACGCATCGGCTCGACCATCAACCACAGCATCGCCAGATGGTAGGCTTGAAAAAGCAAAAACAGAACTCGGGCCCGATTGGCCTGTCGGACCATCATCGGCCATGGCAGATGGATTCCTGGACTCCCTGTCATCTCTGGCCTCTCACTCCTTGAACTGACCCACCTCAGGACAAAGAGCCACCCGCTCCAGCCGCAGGCGTCCTACCGAGCCCTGCCGGTCGCAAGTCCGACCAGAAACTGCTAATGCATTCGGCGATCGAGGGTTGGCAACCCAAGCAATTTCCAGGTCCGCTCTCGGAATCGGTCAAATCCAAACACCGTTTGCCATCGTCGATGCCCCTGTTCCCCTAAAGTTTGCCGCAAGCCACCATCTTCCAAAAGCCTGCTTAACAGTAATAACATCTTATCCCGGTTCCTCGGATCGACCAGAAACCCGGTTTCGCCATCCTGAACCACCTCGCCAGCCGCCCCCTGGTCTCCGGCAATGCAGGGAAGACCGGCTGCCATGGCGTCCAGATAAACCAGCCCAAATCCTTCCCTCTGGCTGGGCATCGCAAAGATAGCTGCCTGCCGATACTCCTCCCGCAACTGCTCGTCGGTCAACCTTCCGAGGAACTGGACAGCCTGATTTAACCCCAACCGGTTGGCTTTCTCCTGAAGCCTATCCAGGTCGTCGCCCCCCCCAACCAGTCGCAACTGGGTCCCTGGAAATCGTTCCAGGATCGCCGGCCATAGCTCGATCAACTCATCGTGCCCCTTGTAACGCTCCTGAATGTTCATCCGTCCGACCAGAAGCACACGCAAGGGGCCGCGGGTTTGATGGGAAGGGCGCACCAGCAACGGGTCGCGCAGCGCCAATGGCCAGAGGTGGTTCGGGGTTCTCCGGAAGCTCGGATTCGCCTCCGAAAATCGATCGATGGTGCACTGCGAAATCGACCAGAAGTCTGTGGCCCCACTTGCTCCCCAGCGCTGATGCCCCACCAAAGGCATCCATGCATCAATGCCATAGAGAACCACATGCAGCGGAGTCCTTGGAAACGCCATCACCCTCCCGACGGAGGCAACAGCAAGATGCATCGCCAAGACCCGATCCCAGCGTCGCAACCATGGGATGGACGCCACCAGTTGACTTCGTCTTCCCCCCAGCAGCGCGGTATGAACGCGAGGGTCATCCAAAGGCATGTGCAACTGATGATCGTTCAGCGAGAGGACATACAGTTGCTCGACCCCAGGATGCTCCAGCAGACTGGCCAAGACCATGCGATTGACCAGTTCAATTCCGCCATGCGTCCCGGCTTGTGTCATCAGCATCGCGATGCGCATCAGGCGACTCCTCCGGCAGCCTGTTTGGGATCTTCGCGATCCGAGGTTCCAGACCTCTGGTCGATCGCCCCCAGTTCCATTTCGGGAGAAGGAGCCCTCCAAACACGGAGCAGCCGTGAGGTCCACTCGGTGGCCCAGGATTTCAGCGCCGTCGATGCCAACGCGGCAAAAAGCAGGCCCACTACAAAACAGGTCAGCACGAGTGAAAGCAGCGGCGACATGGACAGCATGTCCCGCATGGCACCGACCGGCAGCCATAGAATACCGGCCAGCACCCCCAAAACCAAAGATTCCTCAATGGCGCCGCGCCACGCACTTCCGTCGCGATGCAAGGCGACACCCAGGCAGGCCAGCGATCCTGCTGCCATCGACACCGCGTGAAGCGGTGCCAACCATGAGGATGGCATCCCCAGAAGCATCAGGCCGGCTACGGCGCCGCCCAGCACCGCCTGAATCGCATAGACACCGACCGCCGCAGGCCAACGCCCCTGCGAATGAAGCAGACTCATTGAAAGATGCATGGCTGGCTGGTAGATGAAACCTAATGCCAAGGCAGAGATCACCGGTGCTGCCGGCAACCACCGCGAACTGAAAAACAGCTTGATCAGATCCTCCGCCCCTAGCGACAATCCAACACAAGCGGGAACCAGAAGCATCCCCAGAGAACGCACCGAGCGTCGCAGCGCCCAGCTTTGCCTACTCAAGTCCCCTTCCATGCTTGCAAATGCCGGAATGAATATGGACGCCAGCGATGCACTCAAAAGGTAAGCTGCCTGGCCCGCCAGCCCATAGCCCCAGGCATAGATCCCCAACCAATCGGTCGTCACACCAAACGACAGTATCAAGAAGAAGACCTGTGGTGAAAATTGGGTCATAAAGGCGCTGAACATCCACCCCAGGGCACCGATCCAAAGCCGTGGCCACCGAGACAGATCCGGAGCGATCCAGGGAATCGGCGGCGAAAGAAGTTTCAGCGCCAACACCTTCAGGCCGACCGAGATCGGATGGCAGAGCACCAGCGAGTACACCCCGGCCCCGCAAAGCACCAGCAGGATCTGAAATCCAAAACGGCTGAAGGATTGCACACTGGAGGCAAAATTCAGGCTCCCAAATCGCATATGCCTCGACAACCAGACCGATTCCACCAGCCCCAGAGAATCCAGTGGCAACGTCAATGCCTGCAGAATCAGAAGCATCGCAAGCTTGGGTTCGCCATAGGCACTGGCAATCCAAGGTGCGGCCAGCATCATGACCACCATGAGGACTAGCCCCTGGAGACACGAAAGATAAAACCCCTGGATTCCATCCCTCAGCAACCGCCCTTTACCACGCAACAGCTGGAGATAGATACCGCTGACGCTCTGAAACAGCTGTGCTGCCGAATAAATCGCCAGGACGATCGATACCTGCCCAAAATCTTCAGGAATCAGATACCACGCACAGATCCACTGGGCAGCCAACGACAACAGCTTGCTGACCAGCGATAGCCCAAGACCAACAACCGCCCCTTGAGTCACGCGGTCTCCAAGACTTCCTTTCGTCCGATGCTCAGCAGCGGAATTCGCAGTTCGGACCATCGCTCTGGGCCCCTTACGGAACAGTCCGGTCTTCGATTCCATCAATCTGCCTTCGGCCCCGTGCGATCCGTTCCGCGCGGAAACCAGGGAGGAATCGTCCCGACCCTGGGCAACAGATCAGGACGAATCAGCAGAAAGTTGTTCTCGACAAAGGTCTCCAGTTCGGGTCGCCATCGATCGTACAGCTCCAACCCAAGGTAGGTCACTTTCCCAACGCGATAGCCCCACTTCTCCGCCATGGCGAACACATCGCGAAGAAACTTCCGATCGCCAACCCAGCGCCAATTGTATTCAAACTGAGCTGCACCGATGCGATGGCTGGAGAACATCCGCTCGGCTCCCTCAAGAATCGCTGCATCGTGCCCTTCCGCATCTACCTTCAGCCAATCGATCTGCGCGATACCCCGCTCTTGACAGTAATGATCCAGCGTCTCCAAACGGACGCGATGAGGTGATCGGTCGGTCCCGTCGGCGACCGCAACCAGGGAATTGGTCCCTTCGTTAGCCCCCAGCACCAAAAGCTGCCCAACTCCCGACCGATGGGACAGTGCAAGGCTTTCGATCTCGGCCACCTGTCGGTCCAGCCAGGGCCTCAGACGGTGCTTCAGAGTTTGCACTGTCTCCGGAAATGGCTCGAACGCAATCCAACGTACCGGCCTGTCGGCCCCCTCCGGAAGCAGATACTCCAGCAACGCGGCGGAGTAGTCTCCGACATTGGCCCCAACATCGATCGCGCAGACCGCCGCGCTCCGATCGATACCAGCGAGGAACTGTCGAGCGATCAGCAGTTCGCCATTGCTCTCCATCGCATTGCAGCCATCGGCACGTCCGGCATTGAGCAGGAAACGCCCCAGGCGGACCGTCGCCTGCCGTCCCAGCAACCAGGTGATCCACCGAGCTGCTCGTTCCCGCATTCCGACCGATCGCCCCATGGATTGTCCCCAAATGTCGATGCCCTTTTCCGTCGGCCGGTGATCGCTGCCATCACACTACCAGCGGCTCAGGAACCCGATGATGCGGCGCCAGCCCAACGAAATCCCTGGCCGATACGGTAGACGGAGAGTCCTGCGAGATTCATTCGATCCGCATCGATCACGCGCCTTCCATCAAAAATCAGTTTCGGGCCGACCATCGACTTGGACAGTCTCCCTGGATCGATCGAACGGAATTGGTCCCATTCAGTGAGGACTGCGATCGCCTGCGCCTGATCGGCTGCGACGTAAGGATCATCGACGATATGGACGTGATCCCTCAGCCAGTCCAGTTCCGCCTGCCTACCCCGTTCGCTAAGCGCCTTCCGCAGATCGTGCTGAATCGTCTGGGCATCGACCTGAGGATCGTAAATGGCCAATCTCGCCCGCTCTCCAATCAAATCGATGCAGACATCGATCGCCGGAGTTTCCCGAGTGTCGTTGGTATCCTTCTTGAATGCGAATCCCCATATGGCGATCTTCTTGTCCGACAGGGTGTTGTTCATCGAACTGGCAATCTGACGGCTGAAACGGCTCTTTTGATGCTGGTTCATCAACACCACCTGCTCCCAGTAATGAGCCACCTCCGGAAGACCGAAGTGCTCGCACAGGTACACTAGGTTCAGGATATCCTTCTGAAAACAGGATCCACCGAAACCAACCGATGCCTTCAGAAACTTCGGGCCAATTCGGGAATCGCTGCCGATGGCACGAGCCACCTCATCGACGTCGGCTCCGGTCGCTTCGCAAAGCGCTGAAATGGAGTTGATGGAGGAGACGCGCTGCGCCAAAAAAGCATTGGCTGTCAACTTCGACAACTCGCTGCTCCATAGGTTAGTCGTCAGAATTCTCTCTCGAGGCACCCAACGGGCATAGATGTCCGCCAACTTCTCCACTGCCTCTGATCCATCCCCTCCGATCAGGACGCGATCGGGGTGCAACAGGTCAGCGATAGCCGTTCCCTCCGCCAAAAACTCCGGATTGCTCAAAACATCAAAAGTGGCATTGCGGGCTTCTGCGGCAAGAATCTGCCGCACGGCAGCAGCGGTGCGGACCGGCACAGTCGACTTCTCGACAATGATCTTGTGTCCCTTGGAGACACGAGCGATCTGTCTGGCGCACTTCTCGACAAACTCAAGATTCGCAGCACGTCCCGCCCCCTGGCCAAACGCCTTGGTCGGCGTATTGACCGAGATGAAGATAATGTCCGCCTCCGCGATGGCTGTCTCCACCTTGCATGAAAAGAAAAGATTCCGATCACGAGCTTCCTGGACCACATCGTCCAGACCTGGTTCGTAAACGGGCAATTGCGACGAATTCCAAGCAGCGATTCTCGACTCATTCAAGTCCACCACATGGACTTGAATTTCCGGACACTGCTTCGCGATCATCGCCATGGTGGGGCCGCCAACGTAACCGGCACCAATACAACAGATTTTCATAAAAGCCATCCAACAGGTGCGGTGCTTTCCAATTTCTGCCGGCGCGGACTGGACATTTTTCTCCAGATCTCTGGCAGGGGACAGATTTTCAATCGTAATCCTCCACCTCGGTTGACTCCACCCCTAAGAAAGTAGGTGCACTGAATCGGCCTACCTGCAAGCCCAGCAGTACCCCCTTCCGCTGGATTGCGGTCAGATCAGGGGGCCCGAGGCGACCACATCGGAATGGACAGGCTCTCCGGGCGGATCGGTCCGGACAGCGACACTACCTTCGTTGACCAATGCTTCGATCTGAGGGGCCAGATTCTGAAGCAGTCCACCAAGCATTCCGAGGGTCATCAGGTAACTGGAATCATCCAGAGCCCCGGAAACTTCCAGCCTACCCACCAACCGCCCCTGTGCGATGATCGGAAAGCGGGTTCCCCACCGCTGGTCGGCAGGCAGCTCACTGGCTCGCTCCCAGTTGGCATGAAACCCTTCGTGGAGCCAGGGGACATTCACATCCATGCAGACCTTGAGCAATTGCCGCTGAAGGGCCAACTCGACCAAAGACTTCCAGATGCGGTCCCAGTTGCGATGCCCCTGCAAGATCACCATCGCCTGATGCGGTGCGTTTGGAGAAATCCATCCCTGCGGAAGAAAGCGTTCCAGAAGATGCTTGAGCTTGTTGACCAGAAGCCGAAGCTCCACATAACCAAACCAACGCGCGAAGATGAGACAGGAAAGAATCGCCGCCATGGCGACGACCGGGATGAAATCATTCCCCAGCACCACACCGAGGCAGGCTGCCATCGCCACAAGACCGCCCATCAGCGTCACCAGGAGAATCATCGCACGGTTGCTGAAACCTACCCGCATCAAATTGTGATGGATGTGCCCACGGTCTCCTGTGAAGATACTGCGACCTGTCAGCTTTCTGCGGATGATCGCCATCGCCGAATCGAACAGCGGAAGAGAAAGAACAGCAACTGGCACCAGCACGCTGAAAGCCGTCGCCTCCTTAAGCGATGAACGCAGGCCGATAGCCCCCAGAAGCAACCCCACCAGCATGCTTCCAGAGTCTCCCAGAAAAATTTTGGCGGGCGGGAAGTTGTGGATCAGGAATCCAAGCAATGCACCGGCCAGCGACGAGCAGATCAGCGCATCGGCCGGTTTCCCAGTCATCAAGGCCATCGACCCAAGAGCCGCGGCCGCAATCCAGCCCACCGTCGACGCCAAACCATCTGCCCCATCGATCAAGTTGATCGCGTTGATCGTCAATAGGATCCATAGAATCGAAAGCGGCACGCTCAGCAGCCCTAGGTCGATGTCCCAACCCAGCACATTGACAACCGACATCTGAAAACCTGCAGCAACCAAAAGACCACTGATGCAAATCTGCCCCAACAGTTTCCGGGGACCGCTAAGTGCACGGAAGTCATCTTGCATTCCAAGAAGGACAATCAGCAGCGAACAGACCGCCAGTGCCCACATCGCCTTGGGCTGCTGCCACACCTGCTCCATCAGGTCGCGCGAAGCACCCAGTCCCCAGAGGACGGCAATGAGCGTCGAAAGGAGAACGACGATTCCCCCAGCGACCGGAACCGGACCGCGATGCAGTTTGCGGTTAGGGTCAGGATGGTCGACCAACCCGATCTGGATCGCCAACCGCAAAAACAGCGGTGTAGACAGCAACGCAATCGCAAAAGCGACGGGCAGTGCAAGAACCTGGATTGGAAGATCCCAAGCCAACGTGCCGCCTCCTTCTGATACTCCCAACAAGGAGTCGCTCAGGTTCCCAGGCAACCCGAGTCGTCCACTACCATCGGCTCCAGAACTGTCCTTGGGCGCCGCCCAGTAACTCTTAGCCCGAAGCTCTCCTTCCGGAATCGCCTTCGGCCCGGCAGCCAAGCCCTCAACTCAGTCTCAAGTTAGCGGCTTTCAACCGATACTGCATCCGGTTCCCTCGGGAATTCACCAAACTTTCACCCCGACCCTTAAAACAGCAACCTGCCGAAACGGCAGGTTGCCAAACCACGATCCGGTTTCTTCGGGTGATTCCCTCACCTACCGCTGGATGATCGACTGAATCCCGAAGGTGAAGAAACTACCCAATCCGAAATTCAGCACCTCTTCCTCGCACTTGTACCGCAAAATCAGAGTGTCACCCGCCTGGACCAGAATTCGGTCGTTGGGGTTATTGAGGGCTCGTGCCAAGTCGACTTCGATGATGATCTGGCCATCGCAGGGAGTCTTCCGGAGAACATAAAGCATTCCGGGGGGCACCCCACCGATGCTCTGGATACCGAAACCACCACCGCCACCACCGCCGTTTCGCGGAGATGCAACCCCTTGACCGGCCAGCGCCATCGCCCCGAAAACATCCAAGTCATAGTCTCGCGGCAAAAGGAACTCGCCACCATTGAGCAAACCACCGGTGTAGAAGACCTCAGCCTCCCGCGATTCGATGTAGACGATATCCCCATCCTTCAGGATGATGTCCTCCTGTCGGAAGCTGGGGACCACCCCTGGTGGCAGCCGCAGGGGAATCCGCAAGATAGCAGGATCCTCTGGCAACGGAGGTGGACAGAGGCAGGGATTGGGGTTGCACGCCATCCTCTGGTAAAAGTCTCGAACAAACTGGTCGCGACGATTGCGATCCAGTTGGCTGGCGCGGAGAATCTTCACTTCATTCTTGGCATTAACCCCGGGCAGACCACCACTCTCCATCAATGCATTGAGCACGTCGTTCTTGCCCGCTGTCAGCTTGATCAGGCTGCCTTTAGCGCTTTCGTCTGTCCCACGGGTGAACGAGCCGCGGCCACCCATGCCGCCACCGGACGTCCCGGCGACGTCCTGGCGAACCACCACCACGTCAATCGTCCGCTCGCGTATCAATGTCACGATAGGTGAGACAACCTTCCCATCCCCTTCGTTGAGAATTTTGTTCTCCAGATAGGTTCTGCGGATCAACTCCTGGACCTGCTCTACGGTCAAACCCCGGACGTTCAGCGGCCGTATCAATGGCAACGTGATCGTCCCGTTACCCAGAACCGTCACGGGAAAACCTAGCGACGGCGGAAGGGTGCTGTTGGCGTCCGGGAAGTTGACCGGAGGAAGCGGAGGCAATTCATCCGGCTTGGTGAAAGGGAGAATTCCTTCAAGGTAGATTCCGAGAATGTCCCCTTCGTCCAGTTGATACTGACGAGGCGGCTCCTGGGCGAGACGACTGACGTCCACCGGAACCAAGTTGTTTTTTGGTGCTGCCAAAAACTGCGGTGGAACCCGGTGTGCGGGTATACCGGAGATCGGCGCTGTGATGCTGGTGCAGCCCACCGAGCCGAACAGGGCCAAAGCCACCAGGACCATCCCCCTGGCTTGTCGAAACAGCCATCTGGCCGAGCATCGATGGAGATTGTCCGAGATAAATCTTTGCATGGCTTCCTCGCTTCCTTGCTTGGGAGCGTCCTTCGCAGTCATCGAAATAAGATGGGTCAGAAATCGTGCATCCGCACCCACTCCGTCGGGATGCGTTCATCGGAACATTGGCAGACAACCCGTTACAGACCGTTGGCTCCCGGCGTCGGAAGCAGCGATTGGGGACCTACGGGCACACCTGGCAACGCGGCACCACCAGGTATCCCACCCTGCAACCCTTCCGAACCCCCTTCTCCCAGGCGTGTCGCCCCAGGGATTGGAGATTCCGCTGGAACCATCTCCCCGTAGGTCGTCGCTCCAGGGCCAAGACTTCCCGGCGTACCAGCAGGCACACCCCATGCAGAAGGAGCTGCAACTGGATAAGCACCAACTTGGTTGGGTGCCATCAAGCCGAACTGAGCATATTCCTGATGGCTACCGACAGAGGTCTGGATCTGCGACCAGTTGCCGATGCCATCCTCCTCCGCTGCGCGTGCCCCATGAGGAAATCCTGCAAACCAGGCGGCCACCTTCCCCTGACCTTCCGGTGACTGGTACTTCCACGACCAGTATTCACGATCGGGGAATGTCGGCGTGCATCCATTGCCGCCCGAGGCGACCGATTGGTAGCCGGCAAGAAATCCCTTGCTGAAGTCATGCAAGTACCGCTGATTGCAGAAATGCTGCTTCCGCTGGTGCCATGCTTTCGTCGCCCAAGCGCGATTGCGATAGGACATCACGCAATCGTCCATATGGTTGGTGTTCTTAAGGTACGTGTGGGCGTTCTGCACGATCGAACATCCCGTCGCGGGGATCATCGACAGACCGCAGAGCATCATGAGCCATTTCGGCCAGAATGCCGCCCTCTTCGACTTCTGTCGCCACCTGGGACGATCATCCCCCCCGGCGAGGATTGGGCTATTTGATCGATGCATCGCTCGATTCCCTCAGCATTTCCTGTCGGTCCCTGCGACCAAGCACCCCTCCTGGGCACTCCAGTTCCCTCGCCAAAGACCCTGGGAGAGTTATCGAATTCCGGCAGTTCCGAATTGAACGATTCTTTCGTCCCCAACGACTTATCTCGACAAATCAATTTCTCCGAACTTACCCGTCCCGCCGAATTTCCTTGCTAGCAACCCTCCGGATCGTTCCACTTGGGAGACCCATCGCAAGGAAACTGCCATCAATCCAAACAGAATTCCCGGGGTGGGATTCAGCCGCTTCTAGGGGCTCTTGTGGAACTAGCGAGGCGGCAAGTGGTATCGCAAGAGACCTGTTTGCCAGTCTGCCACCCCTTTGCCTCTGAAAACAAATTTCCAAACCAACTGCTCGCGCCGAAAAAAGCAGCTCCACGGAAACCCAAAGCGACGGGTGGGATTCTTCCGATACTGTCACGGGACATGGCAAACCGGTTTCAGAGGACCGCCAGTGCCAGGACGTGCCAGTTCGGCATGCCCCGAATCCTCACTTGCGACCCAACCACACGGTTCCTGGCAATCGGACGGATTGACCATGCATTCACCTTGGCCACCCCCCCCCAGAGACTGCATCCAGTCGTTCTGTGTTGTCGCCCTGCTGGTCGCTGTGGCGATGCTACCCTGGGAAAATGGTTCCCTCTCCTGGTCCAGCCAGGCCCGATGGCTTCCGATGGGTTGGGGGAT
>JBIINB010000120.1:0-12612 GCA_044337705.1 Pirellulaceae bacterium | reverse complement strand
TTATTTTCAGACAACTTGCGACGTCCGTCTGTCGCGTGTCGGCCACACGGATCAACCTTTGACCTTCTTGGCAAGCTCGGCAGCCTTCGCGGTCGATTCCCAAGTAAATTCTGGCTCATTCCGTCCGAAGTGCCCGCCGTAGGATGTCTTGGTGAAGATGGGTCTTCGAAGGTCCAAAGCCTTGATGATGCCGGCAGGCGACAGATCGAAGGAATCGAGAACAGCCTTCATGATCTGTTCGTCAGGAACAGCCCCCGAGCCCTGCGTGTCGATGTGCACGCTGACCGGCTGACTGACGCCAATCGCATAAGCCAACTGGACTTCGCAGCGGTCGGCCAACTTGGATGCCACGATATTCTTGGCGACGTGCCGGGCCATGTAAGCTGCCGAACGATCGACCTTGGTCGGATCCTTGCCAGAGAAAGCGCCTCCACCGTGACGTCCCCATCCACCGTAGGTGTCGACAATGATCTTGCGACCCGTCAGACCGCAGTCGCCGTGCGGTCCACCGATCACGAACTTCCCAGTCGGGTTGATGTGGTAGGTAATCGGCCGCGTCTGCAGCTCTTTGGGAAGGCAAGGCAAAATCACCTTGTTGATGACGAAATCTTTGATCTGGTCATTGGTGACGTTCGGATGATGCTGCGTCGAAACGACCACGGTGTCGACCGCCACAGGACGATACCCATCGAACTCCACAGTCACCTGGCTCTTGGAGTCTGGGCGAAGCCAATCGACTTCCTTCTTAAACCTCGCTTCGGTCAGACGGTTGATGATGCGATGCGAAAGCGCGATCGGCAGTGGCATCAGCTCGGGAGTATCATTGCAAGCGAAACCAAACATCAAGCCCTGGTCACCGGCACCAATCGACTTTCCTTCGCCACTCCGCTCGTCCACCCCCATGGCGATGTCTTTGCTCTGTTCATCCAAAGCCACCATGACATTGCAGGTCGAACCGTTGATGCCCCATTCGTCATCAACGTAGCCGACTCGGTTGATCGCTTCGCGAACGATGTGCGCGTAGTTGACGTTCGCTTTGGTGGTGATTTCACCGGCAATCAGCGCCAACCCGGTGGTCACCAGGGTCTCGCAGGCAACACGGCTGTAAGGATCCTGGGCGAAAAGCGCATCCAATACGCTGTCGGAAATCTGATCCGCCAGCTTGTCCGGATGCCCCATGCTCACCGATTCACTCGTGAAAAGATACTTGCCTTTGGCCACCTGATTTCTCCGGTTAAATTTAGACCTGTGAACTGCGCCTCACGAATACCTATTCCAGCAACGCTATCGTAGCGAGCAGCCGAAGATTTAGAATTTAGCTGGAATTTAAATTTCTTCCAGTCACCCGGAGCGGTCAGGTGTTTGATCGGCCGTCGGCAAGACCAAGCACGGTGGGAATCCAACCTTCACCGTCAACAGTTTCATCGTGTGGATTCAAGGATTTCCAAGATTCCAACGGCAGCGGCGAAACAGAGTATTGGCGAGCGATCCCAACTGTTTGCGCACCACCCCAACTAGAATAGGGAGGACTGCGAATAGGGATCCGTCCGTGCAAAGGGGCATGCGCCACCGGAGGTAACGGCGAAAAATCGTTCGCATGACCTCAAAATCCCCCGAACTCCCAACCAGTCTCCTCGACCATTTGGAAAGGAAGTTGTGATGGCAGCCGTCCGAGTCTGTTTTTGGATCTTGCTGGTCTCTTGGGCTCAACCCCTGACGGCTCAAAACAGCGACCTCCTGGATGCGTTTTTTTCCGATTCGCCATCGCAAGAGGCTCCAGCAGCCCCCCCCGATCCGATACCCACTGAGCCGCCTTCTTCTGAGGAACCACCTGCGGAGCGGCCAGCGGAACCGCCAGCAAATCTGTCGACCAGTCCCGCGACGGCACCCGCTTCAGACCAAAAAGTGGAAGCAAATGCGGCCAAACCAACGCGGACCAAAATCCACTGGATCGCTCTTTCCGGAAGCTACGAAGACTATCCTTCCGGCGTCTCCTTCGATCCTACCGCGTTGATTCTTGGAGGTGGCCCGGGCAAAGCCAAGTCGTTTTACAAGCTATGCGAAAACCTCGAGTCCTACGCAAAGGCCCCGGAGGACTCGTGGATCCTTTTCGATCTGTCCGATGGCTCCACATCGATGAACCCAGCTCAACTGGAGGAATTGGCGCGGCGCATGGAACTGGTCCGAAAGGCCGGTAAGAAGACCGTTGCCTGGCTGGAAAGCGCCGACTCGACCGCGCTCTCCATTGCATCCCAATGCGATCGAGTCCTGCTTGCCGATTTAGGTTCTATCGACTTCCCCTCGGCTTCGATGGAAACCATTTTCTACAAGGAAGCGATGGACCTGTTCGGCGTGAAGGCTTCGGTAGTTCGCGCCGGGGATTTTAAAGGAGCGGTGGAGCCGTACATGAACCCTAGGATGAGCGACCATCTGCGGGAACACTATGTGGCGATGCTGCAGTCGATCAACGATGCCCTGGTCGATCGAATTGCAAAAGGCCGCGCCATTCCTCCCGCCAAGGTCCGCGAACTTCAGAAGCAGAGAATGTTCCTGCCGGAAGAAGCCCTGGCCGCCAAACTGGTCGATCAACTGGCTCCCTATGGCTCGATGAAGTCCACCATGGAACAGTTGGTCGGAAAACCGGTCGAATGGATCGACCCTCAGAAGAAACCGAAAAAAGACGTAAGCCTTTTCGAGCTAATGGGCAAGATGATGGCAGGCCCGAAGGATCTGGGAGGAAAGACTAAGCCCTCCACCATTGCGGTGCTGCACCTGAGCGGCGCGATCGAAGATGGGAAAAAGCCAAGCGGCGGTTCGATCGTCTCCGGACCAACCGTGGAACAGATCCGGAAACTGATAGACGATAAAAACGTGATCGGCGTCGTGGTGCGGATCAATTCCCCCGGCGGAAGCGCCACCGCCAGCGAAGCGATCCGGCAGGAACTAAAAAAATTGGCCGATGCCAAACCGACGGTAATCAGCATGGGAGAGGTCGCCGCATCGGGAGGCTACTGGATCAGCTGCATCGGGGCTCCGATCCTGGCCGAACCAGGAACGATCACCGGTTCCATCGGCGTCTTCACTCTGAAACTGAGCGCTGGTTCACTGATGCGTCGCGTCGGCGTCCACCTGGAATCGATCACCCTCGATTCCGCTGCTGGACTGGACGCGCTCGACCGTGCGTGGGATGACCAGGATGAACAGCTGATGCAGAAGTCGATCGACCAGATCTACGATCGCTTCCTTAAACTGGTCAGCCAGTCTCGCTCGATGACCATGGAACAAGTAAAGCCTCTAGCCGGTGGCAGGGTGTGGTCGGGTGCCCAAGCAAAACAGGCTGGACTGGTCGATCAACTCGGCGGACTCGATCAAGCACTCGCCATGGTTGCCAAAAAGGCAGGGGTCGATAAGTACGAGCAGATCCAACGTCCAGAGTCCGCCGGCGGACTCGACCTGCTGGAACTCCTTGGGGAATCGGACGAAGAGTCGCTGAGATTGATCACCCACAGCCCCCAATGGAGATGGATGAGCGAGCGGGGGCTGCCCACCCGGATCCTCAGCGAAGTCCTAGAGCAAACCATCTCCGGGCGTGCAGGGCCGCCAAAGATCTGGGCCATGCACCCCGCAGTCATTCGAGTCCGATAGCCGGATTTCGAAGCCCATTCCAAGAACAGACACTCCATTCCCGAGCCTTTTGGGGATGGAGTGTTCTCATTTCGATTCCTGCAACTCGACCCCGCGCAGCATGTAATCTCCTGCCTGCACTTGGAACCAAATCCGACACGACTCAGGTCCCCTTCGATTCAGGCCGTTCTTTGCCATGATCGTGATGACCATGATCGTGATGACCATGATCGTGATGACCATGATCGTGATGACCATGATCGTGATGACCATGATCGTGATGACCGTGATCGTGATGACCGTGATCGTGATTTGCTTTCGATGCCGGTTTTTCCTTAGGCGGAATCGGCGGATGCTCTCTCAGGTGTCTCTCCAGATTCCTACGCGTTGTCTCCAGATCCCAGCCGCGATCGATCGCGATGGCGCGGCATTCGTCGAAATCCAACTTCCACGTTGTCTTCTCCCCTCTCCAGCGTCGCCACTTGATTCGAATCATCCCCCACGGTGTACCGACCTGCTGCACTTCCCTGGGAAGCTCGGTACGATCCTGGACCTCCCAGCGGATCCCCAGCGTGGTGCTGTCGCGAAAAATCGCCTCCTCGATGGCCGGTTGTTGATGGAGACGGCAGAGGACTGTGAGCAGGATGCCCTGCCTTCCTTTCTTCATTGCGATCGATGTGGTGAACAGATCCAACGGCCCCTGATGCCAAATCCGCTCCATCAGAAAAGACAAATCCTCGGCGGTCATATCGTCGATCTGTGTGTGGCCGACCAGGACCTGAGTGCGTGAGCTTTCCAGAGGCGTATCCCCGATCAGAATTCTCAGAATATTCGGTCGGTCCGGAAGATCGCGAGTCCCTGCGCCCAGGCCAATCGCTGCGATGGGGAACGCGGGAACCGGTCCGAAACTGGACACCAGTTCAGCCAGGAATGCGGCTCCCGTCGGCGTCGTCATTTCCAGTGGGATCGGACAACTGGCTAAGGGGATGCCCCTCAGCAATTCTGCGGTCGCGGGAGCTGGGAGCGATACCACACCATGTGCGATGCGAATCTGACCGTACCCGGTCGGAACCGGACTGCTGATTGCGTGCTGCAGGCCCAGGCTGTCCCATGCGATTGCGCTGCCAAGGATATCAACCAGGGAGTCGATCGCTCCCACCTCGTGAAAATGCACCTGCTCGATCGTGCATCCGTGAACTTTCGCCTCGGCCTGAGCAATCCTTCGAAAAACTCGAAATGCCAGATCCTTTGCCGAAGCAGTTGCATCGACTCGATCAAGCATCGGCTCGATTTCGCGGAGGCCGCGGTGGACCTGGTCGGTTGGGTGGTCCAGCGTCATCCCCAGAGCTCGAAAGCCATGTTTCTGTACCGGCCGCCACTGCAGCACGATCCCGGGAATCCCCAACGATTCGATCCCGCGAAGCACTGCCTGGCGATCGGCCCCCGCATCGACCAATGCCGAGAGCAGCATGTCGCCAGAAATCCCGGAAAGACAATCGAAATAGGCTGTTTTCATGGCTTTTTTGGGATTGCGAGACGGTACGAGAAGGCTAAAATGCGAGTTTCGATCGGGGGGATTTGTTCACACCTCCCGACCTGAGGAACCGAAGTATATCAAATCATCGCCTGACCCCGGTTCTCTGGTGCGGGCGGTCCATCAGCTTGCACGGAAGAGGCGATCATGAAAGTGGTGTCTTCGATTGGGGCTCTCAAGTACCGTCACCCCGATTGCCAAGTGGTGCGTCGTCGTGGTCGGATCTACGTGATCTGCAAGAGCAATCCACGTTACAAGGTCCGGCAGGGCAACGCCAAGTCGAAGCGGCGCAAGCGCTAAGCATACAAAGCTGCGCGGTGGCGAAGAGATTTTAGAGGGCAGGTTCGCCTGCCCTTTTTCTATTGGAGTTTGTTCTTGCGCTCCATCTGGCTGCCCTAGTTCCTGTCGACACACCGCATAGATCGGGCTCTAATTCCGCTTCCCCCCTTTGTTGCCATGGGATTGGATGTCGAGAGATTGAAGATGGACGAACTGCGGCGTTCCATGTTGATCGAGGTTGAAAAGGCAACCTCGATCCTTCGTCAAGCCTCCCGCACACCACCCAAAGTGGGGCTGATTCTGGGGAGCGGCCTTGGGGGATTGGCGGCGTCCATTGAGCGGTCGGAAGCGATTCCTTACGAGCAGATTCCACACTTTCCTACAACTCACGCCACGGGCCATGCGGGCCTTTGGATTTCTGGTCAATTGGGGGGCATCCCTGTTGTCGCCATGTCGGGCCGCGCCCATCTCTACGAAGGCCACGATGTGGATCGCGCAACGTTCCCAGTGCGATGCATGCATGCTCTGGGAACGGAAATTCTGATTGCATCCAATGCCGCAGGAGGTTTGAATCCAAGGTTTCGGCAGGGGCAACTAGTCGCCATCGACAGCCACATCAATCTCTTTTTCCGCCCGCTAGCCGCACCATCGTTGCTGGGTGAACCGCACCCCGTTTCCCCGCAGCGGCACATTCCCTTTTACGACCCATCGATCCTCCAGCAGTGGGATGCAATCGCCACATCGCACCGCTGGTCGCTGCATCGCGGCACCTATCTGGGGACTTTGGGACCTACGTACGAAACACGCAGCGAGTACCGTGCATTCCGCACCATGGGGGCGGATATGGTAGGGATGAGCACGCTACCAGAGGTGGAAGCCGCCAGGAGACTGGGGATGCGTGTAGGTGCAATTTCGGTCATCACCAACATCGCCACCCCCGATCGCCTCGCCAAAACGGCACACCAAGAGGTGGTCGATGTGGCGAAACTTGCTGAAGCTCGCCTGCTACCTCTTATCCGCAGTTGGCTCAGCGAACTCGCCGGACCTCCCGATTGAATCAGACCGGCATATCGATCGTTGCCGCCAACCGCCTACCCGTACTCTCACCACCCACCTGCCGAAGTCTGAAGCACCGGTACTAGAATTTTGCTGGGGTGAGTTGCGGACCTCAGCAACGAATGGGTTGCGACGACAAAGTCATCTTCCTTCGCCTGAAAAATGCTGGACACAAATTTCTGAGGATTGCGATCGATGAAGGGAAACCACGTGCTCTGAACCTGGATCATCATGCGATGGCCAGGCCGAACCGTGTGCAGCACATCGCTCAGTGAAAACCGAACCCTCGTCGGCTCTCCAGGCACCATCGGCACCGCTCGTTCAAACCCCTCTCGGAAACGTCCTCGCAGAACCCCTGCACGCACCAGTTCCTGCCGCCCACTTGGATACGCTTCGGGAATCTTCCCCGGCTCACCCGTTCCATCCTGGGGAACCCCTGGATATTCGTCGATCAATTTGACGATCCAGTCGGCGTCCGACTGGGTGCTGGCTACCCAAAGATCGACTTCGATCGGTCCGGCGATCGTCCATGCTTGATCCGCCGCAGCACTTCGGTAGACCAGCACATCGGGTCGCCACGCGGCGAAACGCTGGTCCTCGGTGACGTAATCGCGAGCCCAGCGGGTGGTGATTTCCATGGTGTAGGGAACGGGCTTGGAAGGATCGCTAAGGAACCGATCCTGAGCTGTCGACGACTGTAGGTCATCGGGTGCCTGCCGTACCAAGGAACCACTCTCCGCAAAATACCATTCCTGACGCTCCACCTGCTCGGGCGGCCATCGCTCCATCCTCCGCCAACGATTGGCTCCTGTTTCAAACACCGTCGCCTCGGGAATCGCTACTGGAATGACCTGCTCTTTCAAATGCTGCGAGAAGAAGGGTGCGATCACCTGCTCCTGGTACCAAGTCGATGTTGCGAAACCAAAATCGGCTTCTCCAAGTTTTCTCCCCTCATCGCGACTCCACTGCCCGTGATACCAAGGCCCCATGACCAGATGGTTGGCGATCCCAGGATTCGCTTTCTCGATCGACTCATAAATTGCCAACGGTCCGTAAAGGTCCTCGGTGTCGTACCATCCGCCCACCACCAACGATGCACAGCGAATGTTTTTCAGATGGGGCAGGATGTTTCGCGCCTTCCAGAAGTCGTCGTAGTTCGGATGCGATTCCATCGCATTCCAGAAATCGATTGACTCCTGAAAATACTTCCGATCGACATTCGACAAGGGCCCCAGATCGAGAAAGAACTGGTATCCGTCGCGAGTCGTCTGCGGCAGCCCCTCCGGGGACCGCACCGAAGGTTCCGGGCGACTCTTCCCAAAGGACGAAAAGAACTGGAATGCCATAGGCAGGACAAACGCGCCGTTGCGATGAAAGTCATCGAAGAACCAGTCGGCGATCGGGGCCTGTGGCGAGATCGCTTTGAGAGCCGGATGCGAATCGATCGCGCCGGCCACTGTGTAAAAACCAGGGTACGAAATACCCCACATGCCGACGCGGCCATTGTTGCGAGGCACATGGCGGACCAACCAGTCGATCGTGTCGTAGGTATCTGTGCTCTCGTCGATCTGGCCGGCGATCTTGGTATCCAGATGGGGCCGCATGTTCTCGAACACACCCTGGCTCATCATCTTCCCTCGCACATCCTGAAAAACGAAGATGTATCCTTCCTTTTCCATTGACTCCGCGGGCCCTAATCGATTGCGGTATCGGTCGGGACCATAAGGCCCAACGCCGTAAGGCGTCCTCATCATCAGGATGGGATAGACCGCTTTCGCATCCAGCGTGTTGGGGGTGTAGATGGCGGTGAAGAGCTCCACCCCGTCCCGCATCGGAATTCGGACTTCGGTCTTGGAATATTTGCTTCGGATCGCATCTTCGCGTTCCTCCGCTCCGGCGATCGCTGTCCATAGAGCCAGCCATCCAAAAATCGCTATCCAGCGAGTCGACGTCATCTTCGGCTCCTTCAATGAAAAAAGGGAGGCCACCACCAGGTGCACCTCCCCTCAATCGTAGCTGGTTTCGCCAAGGGCGCGCCATACGATCGCGATCAGTCGTCGTCGTCCTCTTCGTCTTCCTCTTCCATCGCTTTGATCTCGGCCAGCATCTCCTTGATCTCCTGGAGATCCTCACGGATCGACTTCAGTTCCGCTTTCACCTCTTCCAGCGCTTCCCCACCGACATTCCAGCCTCCACCGGGAATTCCCTGAGGAACAAAGAACCCACCAGCTCCTCCCATCCCGCCTGGTATCTGCTGCAGCATATTCTCCAACTGCTCGATGCCCTGTGGCAGGGCAAGGGCAGAGGCGCGAGGCTTGACTTCTATCTGCTTTTCCTCGTCGCCTCGCTGGATCACCAAGTCCATCGTCTTGTCATCCGCCCCTGCCTTCTGCACCAGCTCGACTACCTGCTCCACACTCTCCACATCTTCCCCATCGATCACCACGATGCGATCCCCCGGCTCCAGCCCCGCTTCGGATGCGGCCGAGTTGTCCATGACTTCCTTGATCACCAGACCAGCGGCCGACTCATCCCCAGCAGGTGGTTCCAGGGACACGCCCAGAGCATAGCGATTACCACCCTGGATCGCTTGCCCCAATCGAACCTCAGCTTGCAGCGGGAGCCCCTGTACCACCATCGGAACGTTGAGAGGAAACGCCTGCACATTCCCAGGAGCCAACTGACCGTTGGGGGGAAGCGGTGGAATCACCGGCGGAACGGCCTCTGGCCGGTTGCCGTCGGCTGCTGGCGGAATCATCTGGACCTGCACGCGCCCCCCCTGGATCGCGGGCGCTCCCTTGCGAATGACTTGCACCGTATGCTTCTTTCCGTCCTCATCGACGAAAATCATCTGCTGCGACTCAACTTCCTCATTCTGCTGCTGTCCCTGAGGCACCGCCTGGACCTGCACCTGGACCTCAGGCCCTCCGTCTTTCTTCGCTGCTCCCTCCCCCTTACGGCTTTGGACTGCCATGACCATGGGCTGTCCGCCAGGGGCTTTTGCTGCCAACTGTTTAACCTGCTCCAATACCTTCTTCCTGGCTTCGTCGTCCAGCCCCGACTCTTTCAGCATTTTCTCGATGCGGTCCACCACTTCCTCAGGCTTCGTGGACTGAACCTGAACCACCCGCACTTCGGACTTCTTGGAACCAGCTCCGTCCCCCTGGTCCAACACCTGGACCTGAACCTGCGTCTGGGTCTGGGTTTCGACCGTCTCCTGCCCCAGGCATACTCCACCAACCGCCTGGCATCCACATACCAGTGCGACTGCCTTCAGCGACCACCATTTCCTCATCGGACACTCCCTTCAATAAAGACCCTACCAAATCACTCGTTGAATTCTCTTAAACAAAACCAGCTTACAACTCACCGACTCACAGCCCATGCCGCTCGATCCGCAATCTTCGAACCGGCACAATCAGATGCCTGCCATCCGGAAGCTTTCCTTCAATCACCTCCGTCTGAAGCTGCAGATCCAGTCCATCCCGCCGAAACGCCTCGCGATAACTCTCCCATTGTTCGGGTAGTCGTGTCTGAACCCAGGATGGGTCGATTTGCGGCACCTGGAAGACCGGTATTTCCAAAACCTTCTCCGCCGCCCCCCCCACCGGCATCAGCAAACGCCCTTCGGGCTTCATGAACGACTCTGCAAGCCCCGACTGCTGCGGTACTGGTCGATCGATACGACCCCGGCCAGCTTGATTGCCAGCCTGATAGGCACCAAGAATCGCAAAGATGGTCGCAGCCACTGCCAGCCACTTGGCCGCTGCCCATCCCCTGGGGACTTTCGCCCCTGCATTTCTAGGAAGCTCGGCCACAGAATCCCTGACAACCGGAGCGTTGCTGCGAGAGTGAGGAAGACTTGAATTCGACGCAACCGCATCGACCTGCAGGTCGATCGACGCGCCTTGCGGCTCCCCGGTCGCTTCCGTCCCCAAGGCGCTTCGCAATGCCTGGTCCTCAAGGAATTGCAGCGCCACATCCCGCCACAGCGTGGGACTCTCATCGATCTTTCGAAGCAGCGCAGATCGTTCCAGGGTCGATAACTCCCCATCCACCAATCGTTGCAACTGCAGCCGCCAGTCTCCTAAACTCTCTTTCATTGCCTCACCTCACTTCGCATCATGCCTCCCATCTGATCGCGGAGCGCCTCCTTCGCTCGAAGCAACCGATACTCGATCGTCTTGACGGTGCATCCCAGATGCGCCGCCATCTTTTGATAACTCCACTGCTCTCCATACTTGAGCACAAGCAATTGCCGGTCGGCCTGACCGATCCGATCCAGGGCGCTGCGAATCTGGTTCTGGTCTTCCAGTTGCATCAGCCATTCGGAAGGCGCTGGCTGATCTTCATGCGGCAACCGTTCGCGATAGACATCCTGAAGCCGTCGCTGCCTGCCTTGAGAACGCCGATAGTCGACCGACTTACGGAGGGCGATTCGGTACAGCCAGGGAGCGACTTTCTGGGGGTCGGTGGGTCGTCTGGGCTGATTCAAAACCGCCAACCCAACCTCCTGCAGCACGTCGTCCACTGCGTTGATATCACCCAGCCGAGCGCGCAGAACCGCAGTCAGCCAGCGGCGGTTCTCCTCCACCGCTCGAGTCCAATCGATGCTTTCGGCCACCGGCCCCAAGTTGCTCATCCAACTGCTCTCCTCGTCCCACTGCAAAATCGCTCGCCAGCCTCGTCTCCCCTCCTATTTTTCCGGCTTCAATAAAAAAACGGGCCCCCTCTTCAGGGGCCCGTTTCCTTTAGGACCAAATCGCGCTCAGCAACCTTTTATTTGCCGAGTGCCTTTTCGATTGCGGAAACCAATTCCGCTGCTTCGGGCGAGGTTCGCGGAGAAAATCGTCCTACAACATTCCCTTCCCGATCTAGCAGAAATTTTTCGAAGTTCCAGCTGATCTTGCCTTTGCCGGTCGGTTCGGTGTCGATGCTGGTCAGGTATTTGAAGAGGGGTGCAGCATTGTCTCCATTCACCTCGATCTTGTCGAACATGTCGAAGGAGACTTTGTACTTGGAGGAACAAAACTGAGCAATCTTCTCAGGGGAATCAGGCTCCTGGCCACCGAACTGATTGCATGGGAAGCCCAGCACCACTAGGCCGCGGTCTTTGTACTTTTCGTACAGGGCCTGCAAACCTTCATACTGCGGGGTAAGGCCGCACTTGCTGGCAACGTTGACGATCAGGACCACCTTCCCATCGTATTTGTTCAGTTCCACAGGCTTACCGTCGATTGTCTTCATCGAAAACGACAAAGCCTTGGCCGGTTCAGTCGCCTGGCCACTGGCCGACAAAACCACAGCGACAATTCCCGAAAGCAACAGCCGTCCTACCATGCTTCGATCCTCCCTAAGCTTTTAGCGAAAACTCCCACCCATTTTCCAAAATACCGCCTCGTACCCTTCAGGATAGCAGCTTTGGCAAGGGCTCGGCAAATCCCGAATCATTGCCGTTCGTTGTATACCGGTGATTTTCACCGCTTGGATCCCGGGTAGAAAATTGCAGGTTATCGAGTCACTTTGGTCCGGTTGGTCCGGGAAACCAAGTGCTCAGTTCGCCCTGTATCTCGGAGGTACGGTATACTTTTGAAGAGAGCGTCCTCCGGACCCCCCCTTCCATTTGATCCCGCCTTCCCTGTTTGCATCGGTGATTCCATGCAAAGCTTCCGTTTGCTACCGCGTGGCCATGCTCCCGTCCTGGACCGGTGCAATCGGTCGTTCTGGCTTGGCTTGGTGTTCTCATTCGCCCTACCACAGGCGGCGCGTTCGAAGGAACTTTCCTACAACCGCGATATTCGGCCGATCCTTTCTGAGAATTGCTTTTACTGCCACGGACAGGACCCCAACCACAGAGAAGGAGACCTGCGACTAGATCGCCGAGATCAAGCAGTAGAGAAGGGGGCGATTGTCCCGGGAAAATCGAGCGAGAGCGAGCTGGTTCGGCGCATCGTGTCGACCGACCATGATCTCCAGATGCCGCCTCCCGATTCCAATCGATCGCTGACTGAAGCTCAGAAACAGCTGCTGGCGCGTTGGATCGACCTAGGGGCGCCCGAGGAAACCCATTGGGCTTTCCAACCGCCCAGGCAACCCCAGCCACCGAAGAATCGTGACGC
>JBIINB010000036.1:0-36317 GCA_044337705.1 Pirellulaceae bacterium | reverse complement strand
AAGTTGTAGGATTGTCGATGGAGATTCGGCTGGCGGATTTGGACAGGATCGTCGATCAACGAGCGATTGAGGCGATGCTTGCGGCGTATGCGATCGAACCTTCGGGAAATGGGGAGCCCCTTCCCGGCTCGGTCATGGCGGCACTAATCCCTGGGCTTCAGGAATTGCCCACTTCCAGAGTCTTCTTGGCTTGGGATGGTGCAACGCCTGTCGGAATGGGGATCTGCTTCCTTGGTTACTCAACCTTCATGGGAAAGAAGACGCTGAACATCCACGACCTGGTGGTGATCGCCTCTCACCGAGGTCAAGGAATCGGCGGAAGACTGCTGGCGGCCATCGAGTCTCAGGCTGGACAGTGGGGTGTCGGCAAGATCACCATGGAAGTGCTGGAGCACAATCGGCCCGCCAGGTCGCTCTATCATCGGGCTGGTTTTTCTCAGGTTCAGGGGGGGCCGGGCTTCGGAGGCACCCTTTTCTACCAAAAGAAAATTGCAGCCCACGCATGATTTTGGAGCCAGTGGGCAGCAGAAGAATTCATCGGGCCACGTGATCTTACGGCAGCGACCACGAAACACAGGCGAATGCCGAAACTTTGCCAGCCGCACAGGTTTCCAAAGAGAACTTGGCGAGGTTGATTAGGGTCGCAATTGCCATTTTCAACCGGCAACTGGGGGCAAACGATCGCCGGAAAATGAGCCTCGCCTCTGAACCGCCACCGAGGAAGTTTTTCGGCGGGACAAGGAAAAACAAGACTGGAGACGCTGGGGATTTGCCTTTTGGAGGGGGTGCGGAGAAAATTTCACTCGGAGATCCCGCGCCAGGGCGGTGAACCTGAAGAAGCCTCTGGGCGTAGGACTTCCAGAATTGGCTGCCGTGCTGACTTGTGTCGTGGTCACGGCGACCGCAAAGGGATATCGAACGATGTCTCGCATGGTCTTGAGGCGGTAGAAGTAGACAATGGACTCTTTCGAAGCCAATGCGATCTCGAATGAAACTCTGCTGGGGTTTCTTTTGGGGGCTTTGGATGCTCCCTCCATGTCGCAGGTGGCTCAGCGGATCGCCGAGTCCCCGGACTTGCAAGAGCGACTACTGGAGCTTCAGCAAAGGCTGATGCCTTTTGCCGATGCAGTGGACGATCAAACGATTCCTGAAGGATTGGTGGATCGGACGCTGGACGCGATTGCCTCAGCATCGCAAGGGGAGCCTGTCTCACCAACGGCCTCAAGCGAACCAGCCTCTTCCGCACCGCTCCGTTCCCTCGCTGCTCAGGAAGGCCTTTCGCGAACCGAACGCCAGGGATGGTGGGATTTCGCTGGCATGGCGTTGGGAGTTGCGATCTGCATCGGACTACTTCTACCCGCATTGATGCAATCGCGCGAGCAGGCAAGGCGGGAGCAATGCAGCAGGAATTTGGCGCAACTGGGATTCTCACTGTCGCAGTTTGCAAGTCTCAGTCCGCAGCGTCAACTGCCACAGATCGCTTTGCAGGGGCCGATGTCGTTCGCTGGATCCTATGCCTTGCAACTGAATGACGCAGGCATACTGGACGATGCTGGCCAGCTGTGGTGTCCATCGCTGGGGGGACTATGGCTGGTGCAGGGAAGCTTGCCCTCCGAGAGTGCGATGAAGGAGGCATCAAATCATCTCCAGAGCTACTGGCAGCAGCTTGCGGGAGGAAGCTATGCGTACAATCTTGGCTACTGGTCGGAGGGAGTCTATTCAGCCCCCAGGCTGGATGGCAGGGCGCACTACGCCATCCTGGCCGACAGTCCCTTGGAGGATCAGGGACGGGATCAGTGGTTGGTTCATGGTGGCCGAGGAATCAATATCCTTTTCGAAGACGGGCAGGTTCGCTTCGTCCCTGTACTGCCGCAACTGAGCCTTCCGGATCATCCGTACTTCAACAGACGCGGCGTGCGGGAAGCCGGGGTCGACCCTGACGACAGCTCGCTGGGTCCAAGCCAAAGCCCACCGATGCGGCGATCCGGACCGTAGCCACGGCGAACGCTTCCTTGGGGTGCAGCCGAAGGCCGAAATCCATCCCACCCAATCAGCTCTTCCAAACCTTTCCATCCGGGTCTGGAATGCCTCGCGTGGCATTCCGGGTATCGATCACCAGGCTGGAAGCATCTACGATTAAGCGATAATCGAATGCCGAATGATCGGTGGCGATGATGCAGCAATCGAGCTGTTGAAGATACTTTGCAGAAAGGGGCTGAGCGGCCAAGGCGGGGACCTCGAAGGAACGCATGGCGGGGAGATTGGGAATATGCGGGTCTGAGTAACTCAGCTGAGCTCCACGTTCCCCCAGCAGTTCCATCAACTTGAAGCTTGGGCTTTCCCTCGGGTCGTCAATATCCTTCTTGTAGGCCACTCCCAGGATACCGATTTTAGCTCCCCGAATCGGTTTGCCGACCTTGTTGAGCGCTTCGGCTGTTCGGTCGACAACAAAACGAGGCATCGACGTATTGATCTCGCCAGCCAGTTCGATGAATCGTGTTGGCAGTTCGTGACAGCGAGCCAGCCAGGTTAGGTAGAACGGATCGATCGGGATGCAGTGGCCACCAAGCCCTGGTCCGGGATAGAACGCCTGGAAGCCAAAGGGTTTGGTCTTGGCAGCATCGATGGTTTCCCAGATGTCGATCCCCAACTGGAGAAACAGCACCTTCAGTTCGTTGACCATCGCGATGTTGACGCTGCGGTAGGTGTTCTCCAAAATCTTGCAGGCTTCGGCCACTTCGCACGAAGAGACAGGAACCACTTGCTTCATCGCTCTCGAATAGATGGCGACGGCCTTCTGGAGGCTTAACGGATCCATCCCGCCGACAACTTTAGGAATCGTCTGCGTTGAAAACGACGGATTGCCCGGATCCTCCCGTTCGGGGCTGAAAGCCAGGAAGTAGTCGGTACCGCACCGAAGCCCCGATCGATCGAGGATGGGTGCTACCACGTCACGCGTCGTACCAGGGTAGGTGGTGCTCTCCAGGACCACCAACTGACCTGGCCTGAGGGCTGCCGCAATCGCTTCGGCTGTCGATTCGATGTAGGAAAGATCGGGGTCTCGGGACTTCGTCAAAGGCGTCGGCACGCAAATCAGAATCGCATCCGGTTCGCTCAATCGCGCCATATCCTCGGTCGGAATGAAGCTCCCTGTCTTGATCGCATCGGTCAGCCATTTCGCATCGTGATGCCGGATGTAGCTTTGTCCGCGGCGAAGCAAGTCGATTTTCTTTGCATCGATGTCAAAGCCATAGGTTGGCACCCCCGAGGTGACAAAGGCTGTTGCCAATGGCAGACCGACATATCCCAAACCGATGATGCCTACGGAATTCACAGCAAGGCGCCTTGAAAAGAAGGTTTGTCCGCTCGAGCTGCCTGCGGCACAGTGAATCCAGTCACCCGACGCCATCAGCTCATGATTCGATTGCGAATTCATTTCATGATAGTAAACTTGGAGCAACTTCGTGCGGGAAGTTCGTTCGACCCCGTACAGCAAAAGGTCGCTCGAATCGATCAAACCGAATAGATCGAACTTAACGACACGAACGTCGGGGGCTGGCCACTACCTTCTGACGATTTCCAGGCGGGAGAGCCCCGATGCACGATAGGATGATGTCCGTTCCGCATGGCCCCGCCTGCTCCCCACCGAATCGGAGGCGAATCCTGGGTCTATGCGCTGCCTCCTGCATCACTCGATGGCAGTCCCCAGCTCTGGAAGCTTCAGGCGAGAGTGCACACCAAGCCGAGCCGCTCCGAATTTGTGTATTCGCCAAGCCTTTCCAGAGGATGGAACTTCAAAGTCTGGCGGAGCTGGTGGGTAGCTGGCCAGTGGCGGGAATCGAGGCGACGGTGAGGCAGGGGGGGCAGGTGGAACCGGCCGAGGCATCGGAGAAACTCCCACGGCTTCTGGAAGCACTGAGGGCCCGCGATCGCCATTTTCATATTCTGACCACCGATATCCTGCGAGGCGACCATCCGGACGTTGCGAGGGTGCTTGAAGTGGCGGCCAGAGAGGGAGTCAAGTATTTCCGCATGGCCTACTACAAGTACGATCTATCGCGTCCCCTGCTCCCGCAACTGGAGCAATTCGCTGGGCAGGCTAAGTCGCTGGCAGATGTTTGCAAAGAACTGGGAATCACAGCGCTCTACCAGAATCATGCGGGCGCGGGGTACGTTGGCGCCCCAGTGCTTGATCTTCTCGAAGTCTTCCGCGATTTACCCGTCCAACAGATGGCGTTGGCGCTGGATCTCCGTCACACCACCGTGGAAGCCACCAGCTCCTGGGAAACCATTTATGCGCGAATGCGGGAGCGCATCGGAGCGATATTTCTAAAGGATGCCGTGGTCGAGAAGGGGGAGGCGCGGGATGTGCCTCTGGGGGAGGGCCCCCACGTCCAATCCTTTTTTCGGAAAGTCCTCCAATACGGATTGAAGGTTCCGCTATCGCTTCATATGGAGCATATCGATCATCAACCAGATCGACTGCTCCCGGACCGGATCGATGCAACAGTGCGAGATCTGGCGACGTTGCAGCAATGGCTTCAGGATCGATAGCCCCAGAAAAAAACCTCCGGATTTGCCGGAGGTTTTTCCTTCATACCTTGTTGAAACAAGAGTTGTTGCAACTGGAGTTGGTGTGTCGCTTGATCAGTCCCACCACCAGCGGCCTTCTGCCAGGTCACCGGTAGGAGCCGACTTGCTGGCCTGCTGCCCGACGGCCTCATCGACCGCAGCTTGGTCCTTCAGCAGACTCTTGGTGGCGATGGTGACCCCGCCGCCGATCGGCGTCATCAGAGTTGACCCACGCCAGACAGCGTTTACCGCCGATTCGACCTGCGTCGGCGCCATCTTGCCCTGAACAGGCAGTTTGTTCTCTGCGGCGAAGGCTCCCATATTCCAATTTGCCTTCTCGTAGAGTTCCGAAGACTGAATGAAGGCAGCAGCGATCGTCAGATCAAAAAGGTTCCGCATTTCCATGTAAATCGGATTCGCCTTGGCGATCGCTTCGTACTTGGTGCTGAATTCCTTCGTAAAGCCCTGGCTGGCACGATCCTGCGTGACGCCTGCGGAGGCGCGGACGCCGGTCTGGGAGACGAACTCATCCTCACCTACCAGCTTGACGCCGATGCCATCCAGTTGCAGGGCGTTGCGATCGGGACTGACCTTCACAGCATCGTAGTTGGGGACAAAATACCATCGCTGCATCTGATTGGCCCTCCGAGACGAAGGATTCGCTCGTTCCACCCAACTGGTGAACTGAGGAAGCGGTTTGTCTAGCCCAATTCCGATCAGCTTCATGCGATAATCCGCCTCGACCAGCACCTGAGCGAAGTGGGTGCTGGCAGGAACACCGTGGACCGTGACCTTCTGGTATCCGAGATGATTGCGCAGGGCACTTGCGATCGCCACGTCGGAATTCCCTCCGACCTGACCTCCCAACTGGTTCAGGAAGGCTTGCATCCGCTGAAGCCCTTCCTGAGTAGGATCGATCGAGCAGCCTACGACAACGCCGCGTTTGGCCTCTGGACCGAAAGTCCGCAAGGCGACGATCAGGTCATCCAGACGCAACGTGGGTGATCCCGATCCAAAGCCGACGAGCCGGCCGGTGGCATCGATATCGACTTCTTCTGCAGGGCCTGCCAGTACGATGTCCTGAGTTTCGGGGAGATAGAAGACGTATTCGATACGCGTCAGCCCCGCCAATGTCATCATGTCGCGAGTTGGCAGCTTACCAGCATCCAAACGCGCTGCCACGGCGGATTCCAGTCGATTGAGAGACACTTTGCGCAGTTGGCTGGCTGCCTGTAGCGCCTTGGGTCGATTCTGCCTTGCCGCGGCGCGCTGGGCGTAGATCAGTTGCGGATCGATCCGACTGACCCGCAGCACACCATCGGCATCGACTTCGACGCCGGCGACCGGGGGGACATTGTCACTGCCGTCCCCACCGCCATCGCCACCGCCGCCACCTCCACCACCATCGCCGCCACCGCCCTGAGCGAGGAGAAGCGAGGGGATCAGCAGCGCGGTGCAAAGCGCCATCCCGACATGGGTAAGCCAACGCAAATGGAATCGGCAATTCATGGGTCGCAGTCCTCAAATCGAGACCAGTCAGGTGCGGTCGACCGCCGCTCGTCGGCTGGCAAAAATAGGGCAACTGGAGAAGCGAGTCGTTGTTCTAAGGATAATCAGCATGGCGAGGGCAGGCAACGATTTTGAGCCAATCCCCGCTGCCCCCTTTGGCTAGCAATCCTATCTATCGACTGTTTTGGGTCGGGAAGTGAGGGGGAAGTGCGCGATTCAACGGAAATCTCGGGAATTCTTAAAGTTGCCTTGACCTGACAAGCTGTCGGTCGCTAATTAAACCGCCTGCGAAGGGTGGAACGACCGGCCGAGACCGGACAGTGCAGGCGACTGCCTGAAACCCCCTGAAACTAGGGTCTCTTCGGGAAGGCAGTCCATGGCCAAGGAAGGCCGACAAGCCGAGGCGGGAGGAGCGAGCTGGGCCTTTGGCGGTGCAGGAATCCGCTTGGCGGCCTACCTTTGCTTTGAAATTCTTTTTTGTCACCATGGCCCTGGTGCGACGGTGGCCTTGGGACAGTATCCCATTCCTTCGATTCCTCAGTCCAACGCCCCCGTCTCGGTGCTTCCTTCCTCATCGCTCCCCTTGCCTTCCACCTTTGGGGCGCCGCCTGTCGGCTACGGATCACCTGTGGCGCCGACCGCCGCATCCCCGACGGGTGTGCCGCCGGGGGTCTACCCGTCAGGAAGTGGTCCCTACCCGGCTCCACCCTCCCTTGCAGCCCCTGGAGGGGTCTATCCAGGGGCATCGCCTGCAGGGATCGACCCGTTTGCGACGTTGCGTCCCAATACGGCTCCCGCCTCCACATCGGCCAATTGGTACCCCACCCCTGGGACCACCTACCCGACGAATCCTGGCATCTACCCGATGAACCAGGTACCGACTGCGACCATTCCCACATCGGCAAATCCATATGGAACCGGTTTGCCGCCGACTGGATATCCGCCGATTCCTGGTGCGACCTATGGCGCACCAGCGGGATACTACAACCCCGGCAGCACGATCGTCCCCAACGGCATGGTGCCGGTGGCCGGATCCAGTGGCTGGTATCCCAGTGGCGCGACGGCCACCTCGGCGGCACCGCCTGGTTACTATCCGGCGGGAGGGTATCCGACTTATCCGACCGGTGGTTATCCCGGTGGGACGTATCCGGGAAGTTGGGCAGCGGATCCCTGGGGCGCCAGTGGTTGGGGGGTGCAGCCGACGACCACCAGTAGCTGGGGTAGCTGGAACGGGACCGGGCCGCTGATCGCCAACCCCACCGCCTACACATCATCTCGATGCTGCCTGGGACCTCGCTTCCGTTACACCTGGGTTTCAGGAGATGACGACCCCGAATCGCTGCAGCAACATGACGGCGATGTGTCGTTGGTACTCCATGTTCCCCAGTTCCTGGGATGCACCCAGCCGCTCTACATCGTCCCTTCCTTCTCGATGCATCTTTTGGATGGTCCCACGAAACCGACAGCCGATCTTCCGAGCCAGCTCTACAGTGCCTTTGTCGACTTAGGCTGGGAGTCGGATCCCAATTTGACAATCGGCTTTGACCTGGGGCTTCGCACCGGTGTGTTCTCTGATTTCGATACGCTGGTCAGCGACAGCTACCGCATCATGGGGAAGGCGTTTGGCCGATTGCGTCTAACCCCCAATTGCACTGCGCGTGCGGGGATCTATTACATCGATCGGAACCGCTATGTGATGATCCCGGCCGGCGGGATTTTGTGGACCCCTAATCCCAATTCGAGAATCGACATTTTCTTCCCAGAGCCAAAAATCGAGCATTACCTCTCGACATGGGGAACCAACGATGTCTGGTGGTATGCAACCGGCTACTACGGTGGTGGCGCCTGGACGGTGACTCGCGCTTCGGGCGAAGAGGACCGCATCGACATCAACGATTGGCGCGTGGCGGTGGGAATCGAGTGGGGGCGCAACGATCAGATTCGACGCGGGCAACGGGTAGGATTCATCGAAGGGGGCTATGTCTTCGATCGGGAGCTATTATTCAAACACCGGACCGAAGACAACACCGACCTGGAAGATGCCTTTGTCGTTCGCATCGGATTCGGTTATTGATCAGCAACGCATGAACCGCGAGGGGAAGGACGAGACGTCGGCGGGCATTGCTTCGCAACATGGCCACCAAGCCGACGCGAACCAAGAACGAAAAACTCCCAGCTTCAAGCTGCTGGGAGTTCTCTGAGAGTTTAAAAACGCAAGCTTGAGGAGATTCACCCCCAAGCCCTAACCGGCCGTTGGGATCATCCGCTCTGGCGATACTCCGGAATTTGAGCGGGCCACGGTGCGATCAGCTTCGGATGCCCAAATTGGACAGCACATGCTCGCAACCGGTGGTCAGCCGACGGATCTTGTCTGCCAACACCAACTTTTCGCTTTTGGAAGCCTTCTTTGCCTTTCGCGAAAACACAGCCAGCTTTCGCTTGCGATGTCGTCGGCGACGAAGCTCTCTCTGCCGTTCGGTACCTGCCATGATTGAAGTCCTTCTAGCGGATGTTCCAAAAAATGGGATCGAGAGGTCAAAGCAACCACCACGAACGGGATGGTCGCCCGTGGACTTCCTGATCCGGATCGCTCGATCGGGTGTCATCGAACCCGAGCCCGCAGTCTGGTGGATGAAAATAGTGGTTCGCAGGCAGAAGGTCAACGGTTCCCCGGTCGGCTTGCCACCCTGGGTGCCCGTGATCGACGCTTGTTGGCTCGATCCATTGGAAACCGACGAATCGAGTTGCGGTTCCTCCACTCCTGGCTGTTCAACCGCAGGTTTGGGTGGCAAAATGGCGATTCGGAAGCGGAGCGAAAGGTTTTGGCGGAAACCTCTTGCGCTGGCTCGAGCATCTCCAGCGCTTGGAGGTGCCTGAACACTCGAAGCCTTAAAGGGCTTTTGGGAACCAACTTCCGAATCCGAACATTCCATGGAAGACACAGGAAAAGCCGCGAGGTGAACGCAGTGGGAACGGGGGATGCAGGGAAGAGCACGATGGCCGTCGTGCTGGCAGGAGGGCGGGGAACTCGAATGCAGAGCGACCTTCCAAAGGTGCTTTTTCCGGTGCATGGCCGCCCCATGATCCACTGGGTGCTCGATGTATTGGACCGAGCCGGAGTGGAACAGAAGATCGTGGTAGTCGGCTACCGAGCCGAACTGGTTCGGGAGGAACTGCGTGACCGGGCGGGTGTTCGCTTCGCGTTGCAGGAACAGCAACTGGGTACAGGGCATGCCGTTCAGATGGCGATTCCCTACCTGAAGGAGCATTCGGGCAACGTGTTGGTGGTTGCAGGCGATTCGCCGATGGTCCAATCCACTTCCTTGCTTCGGCTTCTCGAACGCTTCACCCAGACGGATGCCGCCTGCTTGATGGGAACGCTGATCAAGGAAAACCCGAAAGGGCTTGGGAGGATCCTCAGAGACCCCCAGGGGCGATTTTCTGGGATCGTCGAAGAAAAGGACGCCAACGAAACGCAGCGGGCGATTCGCGAGGTGAACATGAGCACCTATCTGTTTCGCGTCAAGCCGCTTCTGGAAGCTTTGGCGGTGTTGGGGAATCAGAATGCTCAAGGGGAATACTACCTCACCGATTGCCCCTCGCTGATGATGGCCCACGGGTATCCAGTGGAAGCCAGGGCGGAACTGGAAGCATGTGAAGCGCTGAGCATCAATACCCTCGATGAACTCAAATTGGTGGAAGCGGCCATGAAGGAGATGGGCTATCCATGCGCGAGCTGAAAATTTTTAGTGGACGGGCCAACCTGGCTCTTTCGCGCGACATCTGCCAATTCCTCCACCTGGATATCGGATCGATCTCGCTTGGCAAATTCCCGGATGGCGAGAACTTCTGCAAGATCGAAGACGACGTGCGCGGACGCGATGTGTACTTGATCCAGCCCACCTCGCCCCCGGTCAATGACAACCTGATGGAACTGTTGATCATGATCGACAGTTGCAAGAGGGCTAGCGCAGCCAGAATCACCGCAGTCATTCCCTACTTTGGTTATGCCCGACAAGACCGCAAGGATGAAGGCCGGGTGCCCATCACCGCCAAGCTGGCGGCCAACATCATCACGCGTGCCGGTGCCGACCGCGTGCTGACGATGGATCTGCACGCCCCGCAGATCCAAGGGTTTTTCGATGTTCCGGTCGATCACCTCTACGCCGCTCCTGTCCTCAATCAACATTTCCTGGCGATGGGAATCGACCCTTCGGAAATCGTTGTGGTCAGCCCGGACGAGGGGAGCATCAAACGAGCGATCGGGCACTCCAAGAGGATGGGCGGGAAGTTGGCGATCGTCGACAAACGCCGCGACAACGCGATGGAAACACGTCAGAAAAACATCATCGGCGGACCGATTGAAGGGAAGATCTGCCTCATGTTCGATGACATGATCAGCACCGCTGGTTCGATCTGTGGAGCCGCCACTTTGGTCCATGAGGCGGGTGCCAAACAGATCCATGTCGCTGCGACTCACGGAGTGCTTTGTGGACCCGCGATCCAGCGTCTGAAGGATGCCCCCATCGACACCGTCGTCATCACCAATTCCATCCCGCTGACCCCGGACAAAATCATTCCCAAGATGACCGTTCTGTCGGTGGCCCCACTGCTGGCCGAAGCGATCAAGAGAATTCATCACAACAAATCGATCAGCCAAATGTTTGGAGCCGAAAAGGAATAACACCAATCCTGACGGCGCTCAACAAACCATCTCCCTAGAGGCGGAGTGAGTCCGAACCACATCCGGCCGTTATTGGCCAGTCCGGGCTGAAGGATCTTCTGCCGAAGATCCGTTCGTCAGGGCAGTCGTACCCGTACTCAGTGCAACGGTACTCCCACTCAGTGCAACGGTACTCCCACTCAGTGCAACGGTACTCCCACTCAGTGCAACGGTACTCCCACTCAGTGCAACGGTACTCGTACTCGAAAGGATCGCGGAAGACTGAACCGAGGCTCCGCGCTCGAATGCGCGTCAATTCACGATGTGCTGCGTGTCTGCGATGCGATGACTCAGGATGCGAACCAACTTGGCAAATCTAACTTGAAACGAATCGTATCGATGTTGACGCGATCGATCCAACGAACCACCAATGTTTCGGAGGATCGAATCGAGCACGAGCCCAAAGCGGAATACTGACCAACAAAGCGATGCGACGCAGCGGAAATGGCGTTCCCGTCGTTCGGTAATTTCGAGAACACCTGCGGCCTTTCCGCCGGTTGACTACTACGATTGGAAAATCTCGACCGGGGGGCCTTCCCTCCCCAACAGCCGCAACTTGCCGGCATGCCGAAGTCAGTCGTCCGAAGACTCTTCCGGAGGGCCGCTGCGGAAGACGGCGACGATATCTTCAACCGGCACTACGAACAGTTGGTTGTTCTGCTCGAGATCGACAGGGATCGCATTCTTTGGATGAAAGAGGATTTTGTCGTACTGCCGCAGTGGCATGTCCTCGTCATGCTCCACCTGCCGACTAATCGTCACAATGCGCCCGGTGATGGTAGGAATTTCTGCGACATCCGGGAGAGCGATCCCCCCCTTGGTCTGACGCTTTGGCTCATCCTTGAGCACCAGGACGCGTGCCCCGATCGGTTCGATGTAGGACAACTCCGCCCTTTTCTTCGCCATTGTGTCCGCTCTTCCCAAGACGACTCAGTTCCCACACACTCTGGGGCCAATGTGCAAACGCCACTGGAACCAACCCCGCCAACCTGCAGCATCGGGCTCTGGCTAGCTATTTTCTCCAGTCAGCAAGCCCTCCGGCTTATTATGCGTGCTGCATGACAGCTTCCAACCCCAGGGAAATAAGCCCACCCACCAAACCCCCCTTAATAGGCATGCGAGAAAATGCCATGCCGCCATTTGGGCGACCGCTTTTGGACTTGCGACCCTCTTGTTTTTCGTCATACTTTCCGGTTTCCCCAAAACCAATTGGAACGAATCGATCCCCTCCACTCCGCGGGTGGCGGGATGGTTGGTTGCTTTGGCATGGTGTGCCCGAATTGGCTGGTTAAGGCAAGGTCTCCAATGGTCCGGCCGCGATTGGTCGATGATTGATTTGTGCAGAAGGAAATATTGGCGCTGTCGAGGGACGCGTCTAGCGACCGGAAGTCACGCTGGAATAGAAAACGATGATTGAAACGATTGAAGCCGATGTTCGCGAAGCGGTGGGAACCCGTCAGGTGATGAAGCTGCGTGGCGAGCGGATGGTGCCTGCAATTCTTTATGGGCACGGAGAGGCCAACGTCCTGCTTTCGCTCCGTGAAGAAACCGTCGCCAAACTGCTCAAGAGCGGTGCTCGGCTTGTCAACCTAACGGGGGCTATCAAGGATACGGCCCTGGTGCGGGACGTGCAGTGGGACAGCCTGGGCAATGAGGTCATTCATCTGGATTTCGCACGCGTTTCGGCCAATGAATTGGTCGATGTCACTTTGCCTGTCGTTCTTCATGGAGAGGCGATTGGTTTGTCGCAGGGCGGGCAGTTGCGATTCCAGTCGCATCAGATGGCAATTCGCTGCCCAGCAGGGCAGTTGCCCGAGCATATTGTGGTGGATGTGTCGCAGTTGCAGGTAGGTCAGGCGATTCACGCTGGCGAAGTGAAACTGCCGACCGGCGCCGTCACGGTGACTCCCGCCAATGAAGTGATCGTTCAGGTGGTTGTACCTTCCGCTGCATCGGACGAGGCGGCTATGGCGACTGGTGCGGAGCCCGAGCTGATCCGCAAGGAGAAGGCAGCCGCAGACGAGAAGGACAAGAAGTAAGCAGCTGGTTATTGGAAGGATCAACCGCCACGTCCGCGGAGCACTCCTCAGCCTGAAGGGCCGGCACGATGGGAAGCGGCAAATCGGATGGTTCCGGCCAGTCGTTACCTTCCCCCGGCAACACACTACCAGCAGCATCGGTAATTCGGGGAGAAGCCTGGGGAATCGTTGGCCTAGGGAACCCCGGGAGCAAGTATCAGGAGACAAGACACAACATCGGGTTTGCAGTAGTCGATCGGCTCTCCAAGCAGTTCGGCGCTGGAAGTCCCTCCAGCAAGTTCGATAGCCTTTGGCAAGCCATTGAGATTCAGGGTCGCCGCGGTCACCTTTTGTGGCCGCAGACCTTCATGAATTGCAGCGGCAGAGCGGTCGGACAACTGGTAAAGTTTTTTAAAATCCCGACATCCCAGGTCCTGGTGATCTGCGATGATCTGGATCTGCCATTAGGGCGGATTCGGATTCGGGCTAAGGGGTCCAGTGGTGGTCAGAAAGGATTGGCAGACATTCTGCAAGTTCTGGGCACCCAGGAGATTCCAAGACTTCGAATCGGCGTCGACCCCGTCCCCTCGGGGTGGGAGGCCGCCGATTACGTCCTGAGCCGTTTTAAAAAGCACGAGCAGTCGGAGGTCGATTTGGCGATCCAGAAAGCGGTCGATGCGGCCGCTGACTGGGTCGGACTGGGGATCGACACCTGCATGAATCGACACAACCGCAACGATTGAACCATCGGTCGCAGCCATTACCAGGAGACGCAAAGTTGCCAGCTCATAATTACGAATGCCTGTTCATTTTGGACAGCAACCGCTACTCACGCGATCCCAATGCCGCCGCTCAGTCGGTCAAGGAAATGATCGAGCAGATTGGCGGGGAAATCCTCGTCAGTCGGCTTTGGGCCGAGCAGCGGTTGGCTTACCCGATCGACGGCCACCAGAAGGGAACCTACTGGCTGGTTTACTTCCGGGGAGAAAGCCGTCGAGTGAACGAACTGAACCGAATCTGCCAACTGAACGACCTAGTTGTTCGGCACTTGGTCACCTCGGTCAATCCCCGATTGATCGACGCTCTGGTTGCTCATGCCACCGGTCAGCAACCCCTGCCTACACCAGATGTCGAAGCGAGAAAGGCCGTTGCCGTCGGAATCGATGACGAGGAGGAAGAACTGGCGGATTCGTGATTGCCCGCCGTCGGGATGCACGCAAAGAGTTGCCTTGTGTACACTACCCTGTTAACCTAGCTGTATACGTCATCCGTTTCGCAGGAACTAGGAGTTGCATCATGGCGAGTTTCAATCGTGTGATTCTGATGGGCAATACCACCCGCGACATCGAGCTTCGGCACACGTCGACGAACAAGACACCGGTCTGTGAAGTCGGATTGGCCGTGAACGATCGGCGCAAAAATCCCTCCGGGGAATGGGTTGAGGAGACGTTGTTTGTCGATATCACTTTTTTCGGGCGGAATGCCGAGATCGCCAGCCAGTACCTTCCCAAGGGATCCCCGGTACTGGTTGAAGGGCGGCTAAAGTTGGATACCTGGGAAAAGGACGGGGAGAAGAAGAGCAAAATGCGGGTGGTTTGTGACCGCCTGCAACTGCTCGGGGCTCGTGGCGGTGCAGCCGAATCACGAGCCAGAGCGGCGGCTGAAGAAGGGGAAGCCTATGGCCCCTCCGGCGGTGAACGGGATGAGTCCGAGGCCTATCCCTCGGACAGCATTCCGTTCTGATTCGAACAGAATGTTGAGAAACTGATCGGCAGCAGAGCCTAGACTGGTACCCTTCAAAGCTCTTCTGCCATCCATCAAACAAAGTGCCATCCAGAACAGGGCAATCGTTATGACCAAGTCGACCACTTCGATGTTCAAGAGGCTCCCCAAAGGACCCAACGGCGGAATCGAACTGCTGCTGATTCAGTCGGTTGATCACCTCGGTAAGTCAGGTGACGTCGTTGAGGTCAAAGCGGGTTACGCAAACAATTACCTGCTTCCCGAGGGTCTTGCGATCGTCGCCACCGAGCATCACAAGCGGATGGTAGACAAGCACAAGGCAAAGCTGAAGGAACTTGAGAAGAAGCGACTGGCAGGTCTGGTCGCGCTGGCAGACCAGATCGGCAAGCAATCGATTAACATTGAAGCCAACGCCAATGACGAAGGTCATCTCTACGGTAGCGTAGGAGCCCATGAAATCGTTCGCGAACTGAAGGCCAACGGAATTCAGATTTCGGATGATCAGGTGCGTCTGTCCGGACCGCTGAAGGAATTGGGGCGTTACACCGTCAAGATTCAACTGCACCAGGATGTCGCCGCCGATTTGAAGGTCTGGGTGGTTCCATCTGCCAACTCTTGATGTCAGTCACTGGAAGAGTCCAGTTTGATGTGTCGCTCGCGAAAATCCGTAGGTGACTTTTCAGGTAAAACGTTTCACCGCCCTCTGGTAGATCTTCCAGGGGTGCGGCCCAGCAGTTACCGTTGGCAGACTGCGACGATTGCTGTGGCAACTTGGGGCTGTGGCGGAATTGGCAGACGCGCTAGACTTAGGATCTAGTTCCGTAAGGAGTGCAGGTTCGATTCCTGTCAGCCCTACTCGATTGAACAGGCCGACTTGGTCTTATTGAGTTCGCCTTTCCAAAGCTGGTCATGCTACCGGCTTCTCTCCGGGAAAGTACTCCAGTTCCCTTCTTCCAAGGTCAGGGACGGGGAAGGTGCACTAAGTTGCTAACTCCCCCGCCTCCCAACTGGACCGGCCGATCGCCCGCGTCCCACCCTCTTGTCGATAGCTAAGCTTTTGTCATCCTTTTTAAGGATCGGCTTTCAGCAGAATGGATAACTGCAAAACTGAGGCGGCCCAAGTTCAACGAGTAAGGCAATGGAAATCCTTCGCACTGAAAATTCATCTGCCACTGCTCTCCACCTCCTTTCGCAGGAACGCGGTTCCCGTCGATACATCGGAACAAGTCAATGTCATGAAGGGACTCACCACCTTCCGTTTCCGAGCATTCCAAGGCGTTGGCAGAAGCAGCATCGTTTTGCGATGCGTATGGAATAGCCGCGACGGCATGTCACGGCCAGGAAATCAATGCTGTCATTCAATCGGTGCCATCCACGTCATCCAACCACCTTTCGATTTCCCTTCTGGCTGTGCTGGCGATTCTTCAGTAGAGCCATGGGTCCAGCAGGGGACCTGGATCGACCGCGCCTAATTCACACGAGGCGTCTAGACCGCTTTTTCCCGCTGCAATCGATCTTGCCTCGCTAGTTGCGGTATCGCTATTCTCCCCGGCGAATCAGTTGGGGAGCAAAGGACCTGAGAAACCGTCAGACGTTCGATTACGACCGTGCATGGTGGTCGAACGGAAGCGGTTTCATAATGCAAGGAATAAGTAACCATGAAGCGTTGGATGCTTGCGGCGACTGTAGGAGTTACCTCGCTGGGCCTCGGGTGTGGACAAAGCGGCACATCGGCCAGCAAGCCACAATCGGGAGGTTCTTCCTCCCAGGTAGCCAAGGCGACCGAGACCAATAATGAAGCGCCAGAAGCAGCCGAAATCGTCGCTCAGTTTCTGGAAAGCGTCAAAACAGGAGATCGCGATCGGGTGGCGGGGCTCCTGACCGACCTGGCGATCGAGTCTTTGGACAAAGCTGGGATCGAAGTGGCACCTCCGGGCAGTCCCCAAGCGACTTTTGAACTCGGGGAGACTCGTTACACCGATACCGACAAGGATGCTGCATATGTCGAACTGGCCTGGACGGAGCCAGCGGAGCAGGGAGGAGCCCCCGTTCGCAGTGAAGCACTTTTTGCATTGAGAAAAGACCCCAAGGGGTGGCGCATCGCGGGCATGGTACTGGATAATGGACCAAACCAGCCGCCGGAGATCATCGACTTCGAGAACATCGCTGCATTGGCCCCGCCTGGCGCCTCGCCGGCCAGTGCTACCGGCCCGGCAGCACTAGGTGATTCGCAGGTGTCACCGGCTTCCGGGACCGCAACACCCAACGCAGGGCAAGCTGCCCTGCCACAGACTCCTCCATCGCTTCAACAACCTGGCTTGGGAGCACCCGGCCAGGTTCCACCTTCAAATCTGCAACAGCCCCCGGCTGGCTTTGCTCCTGGAGCTGCCAATCAATTGGCGACTCCTCCGTCGCTGCAGCCTGGTGTAAATAGGTAATGGAGCGTCCGAGGTTCATTCGGGAGGTAGTCTTACGTCGAGCCTTCGAAAGTGGGCTCTACCAAAGACTACCAAGGATAGTGGAAGCGAGGCCGTCAAAGACCAGCTCGGAAGTCATCAATGCGGATCGAGGTACTTGGCGATGAAGCAGGTTTTGGCTTCGCTTAAGAACAATCGACGGAAGATACTCCTCGCAGCTCTCTTCCTGGCTTTTCCCCTGAATGCGAGGGCACAGCAAATCGGCTCGCCGGTGGAAGAGGCAGAGTCGATGCTACAGCTAAATCTTGTCGAGCTGGAAGATCAATTGATCAACGGGCTGCGAGCGGTGACTCCGGAGCAGCGCGCGTTCCTTAGAACTGTCGTCAAAGCGGTCGAAGAGCGCCGCATTCCACGTTCCATGGTCAATGTACTTTTCGTATGGTCTCGGGAACGTAACCCCAAGTATCCATTCCCCTATTTTCGTCTGGCGATCACGACGCTCGCCGATCGCCGCGGAGTGAACCTTTAGATATCGAGCCTTGGTCATCGATCCTTCTGTGATCTGTTTTCATTCTTCTTGTGTATCGACTCGCGGACGTTCGCGTTCACTCTTCCGAGGTAGGTTGCGGCACCCTCGATCGATTCAATGACTATCAGGCCTACCAACAAAAGTTTCTGTAGGGATCTCATTGGCCAATGCTGCCGCAGAAGCCGACACCCACACTTTAGTCTCCTGTACCGTGATAGCGCGGATTCGATTTCTTCTTGTATGTCAGTCCGAATCCATTGGTCATCCGCGTCCACTTGCCACCGACCACCTGTCCTTCGTATCAGCATCGTCCCTGACACGTCTGACAATGGCGGCAAAGACCGCTTTCCTAGTACCTTGGGCAGGTAACCATCGATCAGAGCCTCCGCATTTGCGGAAAGACTCGCTCTTCGGATGAAGATGGGGCGGTATCCGTCTAGTTCAATCAGGAGGCCGTGCGCCGCAGGGACCAGCATTTTGGTTTCATAGCGATGTAGCGTGCGAGGCAACAGGGGTGGCAGAACCAACCAAGTTGATGCAATTCCGTTGGATTGCCGTCCCCGGATAGATGGTATCTCGGAAGTGAAGGCAGTTGGACAGGCCCTTCATCCATCCAGTTGCTCCGGCGATGAATTTCACAACAACGAAGATGAAAGGGGCCAGGGTAACTTCAGGAGTGGGGGGGAGTATCCGTGGATCATGATCTCTTTTTCTGTCACCCCTTCGTTCATGACAACTGGCCTGATGTGTCTGCCTTTTGAAGAGTCCCACCATTCACTTGCCAAGGTGACTACACCTGGTGACGGGGAACGGGAAGATCGGAAGTCAAGGTGTTCGTCTGGAGATTGCGTTGGAGTGAAAACCGATCGTGATGTTGGCCCGCGAATTCCAACACGCTGCTATTTACCCTCTTCCTAGGGCTTCCCCCTAAGCATGAATCATCGACCAGCCCCTCGCCTGCTTTGCCTGCTTCTCCGATCGGTTCAAAGGTCCCCGTGGTTCTTCCGGCGGTTTCTCGCACTCCAGCCGAGAACCGAGAGAAGGGCCATCGCCATCCCCGATGCAGGCTCGGGAACCGCCCCCGCTGGCTGGGAGGTGATGACGGCTGCAATTCCGACGCCATCACCGCCCCAGTTGCCCTGAGCGCCGACGGCGAATTCCAGATAGTCGCCGGCCGACAGGGTAACGACTTGGTCGAAGGAGACTGAATTGACGACGCTGGCTGCGATCGCACTGGCGAAGATAGCGGTCGTATTCTGATAGATGGTAACATCCGACGTGGCGCTGGTTGCATTCTGAAACCTCCCCGCAACACGCCACGCTCCAAAGATGGGCGCCGTCCAACGAACCACTGCTGGCGTCAGGTTTTCAGAAGGATGCATCACAAGAAGATCGGTAGTCCACTGGTTGGAAGGCGGCAAAGGGCCACCAGAAACATTTTTTGCCACATACGGGAAATTTCCATAAATTGTCGAGAAGCTCCCTCGCCATGTCTGAACACTGGCATCGCTGTAGGGATTGGTGAGAAAAACGGAGGAGTTGACTCCCTGGCGATAGCTCCAGACTCCATTGACGTTCTGGTAATCCGAGAGAGAAAAATCATCGACCGCGCTGTAAACGGCCCCATGGAGCAGCGGGAGTTCTGCGAAACCGGTCACCAACCCAATGAGCAAGGGAAGAAAACTCCATCGCAACCAGGTTCTGGAACAGATCATCATCGGATCGACTCCCCTTTCGGAAAACGTTTGATTGGCGGGAACAGGAACGATATTCTCAACATCCAGGTGCAACTGGTGTTCTCATCTAGTACGACAGGGATCGACACCAGATGGTGGAAAAGGATCGGATGAAGGAGACAATGGGCCGTGCGAAAGCCAACCGCAACTCCGAATTTCAATCGGACCACCAGTGTTCTTCTGCTCGAAAAAATCAAGCGATGGGATGATCGCGAGGCGTGGGAGGAGTTCTTCTCTCGATACCATCCGATGTTGGTGCGTTGGACCGAAGCTCAGGTGCGTGACCGTAGCGATGCGGCGGAACTGGTTCAACTGATCTGGTTTGATCTGATCCGTCGCATCCGAAATTTTTCCTACAACCCACAGTATTCGTTTCGCGGTTGGCTGCGGCGTGTCCATCGCAATCGCATGCTTGACTTCTTCAAGGTGCACCAGCGGTACGAACGACACCTGAAGAGCTTTGCATTCCAGCATCAGGACGATTTACTGCGGTCAGCTGCGCCACCCACAGTCAAAAGCAGTAGTCACCCCTCCGCCAAGTCGGAATGCCGTGTTCAGGAACTGGATCGCTTGATTGACATCCAGGCCGAAGTGAAGCGCAGGGTCTCTGAGAAATCCTGGACGATCTTTTGGCAGGTGACGATCGAGGGGCGTCCGCTGTCGGATGTTGCCAAAGAACATTCGATGAAGTACGGGTCGGCCTTCGCGGCGTACAGCCGCGTAACCAAAATGCTTCGTAAAGAGGCCTTCCGACAATGACCGACGGGGAGGAACGGTTCGATCTACCTGGTGACCGCTGCCCCAGCAAGGAACAACTGAGGATTCTGGTGGACAGTCTGCAGACTGAGGCTGCCCCCAGCGGTTCCCACCTACCTATCAGTGAACAGTTCCATCCTCGGATGGAACTTCATCTGGAACATTGCCAATCCTGCCGCGCGTGGCTGGATGAATATCTTTCCCTCCGATCCCGCGCGTGGAAGTCGTTTCTTCCCCAAAACATTCCTGGATACCGGTGGCTCTCAAAACTTGGACAGGGTGGCCAGGGAAATGTCTATCTTGCTTTGGAATTGTCGACACATCGGAACGTCGCTCTCAAGCTGTTGCCCAGGACCGAACAAACAGAAACTGCGAGATCGGCTGGATGGCAGCAGGAGGTGATGCTGGCGGCACGAATGGAGCACCCAAATCTGGTGCGGCTTTACTCCATCCAGGAGGCGCCGACTGGGTCGTTTTGGTGTTTGAGTATGTCGCAGCAGGAACACTCCAGGACAACCTAGGGCATTTGACCGATCTGGGTGAAATCGCCGAGCTGATAAGGCAGATTGCCTGCGGAGTTCACCACATCCACCAGCAGGGAATCTTGCATCTGGATATTAAGCCATCCAACGTGCTGCTCGCACCATCGCTCGACCAATCCCACGTGCGCTGGACCCCCAAAATCTCCGACTTTGGAATCGCCCGGCCGATCTCCCACCACGATCCGATCGCCTCCGACTGGCTTCCCCCTGCGGGGACTTTGTCCTATATGGCCCCGGAACAAGTGGTCGGCATTGCGGGACTCCTCTCTCCTGCGACCGACGTCTACGCTCTTGGACGGTTGCTTCAAACCTGCATCATGTCGCTGGCCAACCCCCACACGAAGCCTGAGCCTTTCGCTTCTGAGAGACGGAGGCTCGGCGACCTGCAGAGGATTGTCGATCGCTGCCTAGAGTACACGCCGAAAAACCGCTTCCACTCCGCAGATGACCTAGCGAACGCACTTCAATTTTGGATGGAGAAGCCCCACAACGGTAGCGCACACCAGGCCAAAAGGAGAACCTCTCGACCGATCGCCGGTGTCCTTGCAGCAGTGCTTCTAATATTTCTGTTCGGTGCTCTCTTACGACCCATCGCAAACTTGCGTGATGCCGCTGTCGGGACTCGACATTTTTCCGGGAACAAGCCCACGGGTGCCTCGACATTGCAGTGTTGGATTTCCGATCTGGACCTCCCTGCGGACGCCTTGAATGAATCGATATCGCGGCGGCTATCGGCCTCCAGCCAACATTGGACATGGATGGCTCTAAAAACGCCCGCCAATCGCGAAAGCATCGACCTGTCGCTCCGCTTTGCCATGATGCAGCGAGCGGCCGCCGAGCGGATTGGCGTATCCATGAACACCCAACACATCCCGCTGGCCAGGCAACTGCTGCTGCATGCATTAAGCCTTGCTGAACGGGCTCAAGAGATCGATGCGGGGGATCGCAGCGCAATTGGGGAACTCCTTCAATCGCATTACCATCTTGGGGTCTTACGAAGCAGTCGCGACGATCTGGTAGAGCCCCATCAGCCAGAGTCGAAGCGTCTGGAGCATCTGAAGGAGGCCATACGACTTGCCAGCTTGCTCGAAGACCCGGTCCGAAAGCTGTTCTGGACCTGCCGAAGCTTCGATGAATTTCGACTGACTCGCAAGCTGGCAAGTTGGAAGGGACAGCGAGAATTGGCCGATTCGGTAGAACAACTAGAATATTCGCTGCTGCCGTATCTGGAGCCGGCGGACAGCACTGCATCGACACCCGACTTCCGGATACGAAGAAAATGGATTCTTGATTTGAGAGATCAGCGATCGTTGGACAAGGACAGGAGGGATGTCCAGCCGCTCCCTGAAGAGGTGTTGGGGTGGATTGAGACGCCCGCTCACTGGACGACCGGAGGATGCTCACACGCTTGCCCAGGAAGGGCTGGCAAGTTTCTTTGCCGAAGAGATCTTTCTGAAACCAGACAACGCTCTCCAGGGTATCCCTTGGCTCGACGATCTCTGCGACTCTCTAAATCGGACGGAACAAGGAAAGAAGCTGATTGGAAAGGTCGTCCACGAGGACCTTATCCGCTACGTCGCGTCGATCAGCACGCGCTGCCGACTGGAGGGGAATCTGGATCGGGCCGAGTCGATTCAGGGGCGATATTTGGCGATTTGCGATCAAATCCTGCTAAGGTTCCCTGAAGACCCGGAGCTTCATTTAGCCCGCAGCGAGGCCTTGCTACAGGGCTGGAAAAATGCCCTTCGGCGCGAAGACGACCAAACGGCATTGGCCACCTTAGAGTCCTCGGCCCAGGCGGCGCAGCGGGCCCTCAATCTAGCACCCCATCATGCACGGGCACAGCATCAAGTCGCCGACCGCTCGAAACGTCGAATTCGATTCCAGGTCGAAAAACCGATCCCGCTACCTAGCCAAGACGCTTCCGACTCCGTTGGCGGAGGACGGCTTGATGCCCCCCCAACAACGGAATCAACCCTCTAAGCGATACCGCATTTCATGGACGTTGCAGTCTGAATGTTGCTCTGGGCTTGGCATTGCAAAACCATCGTTACGGTCTGTACGCTTGCAAGGAATGGTATCGAATGGAAAATGTTCATCGCAGTTGAGACTGCTTTGCTGGATTGAAAAGCCATTGAGAAGGCGATGATGAACACATCCACCTACCCAGGAGTCGATCGAGACTTGAAGCCGCTACGCATCGGACCTCTGGTGGTCGACCCACCCATTCTCCAAGCACCGATGGCAGGATTCACTAATTTTGCATTTCGGCAGGTGGTACGCGAATATGGCGGTGCCGGTCTGCAGGCGACCGAAATGGTCAATGCCAGAGGCTTTGTCTGGCTGGATGAACATGACTGCGAACATCCGGACCGACTATGGGGAGTCCGCGATGAACCGAGGCCGCTGGCTGTCCAGATCTGGGATAACGATCCAGAGACGATGGCCAAAGTGGGCAAGCGTCTTGTCGAAGAGTACGAGGTCTCCGTCGTCGACATCAACTTTGGCTGCCCCGTGAAACAGGTGACCGAAAAAGCCCATAGCGGCTCGTACCTGCTTCGATATCCCGACCGCATGCATGCGATCATCTCGAGGCTGGTTGAAGTCTGCGCTCCGACGCCAGTGACTGCAAAAATTCGGCTGGGTTGTACCCGAGACACGATCAATGCAATCGAAGTGGCGCGGACTGTCGAGCGGGCGGGGGCGGCGGCATTGACGGTGCATGGCCGAGTCGCGGCCGACTTTTTTAAAGGCTCTGCCGATTGGGATCGAATCGCGGAAATCAAACAACATCTACACCGCATTCCGCTGATCGGTAATGGAGATCTGGAAACGGCTCAGCAGGTGGTCGAGGCGTTCAACCGGTATCCGGTCGATGGGGTCATGATCGCGAGGGCCAGCCTGGGGCGACCGTGGCTGTTCGCACAGGCCGCCGCCGCGCTGCGTGGGGAGAATGTTCCAGAGGAACCCAGCCTCGAGCAACAGAGGCGGTGCATGCTGCATCATTACCAACTTGTGGTCGATCGATTCGGCCCCCAGAAGGGAACGCACCTGATGCGGAAGTATGCCTGCTGCTACGCACAAGGCAAGTTTGGGGCGAGACTCTTCCGGACCCATGTGGCTCATGTCGAGACGCCGGAGGATTTCTATCGAGTGGTGGAAGAGCATTTTCCGCGAGAGAAACCGGTCGCGGCGGAAGGGTTGTGAGCGATTGGTAGTTGCCCGGGATGAGCGTCTGGAAGACGGCAATCTTCTCCGCAGGTCCCGTCAGCAATCCCCTCGCCCCGCTCTGCGGGGAGAGGGGTAAAGAAAGAGGGTGGCCAAGACCGGCTCAATGAGCCAGGGTACGAGCGTGGGCCATCGCATCCTCGGCCAACTGGATATATTTCCGTTCGCCCGTCCCAGCAAAGGCGCGCTGGTAGGTGATACTGAGCGCCGAAAAATTGAAAGCGTCATTAGGTTCTAACTCGCACGCCTTCACTGCATGCTCGATTGCCCGATCATGTACCCCAGTCTGCGTGAAAATCCTGGCCAGGGTCAGGTGCGAAAGAACATGCGAGGGGTCTTCTGCGAGGATTTCTTCCAGAATGGCAATCGATTCAGCATACTGCCCTGAGTCCTTCAGTTTTTCCGCTTCGTTGTATTTGGCGACCAGGTCAGCCATGGGAGAGACTCCTGATAATCTGTGGGAAATAGTGAGCCGAAGGATCGGCCACATGGGGCCAACTCTTCATTGAAACCACGCTTGCCGCAGGCGTGGGGTGACGCAAGATTTTTACGGGACTGCAGATGCTTTCAAGTAGCAAAGCCAGGAAACCGATCGAGAAAAATTTTCGCACCCCTTCCCCTTGGTCGCTTAGGCAATCAGGCCATCTGCTCTCGAAATTTCTTCAAGTCCTTTTCCTTCCCCACCAGGAGCACCATCTGCTCCTCATTCAGTCGAAAATCGCCGTCTGGAAACATCGTAAGATTGCCTGTCAGTGCATCCTTCACTCCAATCACCCAGATGCCGAATCGCTTCCTCAGGTCGGTCTCCAGGAGCGTCTTCCCGGAAAGGCTGGTTGGCATGGCGACTTCCACAAAGCTGTACTCGGGGTCGATCGGTAGGAAATCGATGACGCTAGGCCAGGTGAGTCGATCGGCCAGCTGCATGGCCATTTCTGTTTCCGGAAAAATGACGCGTTCGACCCCCAGTGACTTGAGCAATTTCCCATGCTCGGGGGTGACCCCTTTGACGATGATATGCCTGGCCCCCAGTTCCTTCGCATGCAAGGTGGCCAGAAGGCTTCGCGTGATGTCTTCGCCCAACGAGATCACCACTCCGTCGGCATTTTCCAGGGATAGAGAGGCAAGCGATGCGCGATCGGTGGCATCGCCGATCACTGCTTCAAACAATTCGTCCTGCATCGCCTCGACATGGTCGGCCGTCGCATCGATCCCGGTGACTCGAACACCGTTGGCTTCCAGTTTCCTGGCCAGCGCCGACCCGAACGATCCCAGGCCGATGACAACAAAGCGTTTGACGGTAGCCATGTAAATTACCCTACAAGAGGTTCTTGCGTCGCATACTGAACTGGGGACTCTTTGGTGTCTCGTGAAACTGCTGCAAACACCGACAGCGGTCCGACTCGCCCCAGAAACATCAACAGGATGATCACCAGCCGTCCCATCGTTCCAAGCTGAGTGGTATAGCCGGTGGTAAGCCCTACAGTTCCCAGGGCGGAAGCGACTTCGAATGCGGCATCCAAAAAGTCATGCGATTGATTGCGGTGACTGGCATGCGACTGATCGGCGATGCACAGCAGCGTCAGTGCAATAGCTCCAACTATCATGAAAATGACCAAGCTGGCCATCGCGCGATCGACCGAATGCTCCGGGATCGTTCTCCGAAACACCGTGACACGGGAATAGCCCTGAAAACGTCGCCATGCCTGAGCGCAGAGAATGGCAACTGTTGACACCTTGACCCCACCGGCGGTCGAGCAAGCTCCGGCACCGATCAGCATCAGAAGGATCGATAGGAACAGCGTCGCGTTGGAGAATTCCGCCAAGTCGATCGAATTGAATCCGGCGGTGCGGCAGGAAATGCTGTGGAAGATCGGGATCAGAATCTGGTTCAGCCATGGCTTGCCCACCAGCACGCCATCCCATTCCATCGCTGCGACCGCCAGCGCACCACCAACCACCAGCACCGCTGTGGTCAGGAGGGTCAGTCGGGTGTGCAGGTGCAGGTGGTCCCAGCGTTTGGGGCCGGTGGTTCGAAAGCTGCGGTAGACATCGATGATCACCGGAAAGCCGATACCGCCCAGCATGATCAAGATCGATAGCGTCAAGTTGACCGCCAGGTCTCCTTGGTAGGGTATGATCGACTGGTCGTTCAGCGCGAAACCGGCGTTGCAGAATGCAGAGATCGAATGAAAGACGGCGTGATAGAGGGCTGTCAGGGGAGGCAAATCCCAGACGAAGCGTGCGAAGAGAATCGATGCACCGATCGCCTCGATCAATCCCGTCACGAAAAAAATCCGCCACAGAACCCACCGCAGATCCTCGTTCGAGTTCGCCCCCAACGTCTCGGCCACCACCGCCCGCTGCCTGAGTCCCGTTCGACCTGCCAGAGCGGTCAAGACAAAGGTCGTGATCGTCATGATGCCGATCCCACCCAGTTGGATCAGCCCCAGAATCACCAGTTGCCCAAAGAGCGTAAAGTCTTGGACCGTACTTCGAACGCTAAGCCCCGTCACGCAGAGCGCACTGGTGGCGGTGAACATGGCATCCAGCCAACTGATGGGGGCCTCCGGCTTGGCGCTACTCCAGGGACTCTTCAGTAGCAAAGTGCCCAGCAAGATGCCGCCGGCAAACCAAGCCGTGGTCACGCGAGCGGGGTAGCGGACAAGAGAGCCTGCCAACTTGGGCATCTGAGATTCAGCTTCCCTATGGAAGCGACTCCGACAAGGACGGACAGGATCTTACTGGCTTTCCCTACATCGGGCCACGCTCTAGGTGGCGAAAGCCTTGTCCGCATCGACGCCGCATCCGCACTTTCGACGCGGCATCGACTAGGAGTCAATGTAATCTTCGCCTCCTCAACCTGCAACGCCGCTCCAAGTAAGGAGAGTCCCTCGATGGTAAACTGGGGCTATCCTCGCAAATAGTAGTGGAAGGGGGCGAGCCGGATCGTTAAGCCTTTGTCCAGGAGTTTATCCGATGCCCCGCTTTTCAGCTCTTGCTGCCCTCGCCCTTCTGCTCTTTCCTCTCGCCTACCCACCGCACGTCGTCTCTGCCGCTTCCCCCTTAAAAATCTTCTTGCTGGCGGGCCAATCGAATATGGAGGGTCACGCGCACGTGAGGACGATCGAGCATCTTTCGATGCAGGAGGAAACCCGACCGCTACTAGACGCCATGGTCCAGTCCGACATGACTCCTAAAGTCCACCCGCTGGTCTGGATCAGTTCGATCAACTCCCAAGGGGTCCGAAGCGGCCTATTGACGACTGGCTTTGGGGCCAATCATGAAAAGATTGGTCCCGAGCTGACTTTCGGCTACTTCCTTCAGCAGAAGCTGGGGGAACCGATCCTGCTCATCAAGACCGCGTGGGGAGGAAAAAATCTGCACACCGACTTTCGTCCACCCGGCGCAGGGCCCTACCGATTCTCCCAAGGGGAGATTGAGCGGCTGAAACGAGAAGGGAAGGACCTGGAGGAGCTTCAACGACAAAAGCGGGAAGCGACGGGGGTATTTTACCGAGCGATGCTTGCGCACGTCCGAGGAGTAATCGATCAAATCGCTACGGAAGTCCCCTTCTATGATCCGCAGGTAGGCTATGAATTGTCCGGGGTGGTCTGGTTCCAGGGTTGGAACGACATGGTGGATGGAACGGTGTATCCGCAGAGAGGTCAGCCGGGAGGGTATGACGAGTACAGCAATCTGCTCGCCCAATGGATTCGCGATGTTCGGAAAGATCTAGGGGTCCCGCAGCTACCGGTGGTGATAGGCGTGATGGGAGTCGGCGGACCGACGCATTTGTATGATGGCGAGCAGCGGCGTTACGCTGCTATCCATCAGACGTTTCGCGATGCCATGGCAACTCCCGCTTCGCTCCCCGAGTTCCAAGGCAGTGTCTTCGCTTTGCGCACCGAGACGCACTGGGATCTGGAATTGTCGGGGCTGGTGCAGCGCGAATCCAAACTGATGCAGGAGTCGAAACGTATCGCCAAGGAGCGGCAGTGGGACGACAAGGCACGGCAAACATGGGTCGATGCGCAGCGAATGGCAACATTTAGCGATCGGGAGAGGGAGCTATTGAGGAAGGGGGTATCGAACGCCGAGTACCATTATCTTGGTTCCTCTCGAATCCTAGGCGGTATCGGCCGCAGCATGTCCGATGCGATGGGGGAGCTAGTCCAATGAGTGCCGACTGAAGGCAGCTTGGCATCAATTCGAATGGTTCGGATTGAGCCGTCCAGTGCTTCTTGCACAGCAGCACCACAGAGGGCTCGGAAAACCCTCTGCGTCCATTGGGCAGTGTCGCTCTTCTGGCTTCTGGGTAAAGCGACTGAAGCAAGCGTTTCGCGCAGAAAAAAACCCCGTGTTGCCACGGGGTGGAGCGGAGGGCACGGGACTCGAACCCGCAACCCCTTACGGGGCACTTCATTTCCAATGAAGCCGCTAGCCATTCGCTTACCCTCCTGAGTCAGCGGCTGCGGTGAACTAAAAAGGATAACCTCACCCCGGATCGAAACAAGCCGACTTGGATGGAAAATCATCCGGGTAATCGACTTTCGACATCCCTCTGTGATTCTTGTCATGGAAGATTCGATCCACTGACGCAAATTTCATCGCCCGCGGAAGAACCGGGAGGCTTGCGCCCCGTACCGTCTTATGCGATTTGCGCTGGGAATGAAAATGGCGAAATTCCTCTCCATGCCAGCCGCACGACGAAACCACCAAGCTCCACCACCTCCCCGAACCGGACGCCATCGCGTTCCGGCTGACGGAAGGTGGCTCGTTCCCAATGCTTGCTCAGCAAGTTCCGGCAGCGGCGGAGTCAAGGGCGCAAGGGAATCCCAAAACGAAAAGGCCCATAACGGTCCGGATCCCCGAACCGCTATGGGCGCTTCAAAAAAGGCTCGCAGCAGAATTGGTGGGATACTTACCAGGGGCCGCGAACCGAATAGACTCCGAACTGATCGGTATGCGATGGCCAGACTGGCGTCGCATAGAACAATCCACCCTGGCCGCTCTGAGGTGCCGATCGGCCGAACTGGTGGTAAAGCGGGGTCATGGTGTTCTGGCTGACGCCCCACGAGTAGTTCTGCTGCATTGTTCCATTGGGCGGCACCACCAACGCGGTCGGCTGCCCGAACTGCAGGTAGTAGAAACGGCCATGCCATGGACGCAGTTCGGCCTCCTGACGCGCCCAGGTATCGCCGTAGGTTCCTGGATGATGATCTGCAAGCCGAGAGATAAACCGATTGGGATACTGAGCCAACGCATCCCTGGCGCCGGCGAAAACGATCAGGAAGCAGATTGCAGGGAGGGCTTTCGCCAAAGGTCGCAACATAAGTCGAGTCTTTCGAAATAAGGAAAAGTCGGTGGATCGAGTCAGCTTCCCTCCCTGGCAGCTGGCTCCCTTCGGTGACTTCACTTCGATCAACGAGGCAGCTCGAAGAAGCGGAAAGTCCTGCGCACTGCCGTGTGTACAGGAGGAGCGTAGTAGTGGGCGCTAGTCCGGTTCAGGCCACGTCCCTGATCGTAGTAGGAATGGTAGGTATCTTTATGCTGATAGAGAAATTCATGAGGCCAGAAGGGCTGATAGGTCACGTAGGTGTGGCCGACCCATCCTGGAACGGGACGAGGCGAGATGTAAAGAGCTGCCGTGGCCTGGTTGGAGGCGCCGCGGGCAAAATAGTTGTGAAACAGAGGCTGGTATCCATCACCGATCGTTCCGTAGGGAGTTACCGACTGCCCGGGTCCGACCCAACCCTGCTGAGCGGAAGCCTGTGAGGTGATGCACAGGGCGGCCAGAAGGCCAAGCCATCGCAGGCGAAACATCTTCGACAATTTGCTGATCATTTCGTACTCCTTCACGCCAGTTCCGTTGGAGGACGACTTTCGTGTATCGCCCCGAATACGAGTCTTTTCGGCCCCAGATAGAGTAGGATCCGACAAAAAATTGCGACTCGATGCAGCAACTCCTGGCTGGATCGCCTCCCTTTTCGGCGCAGACGTCAGGGGCTGCAAAGTTTCACAGGATGCCGAACGGTTTCGGTCGGTTGTCCCCGTCGGGGCTTGGTGTTTCCTGCTGGGGATCCAGGGTACACGGGTCTGCCGAAAACAAGGCAAGAATGGTAAACTCGGAGAAGATTCACGGGTCGACTGCAGCCTGAGGATTGTTGTTTTGCCGTGCAGGGAAGGGAAGGTCCCGGATCGGGAAGGGATGGTATGGCCAAGCCGCGTGTGATGATTTTGAGGGCTCCCGGCACCAACTGCGATGGCGAGACAGCCTATGCCTTTCAGAGGGCGGGGGCCGAACCAATGGCGGTACATATCCTGCAGTGGATCGAACAGCCGACGATCTCCGAAGGTTTTCAGATCCTCTGTTTCCCCGGCGGGTTCAGTTTTGGCGACGACATCGCGGCGGGTCGAATTCTTGCCTCCAAGATCCACACCCATCTGGCCGAAGCGATTCAGAAATTCCAGACCGAAGACAAATTGGTCCTGGGGATCTGCAACGGATTTCAGATCATGATGCGCCTAGGGATCTTCTTCGACGCCCCTCCGGACAAACCCCCTGCGACGCTTTGCTGGAATCGGCAGGGACGCTACGAAGATCGCTGGGTGCATCTGTCTGTTCATCGCCAAGACAGCCCATTCCTGCGTGGCATCGACACCATGTTCCTCCCGATCGCTCACGCCGAAGGGCGCATCGTCTTTGCAAGTCGACAGACGCAGCAGGAGCTGGAGTCTCAAGGGCAACTGGCACTTCGCTACGCCACCAGCGAAGGGATCACCAACCACGACGACATTCTGCCCTTTCCAGTAAACCCGAACGGAGCGGAAGGAAATGTTGCTGGACTGTGCGATCCGACAGGGCGAATCCTGGGGCTGATGCCGCATCCGGAGCGGCACATTGATCCGACGCACCATCCTGCCTGGACACGGTTCGATTCGCTTCCTTCGGAAGGGGACGGCATGGCGATCTTTCGCAATGCGGCAGGTTACTTTGGCTGAGGCCGTTGCGTCTTGGCAGACATCTTGGTTCAACCGAATCGCGGCATTGGGGTTTTCAGCAAGTCATGGCAAGTGTTCAACCGACCAAGCGTTGTCTGGAAAAAAGTCGCGCTGCATTCGAACGGGCGAAGAGCAAAATCCCTGGAGGGGTCAACTCGCCTGCAAGAGCCTTTGGCGCCGTCGGCGGACATCCGCTCTTCATCGCCTCGGCCAAGGGTCCCTACCTCTTCGACCTGGATGGCAATCGCTATCTGGACTACATCGTCAGCTGGGGACCGATGATTCTCGGGCATGCCCATCCGCGCGTCCTGGAAGCGATCGCTCGCGCGGCCCAACTGGGGACCAGCTACGGTGCTCCGACGGAGCGGGAGTCGGAGCTAGTGGAGTGGATGCAACGGGCGATGCCGTCGCTGGAACGGGTGCGACTGGTCAGCAGCGGTACCGAAGCGACGATGAGCGCGATTCGTTTGGCGCGGGGAGCCACAGGCCGTGCTGGCATCATCAAGTTTGCAGGAAATTATCATGGGCATGCCGATGCCCTGCTGGTGTCCGCCGGTTCATCCGCCGCCACGCTGGGTGTGCCAGACTCTCCTGGAGTCACGGAAGGGGCCAGTCGCGATACGATCGTCCTGGAGTACAACGAAGTCGGCCAGTTGGAGCGGACGTTTGCCGAACGGGGGGAACGGATTGCGGGTGTGATCCTGGAACCGGTGGTAGGCAACATGGGACTGGTCGTACCGACGAAGGAGTTTCTCGCAGTTCTGCGCGATCTGTGTACGCGGTATGGTGCCGCACTGATCTTCGATGAGGTAATGACAGGGTTCCGAGTCGCCTTGGGGGGAGCCCAGAGCCTGTGGGGGATCGAACCCGATATCACGACGCTGGGGAAGATTGTCGGTGGTGGTCTGCCTCTGGGTGCTTATGGCGGGAAAGCAGCGTGGATGGACCAGGTGCTGCCCGCCGGAAAAGTCTTTCAAGCCGGAACCCTCAGCGGCAACCCCCTGGCAACTGCTGCAGGTTTGGAAACCATCCGGATGCTGATCGAAGAGTCGCCGTATGAAATGCTCGAGTCGCGAGGCCGCAGGCTGGGTGAAGGGCTGTCGCAAGCTGCCGCTCGGGCCGGTATAGCTCATCAATTGCAGCGGGTCGGAAGCATGATGACCCTTTTCTTCAATGAACATCCGGTGACTAACTGGACGCAAGCCAATCGATCCGACCGGTCACGTTACGCAGATTTCTTCTGGGGGATGATTCACCAGGGACATTACTTCCCCTGCAGTCAGTTCGAGGCACTTTTCTTTTCGATTCAGCATGAGCCTTCGATGATCGAAGAAACGATTGAGGCGGCTGGCAAGACGCTGCAATGGATGGCGGAAGGGATTCGCCTGCGCCCTTGACCAGCCCTTAGCCGGTGCACACGACGCAGGTCGGTCGATCGCCCCCTTGCTACCAAAATACAGTATCCAAATTGGATTTGGATTCTGTTTCTTCTCCAGCGAGATGTCGTCATGGCCATTCGTCCGAACTTACTTGTTTTTATAGCGATGATGCTCGGTTCCCATGCGATTGGTGCAGATTGGGCTCAGTTCCGCGGCGGCAATCAAATGAGCCATGTGGCTTCCTCGAGCGCCCCGGTGTCGTGGGCGAAGGGAACAGCACCCGCATGGCGTACGGAAATCCCTGGTTCTGGATGGTCGCAGCCGATCGTCGCCCAGGGCAAAATCTTTTTGACGACCGCCATCTCCAAGACCCCCGACAAGCCGAAGGGGATGATGGGCGGAGTGATGGACCCCAGCACGATGGGCAAGCCTGCCATGCCGAAGGATCCGATTCAGTTTGCAGTGATCTGCGTTGATCCGAAGAGCGGAGCGATTGCCTGGCAGAAGACGGTCGCCGAAGCGATTCCCACTACCGGCAAACATGCGTCAAATACCTACGCCACCGAGACACCTTGCGCCTCGAGCGACACGCTGTACACCTACTTTGGAGCCATCGGTCGCGTCGCTGCCATGGACTTCGAAGGGAACATCAAGTGGACTCAGGATTTCGGTCCGCAGCCGACCAACAACCAGTTTGGCACCGGCGCCTCACTGGTTCTCTTCGATGACGCTTTGGTGGTCCAGCGGTACAACGAGCAGGAAGGTAAGCTGCTATGCCTGAACACTTCCGATGGATCGACTCGTTGGACGGCCGAGAGGTCACCGGGAACCTCATGGGCGACGCCCATTGTCTGGAACAATCAAGGCCAATATCAGGTGGTCGCAGCAGGGCAGGGGATGGTGATAGGTTATGACCTAAAGAGCGGGGAAGAGCAGTGGCGAATGGGTGGACTCGATACGTCGTTTTCCTGCTCGCTGGTGGCTGATGAGGATGGTGTCTACATCGGCACAAGCAGCCCAGGCAGCAGTGCGCCGATCTGTGCCGTTCGTTCTGGTCAGAAAGGGGATCTGACGCTTCCTAAAGGTGACAAATCGAGTGATGCCGTGCTTTGGGCAAAGACCAAAAGCGGTGCCGGGATGCCATCGCCCGTCCTTGTCAAAGGGTTGCTCTACTACTTCGGAAATACGATCACCTGCTACGACGCCAAGACGGGCGACGAGAAGTTCCGCAAGCGGATGCCGGGAGGCACCCTGGCCGCTGGATGTCCACTGGTGATCGGCGACCAGATTCTGGTGGTCAACGAACGAGGCACCGTGGTCACTCTTCAATCCGGCGGGGAGTACGCCGACCCACAGGAGTCTGAGATCGCCGCAGAGGGGGAATTTTTCTGGGCGACACCCGCAGCGATGGAACAAAGCCTTCTGGTTCGATCCTCAGCAGCACTTTATTGTTTTGGAACACCCTAAGTCAGTCGCATGGAGGGTCGGATTTTGACAGTGGTGTGGAGTATGACGATCTCCGAACCAAATCCGATCAGGAAAGAAGATTCGGCACCCCTTTTTGGTGTTGAATATGGAGCTAAACTTTTTGAAGAGAGGTTACCGATTCAGGTGATGCAGCAGGATGGAGCGTCGGCCGGGTCGTTCCAAGTGTTTTGTGATTTTTGGTGAGGAAAAGGGCGATGGTGCGAAGCTTCTTTTTCGCGGGATTGCTGATTTTCGGGATGGCCTTGGTTGGAGAGGGCCGGGAGCCAGGGTGGGACTGGCGCGTGGTGACCTTTGGAGACCAGAGGGAGAAGATTCAAAGCACGCCAATCCTGGAGAGGGATTATCGTCCGTTGCATTTTTATGGCAACACGGTCCGTCGGGTGCATTACCGCGGATCCCCGCTACCTTTGCCCAAGTCGATCGTTCCCCCGCGGCCCCGCACCAGTCGCTGAATTTAATGGCTAAAAAAGTGGATCGTTCCGAGGTCCACTAGCCCTAGATCGCCACCTATCGTCGCTCGCTGGGGATTCCAAGGATTGCATAGTCTCTAGCAAGCTATGGACGTCACCTCAGTAGCGACTCGTCCTGGAAGTGGTGGCACTCCAGCCAATCCCAGTCTTTTTTGGCGACGTCGGCCTGCCCAAGTGCATCGTAGATACTTGCACGATGGTATCTCAGCACTGCTGCCGTCTGAACCGCCGATTGCTCGACCATTTCATAACGTCTACGCGGTTGAGATTCGGCCAGAACGGTTTTCATCCGATCTCGATGCTGCCGGAGGGCAGGAGGAACTTCGGTCGACGTAGGCTGCTCCCTCAACTTGGCAACTAAATCGTCACCCTCTCCCACGTAGACTCCATTTTCCCTTGCAGCTTTCTCAAACTCTTCCACTGCTCTAGCAGCAACAGGAGCTGCTTCTTCGTATTTCTGAGCCCGATAAAGTACCCAGGCTTTGGTGTCCAGCAGCGATGCATCGGGAAGTAGTTGCAACGCCATGTCGATCTCCATCAAGGCGGTATCCAGATCGACCCCCGCCATCGCCTTCATGTAGGCGATCTGGTTGAGGAAAGCGGGTGACGATCTGGCATCAGGAGGTGTCGCGATCTGCAGAGACTGAAGGGCTCGCAGATAATCCTGCCCGGACGCAAAGTACCGACTGGCGCGAAGTCCGGCCTGAGTCGCTACCGAGGGGTTCCCCTGCTGCTTCAGGATCTTTAGCAAACCCAGTGCTCGCTCGCTGTCCCCCTGCTCGATCAAAAGATTCATCATCAGTTCGGAGTAATCAGCAGATGTCAGGACTTCCTTGCTCCAGGTTTCCGCCTGCTCCATCGATCGACTGGCCAGATCAAGTTTCCCATCGCGAAAGTGATTCCCCGCCTCGGCAACCTTCCAGAGTCCGATTTCGTAAGGAAGCCAGCGTCTGGCGATGGGAAGCACGCAGGAGAGGACCACGATGGTCATCAGGAGGGAAGAACCTCGTTGCAACCCACGCATCAGGGAAACCTTATCGATCTAGCCGGGGTGAGACGTCGCATGCTGAGAGGTTGGGAGGATACGGCACGCCTGCAGGCTGCATCTGTCACTCGGGTTGGCGAGCCCGGGGCCGGATCAGCAGATGCGAGTCCGAGGGATATTTGCGGTGCCAAGCTTCGCTGAGCAGATTCATGGCTGTATGAACTCGGCTTTTGACGGTGCCGACCGGAATCCCAAGGATATCGCTGATTTCCGAGTATTTGAGCGACTGGAAGAAGGCCAGTTGGATCAGGCGCTGCATCGGTGCTGGCAGTTCATTGAGCACCTCCCCAAGCCGCTCGGAGACCTCTTTCGATTCGACCACCTCCAGCGGCGCGGAACCCCGATCGATCAACCAGCTGCCTTCCGAAGTCGCCGGGCCACTGTGGACGTCGGAGATAGGAGCGTCCAGGCTTGGGATTCGAAATTTTTTGTTCTGGCGCTGGCAATCTATCGCCTTGTTGGTGGCGATGGCGTAAAGCCAGGGGCGAAATCGACGTCCCGCCTCAAACTGGTCGCGACGCAGATGGACCGCCAGGAATGTCGCTTGAAACGTGTCTTCAGCCAGCCCTGGATCTCCTAGGAAACGCCGGAGGTAGACGAACAATTCCCTTTCGTAGCGCCGCACCAGTTCCCCGAAAACTTCGCGATTTTGCTCCACCTGATAGGAGAGCAACAGCGATTCGTCGTCTTCTTGACGCAGATCGATCGGTTTTTGGCTGCGAGCGGTGGAAGTCATCCGCAACTCCAAAACCGCCATAGCAAGCGGTCGACGAGAAAAGGCGATCAAAAATTTTAAAAAGCCGGTGCAACAATAGTGTATGCCATGGGTAGCCAAATCGACAAGGTTCCCATGATTTGCCGGGGATGGGCAGATCCTTGGTCCGGTGCATCCGTTACGACTGCTCCAAAGGGCAATGGAGTCGCGCGGAACCACCTGGGGGAACAGACCGGCAAGAGAATCGGCGGCGCGGCGTTTGATATTGGCGTAAAATGAAAGGGCTGGTCAAAAGATTCGAAGTAGGCGGTTTGGAGTGCGAAAAATGATCTGTGGGAACGGGGCAGTGGAGCAAGGCGGGTACTCCAGGGGCAGGAATTCTGCTCTCTGTGCTGCACCTGCGCCTCGCCTGCTTGCTTCGTCTCTTTTGAGGATCGCTGCCCGA
>JBIINB010000253.1:0-3526 GCA_044337705.1 Pirellulaceae bacterium | reverse complement strand
TTCCCTTCCCAGCCGACGCCTGCGAATTCCTCTCCCAGCCATCGGGAAAGGTCGCCATCAAGAAATTCCGGCTTGAAGATATCAAAGCTGCTCACCCCATGCAGCCTGCCAAATGCATCATGCACCGCAGCGTCGATCGGTGATGCGGCCAGCAGGATCGCCAAATCGGGTATCGGCTCCGGCAGCTTCAACTGCTCCTGCAGATCCTTGGCCATGCTTTTGGCTTCGCGCTGCAGATGCAAGCCAAAGTCAAGTGGATGGCCGGTAAGGTCCCACGACGGGGCAGCTGCAATCAGCCGGTCCGACAACGTCGCAACCACCCTGGTCACCAGCTCCGCCGGCACCACCTTGCTCGGCCAAGCCCAAGCGGTCCCGAGGGTCATCTCCCCGATGCCGTAACTCCGCTTGCGCCCCCCCTTGGCGACGATCGCCAAAACACAACGCTGGACCTGTACCTCCTGCACCACGCGCCCGCCGAACTTGATCGGAACGCGATACGCGAACGACTCACGGCTTCCAGAGGCTTCTGCAATTCGAATATCGGTTGTCTTGGTCACGCCTCACCCGGCCGCCATCCATAAGCGGTCATTGCCCTTCGTCGATCCAGCCCCTGCGCAACGCGAGCAACACTGCCTGCGTCCGGTCGCTAACGCCCATCTTTTTCAGAATCTTCTGAACGTGTTCCTTCACCGTTTCGCTGCTGATCCCCAACTCCTCGGCGATCGCACGATTGGTAGAACCCTTGGACATCCTCTGCAGTATACTCTCCTCACGCGTTGTCAGGGGAGCCTCAGGGTGCATCACCCGGCGACCAGACCGCTTTCCCTCACGCGCACGGACAATCCAGTCCGCTGGCCATAGTTTCTGCCCGTTGTGAATGCGGGTCAAGCCAAACTCCAGCGAGTCGATTGAATCGCTTTTTTTCACCCATCCAGCAGCACCGCCTTCGATCGCAGTGGGGATCCATCCCGCCGAATCAAAGATCGAATAAATCAGAAAAGGTATAGACGGGAAGTCACCCGTGAGACTGCGGAGCAACGAAAAGCCGTCCCCGCCAGTGCGATGCAGTTCCAGTAGCACCACATCGATCGCCGACCGATGCGACTCTACCAACCGAATGTCGCGCCCGTGGCCCGCCAAAACAAATAGATCTCGGTTTAAAAGCCGTCCAAGTCCATGGAACACAAGTGGATCTTCGTCGATCACCAGAATTCGAATCGGCATGAATCAACCACCTCTTCAGCTCGGTACACGCGAAACAGTTGACGTCGATAGTGTCGCGCGTCCTTTTCAATTTGGTTAAGCGAATCACGCAGGACCACCCTGGACGGTTCGCACAAAGCCACTCACCTTTCCCCAAACGAACTCATTTTTTCTGCCCCATTTTTTGATCCTCGATTTTCCCTAAAAACCTGAGTAACCACCGCAGCGGCCAAACCCCACCCTGAATCGCTAAGTCGGCAAAGACTTAACAATACCTGACGCCACTCTCTCCTCCGAGAAACCCAAAAATGGGGCGAATCCCCCAAAAAAGATAGTCTCGATGGAGGGCCCTACTCCTAGCAGTTTTCGCGAAACCGTAGTCCCGACATTATAGGATGAAAAGATTGGTAAAGCCACTGCCCCTCCAGCACGCTGAAACGATGAACTTCTGAAGAACGGGCGACTTCAAAACCATCCTGCGGAGGAAAGAGTCGATCTGCTGTATTCGACTACCGAGCGAATCGCAAAATCAGGAGTCGGCTCCCGCATTCCAAGATTAAACTGTGCCGCTCTTGGCGGCCAGCGTCGCGTGCCCGCCTGTCCGCATGTCGGCTCAATAGGCCGGCAAGACCTCCACCGATTGCGGCTGGACCGCCGTTCCCCGAAGGCTGCTGGCCACCGCTGCGAAGCATAGCTGGAGACTGCTCAGATTCTCATCTGCCTCCAGGTCGCTCGCTTTTCCTGAATCGATCGCTTCCAGGAAGTGGCACATGCAGGCAAGAAATGCATCAGGAAACCATTTTCCGGTGACCGCAATCGGCTTCGCGCCATGCTCCCCGTAGACCGTAGCCCGCTGGCTTTGATAGTCGACTCCCTCCAGTACCAGTGTCGCGCGATCGCCGATGATCGTGGTTCGATCCTGGGCACCAAATCGAGTCCAGGCGTGAAAACCAAGCGATGCCAGCCCCTGCGGGAACTCAATCACCGCATGCGTTAGCATCGGAGGAGCAATGGGCTGACCTGGAAGCGACTTGGCCCACGCCATCACACTCCTGGCAGGTGAACGGCCAAAGAGACATCTTGCCATGTCGAACCAGTGGATCCCAAAATCGAAAAGAACCAGATGAGGCATCGCCTCGAACGGCTTGCCACGAACCCACGAATGATCCCAATGAACCGACATCTCCACCAACTGCACGTTCCCCAGAACTCCTTCTGCCACCAGACTTCTGGCCAGATGAAAGTGCGGCGCAAAGCGGGCATTCTGATTGACCGCCAGGCGCAGCCCCAGTTCCCTCGCAAGCGAACATAGCTCGCGACCTCGCGCCAAGTCCTCGACAAACGGCTTTTGACTGAGCACATGCCGACCACTACGCAGGACCTTCTCTACTAGGTCGGGGCGTACGTCGACGTGCGTCGCAATGTCGACCACCTCCAAATCGGGGTGCGAGAGGAATTCCTCCAGGTCCACATAGGCGGTCGCTTGAGGAAAAAACTCCCGCTGCTTGGAAGTAACCGCATCGGCATCCGGGTCACACAGCGCCACCACGGGGAGACCACCTGAGCGATAGGCTTCCAGATGCTGAGCCGCGATCTGTCCACACCCCAACACTCCGATCGGTCGATTCACTTTGAGCCCTCTCCGTATTGCCAAGCCTGCTGCGGTCAGGCAATCGCCCAATCGGCCCGTCAACTCTATCCGCCACTCTATCGAATCGATCTCGCCGAACTATCTCGCTAGGTCGCGGAAAAAACACAGACAGATCCCGTACGATCCATCACGCTTCGATTGAAGGGGTGGGGATGCGGCCAGCGGTACGCAATCGAAAGATCGAGTCGAACAACCAGAGCAACCCAATCACCCCGGCAACGACACCTGCGAACTTCGAATTCCACGCGGGGAGATCTAAATTCCACATCCCTATACCACCCAGAATCAAGATGCATCCAAAGAGCACCGCAATGCGATCGGAGCTGCGAGATGCGTAACTGCGCGATGCAACACATGGAGTTGCAACACTGTCTGACGCAGGCGATTTGAAAACAGCTCCACCTGATCGCTCTTGTTTCTTCTCCATACCAGCGGCAACCTGACGCTCCAACGCAACAGGCTTTGTATGGCCATTCGAATCGGGATCACTGGAGGCGTCCTTGGAACGACGGGAAGGCTGTTGGAACAATAGTTGTTCCAACAGCAAAAACTCTTCCTGACGCCCTTCGAAATGCCCCTGCAGCCACTCCCTCATCGACTCCTCCCGACGCCTCTCCACCCGCAACGCAGCTTCGCCCCCCGCCTCTGGCTGCTCGATCTGCACCAAGCCCC
>JBIINB010000035.1:0-36669 GCA_044337705.1 Pirellulaceae bacterium | reverse complement strand
CACACGCAAGAACCAGAGCTCGCATCCACCGCCGCATGGCAAATCCTCCGTGATCGCCTGACCGTCATTTCCGGTTGTCGCTACAACCTGATCGATGATTTCGGCTGTTTCATTCGTCATCCTTTACCGGATCCTCAACTTCCTCGACGTTTTTCTGCGATCGATCCTCCTCGGAAGCGATCTGCCATTTTGCTAGCTTGGCCGAGTCAATCTGAGCGACTCGATCTTCCATCTCCTTACCGGCTTTGAAAATCACCGCCACCCGCTCCGGGACCTCGACCTTTTCTCCCGTTTTCGGATTTCTGGCATTCCTGGCCGCGCGGGCCCTCACCTGAAAGATACCGAAGTTCCGAAGCTCCACCCGCCCCTCAGTTATCAACGTTTGAATGATGGCATCAAATGTCGTCTCAACAATCTGCTTGATCTGAGGTTTCGGTAAACCGGTCTTCAGGGAGATCGATCGGATCATCTCTTTCTTGGCCATCTTCCCCTGCCTTACCGCTTAGGTATTGGACAGCAAATCTTTGTCCGCCATTGGCCCTTCCATCCCCCCAAACGCGAGGGAAGTGGCGGTCAGTAAATCACCCGCCGTCCCTCTCTGCCCCATGAAGCTGGCCATCCTGGATTCCCGAAGCAGGAAGCGATGCAGAAAGGGACTGGCTCCCCGAAAAGAAAAAACTGTCAGAGATCGCCTCTCAGCTTCGGAACTTGGAATCAGTCGAGCCTTGCAGCGGCTATCATTTTGAGGAACTCGGCATTGCTCGGAAATCTCCCCAACTGCTTGGTCAATTGCTCCATCGCATCGACAGGATTCATGCTGGAGAGTGTTCGCCGAATCATCGTCACTGCATGAAGGGTATGCGGGTCGTGTAGCAATTCCTCGCGCCGCGTTCCGGACTGCGAGATATCGATAGCAGGCCAGACGCGCCGATCGGCCAGGCGGCGATCGAGCACCAGTTCCATGTTGCCCGTCCCCTTGAACTCCTGAAAAATCAGCTCATCCATCCGGCTTCCGGTATCAACCAGCGCGGTTCCAACAATCGTCAGAGACCCTCCCTCGGCAAAGGCTCGCGCAGTCGCAAAAAGCTTCTTGGGAATGTCCATCGCTTTGATGTTCACCCCACCAGTCATCGTCGGACCGGCGTTGCCAACCCACTTGTTGAAGGCCCGCGCCAGCCGGGTGATCGAATCGAGCATCAGGAAGACGTGTTTGCCCGACTCGGCCAATCGCTTGCAGCGATCGATCACCAGTTGGCTGATCCGGACATGGCTGTCGACATCTTCATCGAGACTGCTGGCGATCACTTCCCCGTTGATCACATTGCGACGCATGTCGGTGACTTCTTCGGGCCGCTCATCAATCAGCATCACGATCAGGTGCAGGTCAGGATAATTGGTCGAAATACCACGAGAAATGTGCTGCAGCATGATCGTCTTGCCGGAACGCGGAGGCGCGACAATCAGGGCTCGCTGCCCCCGCCCCAAGGGGGCCAAGAGATCGATAACGCGATTGGTTAAAGGCTGCGCCCCAACCTCCAACTTCAACCACTGCTCTGGGTTGATCGCCGTCAGTTGGTCGAAGGGACGGACCTTGGCATACTCTTCCAACGTCATACCATCGACATCCAGAATCTCCCGGACGCGCGGCCCTTGCTGACGTCTGGCCTGCTGCATCAATGCCCGAATCATCACCCCCTGCCGCAACCCCAACTTCTCAATCATCGTGCCAGGCACAAACGGATCGGTCCGCTCACGGGAGTAGTTGTTCGAAGGCGAGCGAAGGAAGCCGTACCCATTGGGATGCATCTCGAGAATCCCGGAGAACTCCTGGGTTGGCACCTCCTCGCCTTCGGCCAACGGTGCCTCCTCGGGCATCGGCTGTTCCCCTTCGGGACCCATCGGTCTTCGGAAACGATTCCCCCCGAAACTTCGCTTCTTTGGCCGCATCCTGGGTCGCGACATCTCGCCGCCTCCCATGCTTTCCGAGCCTTGGGGATGGATCCGAGAACGGAAACGCTTTTTCTTTGGCATGCCAATTCATCCAGAACATTAAGGCCCCACCCACGCCACTCCTTCGCGGCTTGCCGGCTGGGCCAAGACATTTCTTCCTATCCAACGAACCCGAGTTGCTTCGGATCGTCCTGTGAGCCTCTTCGGTCGCGATTGGTCATTCCAGGACGCACCCAGTCCGACCGGCAAAGATCCGAAGCAGCAGAATTCCTGTGGCGTCTTCCTGAAGCAACAAACATGAATGAAACGACTCCCAATACCAATCCTGGCATCCGGGACAAGTCGCTTAGACCATCGCCTACCGTTGCGATCTCATGCGTACGGACAGCTCTCTCAGGGTTTCTTACCCAAAGCTATCCCAACCGTGTGTCGAAGCACACAGCCCCCCAGGAGGGGTGTGCTCATCCAACTCTTCCGATCCCTGGCGAGAAATGCCGCCCGTAATAACCGGGTCGGCCAAGCCATCGACTCGACCTGGAATCCTCCCCACCACGCCTGATCGCCCCACTGGGAAGCGACTTTCTCAACAGCAATCCCTGACTCAAGAAGACAGGGTAAAGCCAAGGTGGCTTAGGAGCGCGAATCGAAATGCAGATTCGCGAAGAACCAACGTCATCACTCTACTGGGATACCCAGCAAAGTCAATATGGGCTTCCCCTCTACGAGATCCCTTTTTTCCCGAAAAACCGTTTCTTTTTTCCTATTCGTTTCAGCCTCCCAGCATCCTGTGCCGATCATTCGATTGGGGTGGAGGGCTTTCGGCGAACAGTTCGCTTTCCAATGCGAAGGATCGCTGGTATGCCAAGTCGTATTTTTGGCGCTGGTTGGCTGGCAATCTCCAGCCTGTTGTGCTGTCCAATCACTTGGGCCGATCAGATCGATTGGCGGCCGACTTTGGAGGCAGCGCAGCGGGAATCTGCTGCCACAGGCAAGCCAGTTCTTCTTCATTTCAGCAGCCGCAACTGCCCTCCCTGCCGACGTTTGGAACAAGGCGCATTTCGCGACCCGTCCCTGGTGGAACTGATCGACCAGGAGGTCATCCCTTGCCAAGTGCAGGTCGAGCAGCTGCCGGAGCTAGCCGAACGGTATCGGGTCAGAAGTTGGCCGACCGATCTTTATCTCTCCCCCAGCGGCAGCGAACTTCATCGCACCACCAGCCCTCAGGCAACCGAAGCCTTCGAGCAAGTTGTGCGGCAAGTTGCCCTCCGGTCCAATGCTCCGCAATCGTCCGGCGACCGTTTGGCCTCCGATCAGCCATCCCCTGCTGCCAGTCGATTCTCACTCCCCCGCTGGCTTCGCCGCTCCGACCCCAACACTTCAGCCAGAACCGATCTCCCTGGGTCGGCTGTCCCGAAATCCAGCTTGGAAGCGAAGCTACCGAAAGCCATACCAGCTAGAACTGCTTCGCTAGCGCAATCCACCGGGCCCGCCACGTCTGCCAAGCCTGAAGACTCGAATCGCTCGATGTCCGCAAAGGCAGCACCCGCTAACCAACCGGTCGCTCGCGGTATCCTGCCCGGCGATCCTCCCAGCTTGACGCCATCGCTGCAAAAGCCAGCCGAATCCGCCGTGCGTCTGTCGCTCTCTTCGTCCGATGCCCCTCAAGCCACCACCTCCAGCACACTCTCTGGCGAACGACGACGACTGACCAGCTCCCATAACGATGGCTCCCATGGGACAGGGGTTGCCAAGCCAGCCGTTGCCGCACGAAACGAAACTCCATCTGCCGACCAAAAGGTACCCATCGCCCCCCCTGCTTCCGCAGCTCCTGCGAAGATCGCTGGAGTGCCAGGGGAGCCAGCTCGACAGCGTCCGACGCGAGCTTTAGCGCCGCTGAGCGATACGCAAGCCATCACCAATCCTGTCTCGAAGGCGGCCGCCCCCTTCGCTCAGACTTCCCCTGCGAAGGAACAATCCGAAGCGACTCCGAAGGTCGCTCCCGAGAGCTTCGGAGGAAGCCCTTCGCAGGAGCCTCGCAGGCAAGGTACTGTGGAGACTAGCGCCAGCGGAATAATGGCCCGCAAGAAGGATCCATCAACACAACCCATGTCGACAGGTTCCGAGCCAGGACGCGTGGCGAAGATGGGCTCCCAGACTGAAAACGCCATTTCTCCGAACCAACTCCCCCAAAGCCTCGCCCTGGAGGGCTATTGTCCTGTGACGCTAGCCGACGAAAAACGCTGGCAGATGGGAAGCCCCGAACTGGCTGTGCGGCATCGCAACCGCGTCTATCACATGTCGTCTCCCACAGCCAAAGAGAAATTCCTGGCCTCCCCCGATCGCTTCGCACCGATCTGCAGCGGCATGGACATCGTTGTCTATCTGGAAGAAGGCAAATTGGTGGAAGGCAAACGCGAATTGGGCTGCCGATATCAGGATCGCGTTTACCTTTTCAGCAGCCAGGAATCGAAACAGAAATTTCTCGATGCAAAGAAGGAACTTTCCAAGGAGCAGCAACGAGGCCAGAAGGTCGAGCTAGCGTCGGGACAGGACCTCGTCCCAGCCATGCCTTCCCTCAACTCGGCGAATCGGTAGCTGATCCCCCCCTTTGCCGCTCCAGTTCACAGCGGCCCGTTGCAGTATTTTGGTAACGGGCCGACCCGCTCCAAGCAATCCAAAACAACAACGCGACCGATGGTCAACTCAGGGCCGGACGATCGGTACTTGCATCATCAGGCGATAGATGACCCACAGCATCAAAGCTGCCATCACCAGATCCAAGACTCGCAAACCTCGCGATCCAAATCTCTGATCGACCTCATCGCTGAGACGCCATTGATGGATCCACATCCGCGGCCAGATCGCTGCAGCCAACCAAGTCAATCCCAGGAATCCTGCGATGATTGCCACGATCAAGTCGGCCCTGCTCATCGCACCCCTCCTCTCTTGCTAACAGAGATCCTACAGCGGCTCCCGCAAGGCCTTTGCCAACTTGCGTGCATAGGATCGTACCGCATCCAGGTCGGGATAGATATCCAGTGCGTTGCGGAAGCAATCGAGCGAAAGGACAGGTTCACCCAATTCGCTGTAGCAATGCCCCAGCCCGATCCATGCGGTGTACTGATAGGGACAAAGCGACAGCGCCTGGTGAGCCTCTTCGATCGAAGATCGGTAATCGCCGAGATAAAACCAGGCCAGTGACTTTTGACAATGGAGTTCCGAGCTGGTGAATCCAAGTTCTTCCAGCCGATCCACCGCAGAAATCACCTCGCGATGCTTCCCCTGGCGAACCATCACACCAATCTCCGCAACCTCGCGACGGGCGTGCTGCGGCACCATACGCCCCCGCAGCGACCGGAGCGATTCATTGGCTACCAAGCGGACTCTTGCATCGCTGTCAGCCAGAAGCGGCCCGATCACAGGGATCTGCTCCCGCCCCCCCAAAAGGCCGACGGCGAGCGTCGCCGCCCGCCTTACTTCGCATCGGGCATGCTGCGTCAATCGTTCCAGACTCGCCAACGAGTAACGCCCCGATACCGCAGCAAGATAGAGCGACGTATTACCATCCTGTAGATACAGTTGATAGCAACGCAGAAGAAAGGGTATCCTCACGGAAGATGAATTCACTATCGAAGCCTTTGTTTTTGCGTTCCGCCTGCGTTTCCCGGACGCTCCATCCCCCGTGCCTTCCATGCCACGGCTCCTATGGACCAAAGTTTAGTTCGAGGTTTCTCAAACGCCAATGCAGAAGCTTGAGCGAACTCCGAGAAAAACAGGCAACATCTTGAGGTGCCCCTTGGGTTCCCAGCATTTTCGGAATTGTTTTCTTATCCTCTCCATTTTCTCGCAGGCCCTTCTAATCGGGCAAGAACCACAACCTCTGCGCCTGGAATCTCAGCGCCGAAGTCACCAACTCCTCACCACTCCCACCTCCCTTCTGAAGAAAAACAGCCCCCTGGGAGAAACCCTCTCGTCCATCGCGCATCAAGCCAACTTGACTCTCTGGCTGGATCGACGAATCGATCCTGATGTTCTGGTCGAGATGACCGCTCGCAATCAACCGCTTGGCGAAATCCTCCATGACCTTGCCAGCCGCACCAGCACCTCTTTCGGGATCATCGAATCGACGCTGTACTGGGGGCCGGCTGGTGCCGGCCCCCGCATCGAAGCGGCGCACTGGCAATTGCTCTGCGATTCTCCGGAGCTTCGGCCCCGGACCAGTTTCTCCTGGGAACCGATCTCGGAACCATCCCTGCTGCTGTGCAAGCTGGCCACGGACGAATCACTCCAGTGGATCTCGCTTGCCCCCATCGAGCATGATCTGTGGAATGGAGGGCGCATTGAGTCGACGACTCGAGCCGGGTTGCTGACCTTGATGCTGGCGGGATTTGAGTCGACCGTTCAGGTGCAGTCGAGCGTCCCGCCAATCCCGCTCCAGATCGTCCCACTTCCGGAAATGGCGGAAGTCAGCGCTGCGTACCCAAATGTCCCTCGATCGAAAGTCGAGGCATTCCTGAAATCCCACCCGCTTTCAAAAGCCAGCTTCACCTCCGGCGCAGTCCAGTTGGTCGGACCGGTGGCTGATCATCGAGACTTGTATTGGGGAGTCCCCTCCAAAACTCCCCCGCGTTCAACTCCTGGCAGCGATCCCTTGGCCAAGCAGCGATTTACCGCGAGACTTCAGGGAACACTTGCGGAAGTCCTTCAATCGCTGGCAGATTCTCAGGGAATTCAGTTCCAGCCCTGGCCACTTCCTGAATCGCTTGCGTCGATGCGGATTGATGTCGAGACAAGCAAAGCTTCGATCGACGAGCTGCTGGAAAAGATTGGTGCAGCCAGTAGGCTTTCGTTTCGGCGCGATCGATTGAAAGTCGACTGGTCTCCCCAGTCCAACGCACCCTGATCATCTCAGTCAATCGCATCGCCGTCTCCAGACCATCTTGGATCGAAGCTTCGACCACTTCAGAAACCACTTCTACGGCGTTGCGCCGGAAGCGGTGCCTGTCGAGGCAACCGGATCCCCCTCTTTCCCTGCAGCGGCTTGATAATGCCGCAGGAACGCCAAGCGAGGATTCCCGAGAGACTGCTCCAGACGCTGATGCAATGTGCTGCGGTCCTTCCCATCGTGCATCGCTGCTAAATGATCGATCAGCACTCTTCGGCTGACCTCCGAATGCGTCATCAGGAAGTGGATCCACCCCCAGGCATCCCCGTACGATGCGCTCGAAGATCCAGGGTCAAACGTATCGCGTTCCATCGCCTTGAGCGAGGGTGCATGCCCAAGTCGTACCAGCCACGCGATCCGGGAGCCATGGACAGGATGTAGTGTTTCCGAGCTGTTTGGCATCTCGTAGTATTCCGCGATTCCCTCATCGATCCAGACCGGGAGATTGGGGACGGAAAGGTGGAGCAATGCATGGCAGACTTCATGCCGCAGATCTTCGACCAGACCTGGGTGGCGGCAGACGAAGACCTGACTGCGGTCCTGATGGCGCAGGAAGATCGAACGACGTCCACCGACATCCGGAAAGTATCTCTCCAGATAGCGATCCAGAATCTGCTGGTTGGCAAGCACCATCACCGCAATCGGTTCTTCTGCACCAACTAGCTCCAACTCCTTTTCCATCCTTCCTGCCAGTTCCGCCAGCTGCTCAGACCACTGCTTCGCTTCTCCCAGCGGCCGATCGCCGTGGAAATGAAACCGCCCCCACTGCACCTCATGAGGCCACGATGTGGCTGCGGTCGCTCTGGCCGCCGACAGCCCCAGAACAGCCCCAACAAGTCGACAGCCACCGGCCAGCCAGCGGCGTCGGGAACTTGGAGGCAACCCCGCTCCACAGTCCGCATTCGGTAGGCTATCTGCGGTGCATCCGCAGTGGTTCGCTTGCTGCTGCACGTTTGGCATCTGCATCCAGACCTCCGGCGCAATCGACTGCGAGAATCCAATGCCCCATGGTGGTGTACAAGTCCCTCAACACGGGACTTAGCATAGATAGCCATCCGAGCAAAGGGCGTTTTCCCCCGGTTACACCCGTTCGATTGAGGACCAAAGCCTCCCAGCCCCCTTCCTCCTGGCAGCTCGTCCCGCAACGCGGCCTGCTGTCGGAGGAAGATGCCAAATCAATTCCAACGGGCCAACGGATGCGTCCGGTCCGACAGGGGGAGTGGCACTCGGCCTTGTGAGACGTGCGAAGCAAAGACCGAATGGATGCATTCCAGCGTCCAGATCGCTTCGCGCAGGGAGCAAATTGGGGTGCGATCCTGGTCGATCGACTCCAGCAGATCCTGCACGACGACAGGATGTGCTCCTTCGTACCCGGCAACTGCAGGTGCCATCGGCAGATCACTCCAAGCATCGCTTGCGCCTCCCATCCACAGCGGATCGCGGGATACGCGGGCAGGCACCCCAAACCCAGACGGGAGCCAGATCTCTCCTTCGGTCCCGCGCAGTCTCAACCCAAATCGGCTGGGAGGCTTGGCGCTCTGTTTGTCGGATGCAAACCTGGCCAGCACATTGTTGGGAAGCCCCCAAAGCGCCTCGACTCGATTCCCCGCCAGTAGCCCCAGCCCTTCGTTCCCTTCACGGCGAGAATTGGGGACAGCTGGCTGGCCGTCCTGCAGCAGCAATGCCTGACAAAAGGAGGGAGGTCCAGCCAGCGCAACCATCAACTCCAGCGCATGGGAACCCAGCACCCAAAGGTCTTCGGCCCCGCCTCGCGCATCCTCCTTGCCCCGCACTTCGATCTCCAGCAATCGTCCAATCGCTCCTTCAGCCAGCGCTTTGCGGACCGAGGTGAGGGCAGGGGAGTAGTGTGCGATATGGGCCACCGCTACCTTCAGATGCCGCATCTGACAGGCTCGCTCGATCCCATCCGCCTCCTCCAGCGTCCGACAGAAAGGCTTCTCCATGTAAAGATGGCAACCGAATTCCGCAGCTGCTATTGCCATGTCGGCATGCTGATCGATCCAACGAGGCGCGATCACGCAGATCTCCGGTCGCTCACGATCAAGCATCTGGCGGTAATCCCGATACGATCGCGCCGCACCCGATCTTTGCATGGCGGCAGCGTGACTTGCCTCCACCGGATCGGCCACCGCCACCACTTCGCACCTAGGATGATTGCGGAAAGCCGTGTCCATCCCGTGCCCATAGTCGCCTCGGCCCGTGTGTCCAATCACCGCCACTTTTTTTCGTTCGATCATGACATCCCCTTGGGAACTCCCCAATGCGTATCAGAATATTCACGCCCCAGCAGCCTGCTTGCCTCGTCGTCTCCCTGGACTTTGCGCGCAGTCGAATCGAACGCAATCCCTCGTTTTAGTCGGGCGCTGATATTGGCCAGATGAACCACACCGGCGCTCAACAACCCCGCCTCGATCGGCGCCGTTGCCGCTTCCTTTCGGTGGATCGCACGAAAGAAATTCCCGTGGTGATCCGAAACCTCCGGTCTGCCGGTCAGCTCCTCCTTCAACTCGTTCCGAGCCCCATACAGCTTCCAACCGACATTGTGCCCCATCAGCATCATCCCTTCGGTGCCATAAAAGGCAGCACCGTTTTCGTACCCTTCCTGCACATATGGGGACCATATCCGTTGCTCGAAAATCAGCTGTTTTGGCTTCCCTTTTCCATCGTCGAGGCCAAACTCGCAGACAGCGTACTGGGTATCCGGGAACTGCTGGTCGTCGTCGAAGAAGTCCTTGGCACCGTAACACCCAACCCAGCTAGGCAACCGGTCGACTCCCAGTCCCCACAGCGCCACGTCGACGTCATGAACCCCGTCATTGCCGATATCTCCACACCCGAAGTCGTACCACCAACGCCAGACCCCATGGAGCAGATTGCGGCGGTAGGGGACGGGACGGGCCGGGCCAAGCCAATTCCGAAAGTCCAGCTCGGCCGGTGGCTCGGTTGGTGACTCCTTGCCGATCGATCCACGGCGTTGGCTGTTCCAGGCTTTGGCGACCAGCACCTGACCGATGGCTCCCTGTCTGAGCCGATCGATCCCGGCAGCCACCACGGAAGAGGAACGGCTCTGCGTCCCCACTTGCAGCACCTTTCCCGATTTGTGTACGGCATCTTCCAGCAACCAGCCTTCTCGTAGATTGTGGCAGCAGGGCTTCTCCACATACACATGCTTCCCTGCCTCCAACGCCAGCAATGCTGCTGGTGCATGCCAATGGTCTGGAGTCGCGATAAAGACCGCATCGATCTGCCGACTTCGAAAGCAATCCCGCATGTCGGAAAAGGTTTCAGGAGCGACCTTACCCGCTTCGGTCACCCATTGAGCCGCTTTCTCCAGACGCAGGCGATCGACGTCGCATACCGCCACCAGATCACAGTCGGTGCGGGCTGCCAGCATCCGCACATGCCCACCGCCCATCCCACCGGTACCGATCACGGCAACCCGAAGCCTCGTTTGCCCATCATCCGCCAAGCCGCTGCGGGATGCCGTCGCTGCGGTCACCAAGGTGCTTGCGGCCACCCCCTGCATCACCAGATTCTTCGTCGCGTGCCGACGATCGATTCCTGAAGTCCCTCTCTCGCCCTGCATGTTCAGCTCTCCCTGTGCGTGGTTGTTCCGCATTCCTTCGTCGCTGGAGCAGCTTTGGGGCAGAAAGCCAAGGATCAAACTTGGCTGGCATCCCACCAACGGCTGCCCGTAAGTCGACTGAGATCGGCAAAAAAGTTCGGATAGGTTTTCTCGATGCAGATGGGATGGACGATCTGGATTCCGGGTACCCGCAGCCCTGCCAGCGCAAAGCTCATCGCCATCCGATGGTCCGAATAGGTCTCCAAGGTGGCTGGCCGAGGGACTCCTGGCATGATCGTCATTCCATCGGAATGCTCAATCACCTCCGCTCCCAATTTGCGAAGTTCGGTAGCCAGATCTCCGATGCGATCGGTTTCCTTATGCCGATTGTGGGCAACTCCACGCACCCGCGTCGGCCCCTCGGCAAAAAGAGCGACCATCGCCAGGGTTTGCACTGTGTCGCTCATCGTATTCATATCGATATCGACGCCGCGCAGCCTGCCGGTGCCTCGCACCCGCAAGCCATCAGGCAGCTGGTCCACCTGGCACCCCATCGCCCGAAGTACGTCGACGAAGCCTGCATCCCCCTGCAGCCCATCTCGCCGGACCCCTTCCACCAGAACATCGCCGTCGGTGATGGCTGCAACGGCAAAAAAGTAGCTGGCCGCCGACGCGTCCGGTTCGATCTCGTAGCGACATGCCCGGTAACGCTGCGGCGCGGGAACTACAAAACTTCTCTCCGAACGCCGCTCCACCTGCACCCCAAACTGCTCCATCACCCGCCATGTCATCTCGACATAGGTCCTTGACACCAGCTCCCCTTCGACGTCGATTTGCACCGGGCCGCGCGCATTGGGCGCCGCCATCAGAAGGCCGCTCAGGAATTGGCTGGAGATGCTTCCAGCCACCTGGGTGGTTCCTCCTTCCATCCCGCTCCCCACCAGCGTCACCGGGGGACAATCCGGCCGTTCGAGATTGCTGCTTCGCGCGTCGACTCCCAGCTTCCGCAAGGCTTCCAGCAGATCACCTACAGGTCGCTGATGCATTCGCGGCACCCCCGACAGCAGATAGCTTCCAGGAAACGTTGCCAACGCGGCGGTCAAGAACCTCAGGGTGGTACCGCTGTTGGCCACATAGATGGAATGCACCTGGGCATCTGCAGCCCGGTGAGCTCCTGATGGCAGCGTCCCTCCCCCACCCTCGATCGTCATCCGGTGGCCGCTACGATCCCAGTCGATGCGCCATCCCAATTGCCTCCACGCTTCCACCATGACAAGCGTGTCTTCACTTTCCAAAACTCCATCAAGAACCGATGTCCCATCGGCCATCGCTGCGCAGGTCACGGCGCGGTTGGTCAAACTCTTCGACCCCGGAGGACGAATTCGCCCCACTACTTTCCCCACGGTCTCCAATGACAATACACTTGGCAGTATCCCGTTCAAGAATCGACTCCCAACTGGTTCCGACCGCTCTTCGAAAGGCACAACCGGCAAATCACTTTGCCTCAACCTTCTAAACCAACCGCTTCCCGCTCGCCTTTATCGTAGACAGTGCGATGGGCATCTCGGAACCCCACACCCTTCGATTCCCAACCAATCCCCGACACCGATACCTACATTCGACCGATTCGCCTGCGGCCATTTCGACGCTCGTCTGCTTGCCCGGTCGATCTCCCTTCCATCACTCGAAGAAATCTCCTCCAATAGAAACTTCCTCCAGATAGCTCCCGCGGGCTTTTCCCCGCCGTGCGGGTGCGCTAGGACATCCAATACCCCATGCCCTCCACCCATGGATCCAAGATGCCACTTCTCTCGCAGCGATACCGCGAACTGATCGAAGAACTTGTGCGGGAGCAGCAGCGTCTGGAGGCGTTGCTTCGAAAGCTGGAGTGGATTCGACCGGCCATCTTTGTGCCAGCGCTGCTGCTTTTAGGAGGAGGCTACCTCCGAAATGACGCACCTGCCTGGGCGATTCCACTCGGCTGGATTCTGCTGCTGGGCTTTCTTGGCATTCTGTCGTGGCACGAATTCCACCGCGAGAAACATGAAGCGGTGATGCGCCGAAAGCAATGGCTGCACCGGCTTCTGGCCAGGACCGACCGCAAATGGAGTGACATCCAACCGCTCCCGCTGCCCGAAGATTCAACCCCTTTGGCCGATCACCCGACCAGCCGCGACCTCGATCTGTTCGGCCCAAAAAGCCTCTACCAGCTGGTATGCCTGGCATCCACCCAGCAGGGTCGAAGTACCGTAGCCCGCTGGTTGGTCGAATGGGCCGCTCCCGAGTCACTGCAGCGACGCCAGGAGGCTGTCCGCGAATGGCAACCGATCACCCAACAGCGTGAGGAAGTACTCGAGCTCTGTTACCAGCTGAGCGCCAGCCGCTCTAACCCCGATCGCTTCACGCAGTGGGCTCAGTCCCCATCGTGGCTCGCCCACCACCCATGGGTGCATCGCGCCAGTCAGTTCGGGCCGCTCCTGACCCTACTGGGGATGGTAGGAATACTGGCCAGCAAGTGGATGGCAGCCTCTACCATCACCCTCCCGGCTACCGTTTGCTTGCTGACCGGACTTGCCATCAATACGGTGGTCATGCTTGGCTGGGTTGGTTCCATTCACGACATCTTCCAACAGGTCTTTGCAAGCTCTGCTAGCGTCCAGGAGCATCATTTGCTCTTTGAAAGCCTTGCACGACTCCCTGCGACCAGTTCGATGGCCAGCCAGCTTCGCAACCAATATGCAACCGGCCCTGACTCGGCCACCGAAGGACTCCGCCACCTGCGATTCTGGGCTCGATTGGCTCACCTCCAGAAAAACCCCACCCTGTTCCTGATCTACCTTCCACTCCAGTGGATCCTGGCATGGGATCTCCGCGTCATGGAAGGTCTAGAGCGATGGAAGGAACGCTTTGGCCATCGTGCTGCAGGGTGGCTGGACGCCCTGGGCAGCACCGAAGCCTTGCTCAGCGCCGCGACCATCGCCGATGAGAACCCGACATGGTGCTTTCCCCTTTTTCTGACGTCATCCGACCATCCTACCGCAGCATCTCCCTGGGTGGTCCATGGCCTGGGCCATCCTCTTTTGGCCGATGCCCAGCGAGTGACCAACGATTACTCCTGGGATCCCTCTCGACCGATCCATCTGGTCACCGGATCGAATATGGCGGGAAAAAGCACCTGGCTCCGCTGCCTGGGGCTCAATCAGGTCCTCGCTCGTCTTGGAAGCCCCATCTGCGCCGTCGACTCGGTCGGCGTCCCTCTGGATCTGGCCACCAGCATGCGAGTCCAGGACAATCTGCACGACGGCGTCTCGTTTTTCATGGCGGAACTGAAACGTCTGCGAGAGATCGTCGATCACTGCCGATCCAACCAGGCAATGCAGCGCCCCACCCTTTGCCTGCTCGACGAAATCCTTCAAGGGACCAACAGTCGCGAGCGGCAGATTGCCGTTCTTAGGGTGGTCGAGAAACTGATGGCACTTCAAGCCTGGATCGCTATCAGCACCCATGACCTGGAACTTGCAGATCAGGACCAGCTGAAGCAACAAGCCACGGTCGTCCACTTCCGGGAACGATTTGAGACGCGGTCAGGGGAGCGGAAGATGATTTTCGATTACCGAATGCACCCCGGCCCCACGCCCACCACCAATGCCCTTGCGCTGCTGGAGTGGGTGGGCCTAGACGCCGACTCGGACATCCAGGAACACCCTTAGCTTCGGCGTCACCCCCTGGCATTCAAGCGGTTCACCAGGAAGCTACCCGACCCAAAATGTAAGCGATACCGCACAACGGCCTACTCATGGTCTCTGCAAACTCCTAGTCTGTGCCCGCCGCATTCCGCATTGCTTTTTCCGCTCGGGGGAATGGGACCATCGCCAGAATGGTTCCCCTCGCCCGGCGACTCAGCTCACCAGCCGGAAAAGACCTCCACCTCCAACCGACTTTTGAGCAGTTCCACCTCCAGTCTCGTCACCTGGTCCTCTGGCAACAGCATCAATTCGCCATCGGTGTGCACCGTCATCGCACGGTCGGACTCCAGGAGCACATGCGTCGCCTGGGACCGATGGATCTTGGGATGCTTCCGGGGAGCACCCCAGATGGCCACCCGCGGCAGGAGAGTCATCGCACCCCAGCGATTCAACCCTCGCGCATGAACCAGATCGAACAGACCATCATCATTCCGCGCATCCGGGCACATCACAAAACCTCCCTCACGACGCCCCAACATGATGCTCATCAGCAGCGTGGATTCCTCGGCTCCCACACCATTGCAGGCGATGCGATATCCGCGATGGCACACGATGGCCAATGCTGCCGCGACCGAATAGAGCAAGGTACCCTGCAACCAAGGGATCCTTCGCGACCAGCAAGTCACCTCACCGGAAAGTCCGGTCCCCAGGTTTTCGACAAAGTATCTGATACGGCCATCTCCTGCATGGACGCGCGCAACATCTACCTTCCCAACAACTCCTCCATGAGTGGAAGATCGAGCCAACTGGTGGAGAAGGGACCAGGCAAAATCATTGGCTGAACCAATCGGAAGGATCCCCAGCCTGCACAGCGCCCCGGATTCCAGCAGTCCACCAGCGACCTCATGGACTGTACCGTCCCCCCCGGCCGCCACCACCATGGCACACTGCGATGCCAGTTCCCTGGCCAGATCTCTGGCATGGCCAGGCCGCTGGCTGGCAATCACCTCCCATCTGTCGGTCCATCGGGCGGGAACCTTCGCAAGTCTCCTGGCCGCACGACCACGCCCCGACTTGGGATTCCAGATCATCACGACCCGGTCTGCAGCAATCATAGGAACGCTCCCTTTGCCGGTTTCGGACCGACTGGTTTGCCCTCGAATGGGACACGATATCTGGCCAACTGCGGACACGCGGCCGAAGGCATCCTGGAGCCGTTCCAGAAAAAAAGCCGAACCTTGCGGCCCGGCTTTCAGAGTCGTCCCCTAGCATCAACTGGACATCAGGCCTTGCCCATTTCCTTCTGCTGCTTCTTCCGTTCGGCGATGACATCTTCCTGAATGTTGCGAGGCATCTGCCGATAGCACGACAGTTCCATTGCAAAAGTACCTTGCCCCTTTGTCATGCTCCGAAGATCGGTGGCATAACCGAACGTCTGGTTCAGCGGAACTTCTGCCGAAATGTAGGAAATGCCATCACGGACGTCGGTGGAAGTGATCAGACCACGTCGCGAGGTAACGTCCCCCACCACGTCCCCCTGATAGAGTTCCGGGCATTCGATATCGCACTTCATGATCGGCTCCAGCAATACGGGATTCGACTCCCGCATCGTCTGCCGGAAACAATCGCAGGCGCAGATGTAGAACGCGCGCTCGCTGGAGTCGACGTCGTGGTAGCTTCCATCGTTCAGGTCGATCTGAACACCGACGACCGGGAAGTCGGCCAGAGGTCCCTTGGTCAAGGAATCTCGGAAGCCCTTTTCCACGGGAGGCACGAACTGCTTGGGAATACGACCCCCGACGATATGCTCTTCGAAAATGAAGGTCTGTTCCCCTTCGGGTGGAATCGGCGTCAAGGCGCCAACGATGTGAGCGTACTGTCCGGAACCACCCGTCTGCTTCTTGTGCTTGTAGTTGAATTCAACTTTTTGACCCGGCGTCTCGCGATAGCTGACCTTGGGTGCGCCCACCTGCACATCGACCTTGTATTCTCGCCGCATCCGTTCGACATAGATGTCCAGGTGCAACTCTCCCATGCCGCAGATGATCGTCTCGCTGGTTTCCTCGTCATTATAGACCTGAAACGTGGGGTCTTCCTTACGGAATCTCTGCAGCGCCTTGATCATCTTGTCGGCATCGGCGCGGCTGGCAGGAGTGACTGCCACCTTGATCACAGGTTCTGGAACGAACATCGTTTCCAGGGTGCAATAATCGCGTTCCTGAGAATACGTATCACCGCTGGCACAGTCGATCCCCATGATGGCGACGATATCACCCGCCTCGGCCGCATCCACTTCCTCCCGCTTGTCGGCATGCATGCGGACGATGCGGCTGAAGCGATCTTTCCGACCGGTTCGCTGGTTGGTGTACATTTCTCCCTTCGTGATCGATCCCTGATAAATCCGCATGAAGGTCAGCTGTCCGAACGGATCTTCCACGATCTTGAATGCCATACCGACAAAAGGCAGCTTGGGATCTGGCTTGAGCTCAAACTTCTTGGTTTCGTCGCCAACCACACGCGCCTTGATCTCTCGTTCGGTCGGGTTGGGCAGATAGCGAACGACGGCGTCCAGCAACAACTGAACTCCCTTGTTCTTGTAGGCCGATCCGACAAAAACCGGCGTAATCCGCTGGGACTGGCAGGCTGCACGCGTCACGGAGTAGACAAGATCGTCGGGGACCGCTTCTTCGCTGAGCAGTTTTTCCATCAGTTCATCGGAATACATCGCCAGGCCTTCCAGCATCTGGTGCCGCATCCCCTCGGCCTCTTCCTTCATGTTGCCCGGAATCGGCTCCTCGCGGACCGTCTCGCCGTCTCGGCCATCGAAGTGGTAGGCCTTCATCGTGACCAGGTCGATCACCCCTTCGAAGGTTTCACCGGCACCGATCGGGATCTGCATCATGATGGCGTCGGTCGCCAGTTTCTCACGCACCATCTTGGTGACGCGATACGCATCGGCGCCGGTGCGGTCCATTTTGTTGATGAACGCTAGTCGCGGAACTCCATAGCGCCGCATCTGACGGTCAACCGTCAGCGACTGGCTCTGGACGCCACCCACCGAACAGAGAACAAGGACTGCACCATCGAGCACGCGCAGCGATCGCTCCACTTCAATCGTGAAGTCGACGTGGCCTGGGGTGTCGATCAGATTGATCGTGTGATCGTGCCACTGGACCTGGGTGGCGGCGCTGGTGATCGTGATCCCGCGCTCCTTCTCCAATTCCATGTAGTCCATCGTCGCGCCGTCGCCACCACCCTTGACCTCTTCGATCTTGTGAATGCGACCTGCATAAAAAAGAATTCGTTCGCTGAGGGTGGTCTTCCCCGAGTCGATGTGCGCGCTGATCCCGATATTTCGATACTTGGAAAGGTCCATCACTCCACCCGAATAAAACGGTTCCTGGAAATAGCACACCGCCAGCGGCCGCCCCAATGGTCAGGCCCCCGCGCTGGCCACAACACCTATAGAAACAACGACGCCCCCAAGGACGGGATAGTCACCGCACGTGCCCACCGTCCAAGCCCTATCCAAGGCTCGCAAGTCATTCGAATCTATCGGTTCAAGCTGGCTAATCTTACCGATTGGAGGGGATACGGGAAGAGCAAATTCACCCCCCCTGGGGGTTGGAGCAAGAAACAGAAGCGGAAGGGCGAGCGAGTTATGGAGCCTGCTTTCGTTCTCGCAGCGTCTGTGGGTCAGAATCGCACCAGCCACTGATGGTAGAGGACCACCGCATCGTTGTCGGCGAAGGCGACCAAATCGGTCTGGCGGTAGTCGACCTGCAAACTGGTCTGCAGCGATCGATGCAGATCCCAGAAGACCGATACGAAATAGGCGGAGTTGCTGGCGATTCCCTGGTCGTTGGCTAGGTCTCGCCGAATCGCTCCCTCCACCCCGTACCCCCCGTGCACATGGAGCTGATCATTCAGGTAGTAGAACGCCTCCAGGAATCCGCCTCGTCCACGAATCGCCTGGTAGTTGTGTGGATGAAAGGTCTGGAAAATGGTCGCGGCATAGTTGCCGATCCCCTGCCCGAAATACCCTTCTGCCACGAAACCCAGCCGGTCGGTGACGTTCCAGCGACCATCGACCGACATCCCCCCCACGTCGATGACCGATCGAATGGGAATGGTAGGATCGATTTCATCCAGATCAAAAAAGTTCTGGGAGTTGCGCAGCTGGCCTACCAAACCGGCCACCCCCAGCTCCAACGCCCGCTCGCTGCGCCCACCTGCTCGCGAAACCTTCTCACCAAGGCCCAGAGCCAGTCGCGTCTCGATATTGGGCCAACCATTCGCCTCGGTAGTCCTTCGCGTGGCATCGATCAATACCGTCGAAATCGGATCGCTGATCGCACCCTGCCAGGTCCACTGGAGCCCCTCGGACAAAACAAAAAAACGTTCTACTCGCAATTGCCCGCGAAACGTTCCAGCATTCCCAGCTCCCCCCAGCAAAGTGATGGGAATGACCGCTGGATCGCGGGGAGCAAACAGGTCCGGCTGCAATCCAACCGAAAACCGCCACAGTTCGTTCCTCAACTCGCCGAAGGCAACCACCGGCATCAGGCCATAGGTATCTGAGCTGAGGCTACTGTTGGTGAAGTAGAATTTCGCCAATCCTCCCATCTGCATCGAGCCGACATTCGGCCCTTCGTAGAGGAACTGCAGATTGGATTGCCGACCATGCATCTCAAAGGTGTTGGTATCCAGCCCTACAGCGGATGGTGGAAGAACGAAAAATGGGTTCCAAGGGACGAAAGTTCTCTCATCGGCGGCCACAGCTAGCAGTGACACAGCCCCCGAGAACTTCAGTTGCCCCATCCCCGACATCAAGGACACTTGACCTGTGGAGTTCGATTGGGCCTGTTTGGCGCTGGAGTCAACGACTTGGCTCTGCATCGCTGGCGGTTGGATTGGCCAAGGCGAACTGGTTCCGGACGCAAAGGGCTGCCCCTCCAGAGGAATGGCCGCTTCCATTTCAGATGGCTCGAAGCCCCCTTCTGGGTCACTCAACGAGATATAGGGGGACGACCCGGCATCTTCGGGTACCTGGGGGAGGGAGGGAGCGAAGGTCGCTTCGGGCTCCAATCGATTGACGGGCGTGGGAGACTGCCCCTGGGCAACTCCTGGTGCCAGCGCTGCAATCCATAACCCAGCCGCCGCGACTGCCCGCCAGGATGGGACAGGGATCAAAGTGGAACACGACATCGGTCGCCATCCCTTCATCAGCGAACTGAACGAGTTTGCAGTGGATTCGCCTTCGCAGAATCCCCTCAACGTCTTGCCTTCAGACCGCTTCCCACCGCAGGCGATTCGGTCGCATTGGCGCGTCTCACCGATGGCTCGTCCGCTTCCATGGCCGACAGCGCCATAGGATCCATCGGCTGCAGATAGGCACGCCCCTTCCCGTACAGCGTCCCCCGTTGCCGCATTTCTCCCTGAAGCTCCTCGGGGGCCAATTCCAGGCCACGCGTCAGATACTCCATCGCCTTAGAGGAGTCCCCTGCGCTGGCATGAACAGCGGCCAGAGTGTCCCAGTATCGGTAGTCCTGCTGGATTGCATCCTGGGTCATCGATTCGGCAATCTGCATCGCCATCTGCGGCTTGCGGATCGCAGGCTCAGGGCAAGTCGCCAGCAGCCAAGCCGCATTGAGTTTCGCCCGTATCTCCTTGGGATCCAGTTGGATCGCGCGCACATACGCCTCACTGGCAGCTTTCCACTTTCCCAAGCTTTGGCATGCATCGGCATAATCGACCAAGTAGCCCGCTCGGGAAGGTTCCAGCTCCGCTGCCTTGCGATAATCGTCTAGTGCTAGTTCGTACCGCTGCAGCATCAACCGGGCATGGGCCCTGCCATTCCAGAGGGCCGCATCCTTGGGCGCGATTTCGATCGCTTGGGTGTAATCCTGTTCGGCCGCCCCCCAAGACTGTACCTGGAAATGCAATTCGGCGCGATTGGCAAGCGCCGGAAGATGTTTGGGAGATGCTTTCAAAACTTCCGAAAACTGTTCGATCGCCTCTTCGTACTTTCGATGCAACGCCAGCCCAACGGCTAGATTGTGACGTGCTTTCAGCATCTGCGGATCGTGCTGGAGCGCCAAATGGAAATCGGCGACTGCCTTGCGATCCAACGCTGCTGCTGCCTCCAGCTCTCCTTCTTCCACCAGCCTGCCGGCTTCATCGCTGGCCAGTTGGCCCCGCTGATTTGCGGCCCATGACAAAAGCTGCTGAGCGTACCGCCGATCCGCTTTGCTCCGCTGGGCCTCGGCCAGCACATCGCTGCACTGTACTACGATTTTGTCTAGGGATGCCGAATCCAGCTTCCCCTCGGTAGTCCGGTATAGCGATACCAGATCGGGCGAGACAGTCGCCGGTCCCTGCGCTAATGCGGCGGGACCGACAAAAATCACCAGCCACAGCACGATCGCGCTGGCGAGTGGACTGACCACCCAGGGGATGGAACCGGTGAACGCTTTTCGCATGGCAAACCCATCGCTTCTCTATTGGACTTCCAGCTGCCATCGCACTCCCAGATGCGAAGGACTCTTTGGGCCGGACAATAAACAAAGACGCAAGGCAATTGAAGAGCGATCGAACAAAAGCCAAAGTGGAAGCTGTTGGGCTGCGACAGAAGGCCCTCCTCCACGACCCCACGCCACACCATCCAGTGCACACCAGGCGTCGCAGAAGACTGCTAGCATTGGGCCTTCTCGACGGCTCAACTAAACCTCCTGAAGAGTCGACAGTCCTTGCCGGATCATCTGAGGCTGACAGAACAAGCCCCATCGAACTGGTGCCGATTGCCAGGGAATCAAGGAGCGATTGCCGTGATCGAAAAAACGGCATCGGGATCGCCAGCCGGCGCCTAACTTGCTGGTCTCATTCCCCTTGGGCATCTGCGGCGCGTATGATAGCGTTCGGATCGAGTTCTTATTTTGCTGCTGAAGCTGGGCTGAGGGAACCCAATGCGAGAAGATGCCGACCAGCCGCTCATGGTCAGCCAATTTGAAGGGACTCCGACTCCCTGTCCCTACTTGGCACCGCAGACCTCCATCCTCCCGCTGACCCTGCCGCATCGTATCCTGACCGGTCAGGAATTCGATCAGTTCTTGGAGGCAGGTCATCGTCGATCCGGTCCGTTTCTTTATCGAACCCAGTGCCCCGCTTGCATTGCCTGCGAGCCGACGCGACTGCCCTTGCAGCGCTTCGTCTGGACGACCTCGCTGCGAAGGGTCTTTCGCAAAGGAAGTGAACGACTAAGGGTGGAGGTCGGCGCCGCTTCGGCCGATGACCAGCGAGTCGAACTCTACAATCGCCACAAGACAGCCAGGGGGATGAGCGATCCGGAATCGCTGGAAGACATCCATGGCTACCGCGACGGATTCGTGCAAAGCTGCTGCATGACGGTGGAACTGAGTTTCTGGGAGGGGAAGGAACTGGTGGGCTGTACGATTCTGGATGTCGGGCGTAAATCGCTTTCGGCGGTCTACACCTTTTTCGATCCCCGGTTCTCCGACCTTTCCCCCGGAACCTTCTCCATCCTCCAGCAGATCGCATGGGGGCAAGCCAACCAGTTCGATTACCTCTACCTGGGACTGTTCGTCGCCGGAAACCGGCACCTGCGGTATAAGGCGAGATTTACTCCCCAGGAGCGATTGATCGAGGGGCGGTGGGAATATTTCTCCGAGGCGATCGACAATTGGGCCACCCCGACGCTACCCAAAAAATACCAGGATGACTCGGGTAGCTGACAGCCGATCAGACAACAATCATCTGGGCTCTCGCCGTCGTCTGTCTATGTCTCGTCTGTCAGCCTAGGACTCGAGCAATCTCCCCGGCAGTCACCGGATGGATGATTCCTTTCTCGGTGATCAGGCCACGAATCAATTCCGCAGGGGTGACATCGAATGCCGGATTGTAGACCGGGACTCCATCGGGCGCTGTCTGCCTTCCCATGCCGTTTGTCACCTCGCTGGCCATCCGCTCTTCGATCGGTATTTGAGATCCTTCCTGAAGAGACAGATCGAAGGTACTGGTCGGCGCTGCGACGTAGAAAGGGATCCGATGATGGTGTGCCAGCACTGCGACTCCATAGGTACCGATCTTGTTGGCCGCATCACCGCGCGCGGTGATGCGGTCGGCACCGACCACCACCGCGTCGACCCGCCCCTCACGCATCACCTGGGCTGCCATGTTGTCACAGATCAGGGTGCAAGGCACCTGCCGCTGCATCAGTTCCCAAGCAGTCAACCTGGCCCCCTGCAGAAGCGGCCGCGTTTCATCGACCCACACGTGCAAAGATTTCCCTTGATCCTGCAGGGTAAAAAAAACTGCTAGTGCGGTTCCATACTCCGCCGTGGCCAGCCCACCGGCATTGCAGTGCGTCAGGATCTGTCCACCCTTCGGGAAGAGCGAAGCACCGTGCTGGCCGATCGCATGGCACATCGCCTTGTCTTCCTGGCGAATCGCCTCGGCCTCACGCAACAATGCCTCTCTCAGCCGCTCCCCGTTGAATGACTCGGAAACACCGGCGATCGTTCGCTCCATCCGATCGAGCGCCCAGAAGAGATTGACCGCCGTTGGTCGACTGGTTCTAAGCCGTCCGATTGCCTTCCTGGCTGCTTCGGCAATGGTCGCAAGATCGACCGAGTCCACTTGAGCCCCGATGCAGACGCCGTAGGCAGCGGCGATACCGATGGCGGGCGCCCCGCGCACCCGCAGCATGCGAATCGCCTCCCATACCTGGTCGACTGAACGGCAGTCGATGAAATGCTGCTGCAGCGGCAGCAAGGTCTGGTCGAGCAATCTCAGGGAGCCATCGATGCCACCCTTCCATTCCACAGACACCATCGATCCATCCCCCTCCGTCCGCTTGGCTGATCCCATCTGTCACCCACGCCTTCCGCAAACACCACTCCAACTGTGAATCGATCCTGCAAGGCACGGCTGCCGGACTCTGAAACATGATCCTCTGTACCAGCATCCATTTTGCCAGCATCCAAACAAGCGCCAGCCAGCTCTCCACAGCCCATCCAAGCGTCCTGACTTGGCGATAGCGCCCTTGCGATTTTAGGCCGATGCCCCCTTCCAGGGTTCATAGGGAAGGTCAAAGGTCTCCGCCACTGCCTCGTTGGTGATCTTCCCGTGATGCACGTTGAGCGATTCTCGCAGTGGCTGCGATTTTTCGATCGCTCCCTCCACACCCGAAGATGCTAAGCGGATCACCCAGGGCAGCGTCACGTTGCAAAGAGCGAACGTGCTGGTCCGCCCCACTGCTCCCGGCATATTGGTCACGCAATAGTGCACGACATCATGCACCATGTAGGTCGGATTGCGGTGAGTGGTCGGCCGACTGGTCTCGACGCACCCTCCTTGATCGATCGCCACATCGATGATCACGCTTCCGGGCTTCATCAGCTTCAGATCCTGCTCGCCGATCAGATGCGGAGCCTTGGCTCCCGGAATCAGCACAGCACCGATCACCAGATCGGCCAGTTTCAATTGGTCGCGGATCGTGTGGCGGTCGCTGAAGACGGTATCGACATTGGGTGGCATCACGTCGTCCAGATAGCGGAGACGATCCAGATTGACATCCAGGAGAACGACGTCAGCCTGAAAACCTGCGGCGATTCGCGCCGCGTTGGCACCGACAATCCCCCCTCCCAATACCGCGATATGAGCAGGCGGCACGCCGGGGACGCCTCCCAGGAGAATTCCTCGGCCCATCTGTGGTCGCTCCAGATACTTCGCACCCTCCTGAATGCTCATCCGCCCCGCCACCTCGCTCATCGGCGTCAGCAGCGGAAGACGGCCCTGACTGTCCTTCAGCGTTTCGTAGGCCAGGCAGGTACACCTGGCCTTCTGCATCGCGACCGTCAGATCGCGACTGGCAGCGAAGTGAAAGTAGGTGAAAAGAGCCTGCCCGGGCCGAATCAACTTCCACTCGGCCACCAATGGTTCCTTCACTTTGACGATCAAATCGGCCTGTCCAAAAATCGCCTCGGGCCCCGCCACCAATTCGGCCCCCGCCTCCAGGTAATCATGGTCGGCAATACCTGACCCCAGCCCCGCCCCTGCCTGTACCAGCACCCGATGCCCTCGATGCACTAGCTCCTCGACTCCCACCGGGAGCATGGCGACCCGGTACTCGTCCTCTTTGATTTCCGATGGCACGCCGATAATCATTTCGTTTTCCCTCGGAGTTGATCCTATCGAATCACAGCCCATCTGCACCGGGCTATTGTAGCCCTCTTTCCAATTCCGTTCCCCTCGCCAGGCCGCTCAGCTTTTTCTTTTCTTGCATGCCCCCGGCACGAACGCCGGAAGTGGTGGTGTACGATAGAGCCACCTGGTGGGGGTGGCCCACAGGGAACCTTTTTTGCACGGATCCTCACCCCATGTCCGACGCACGCAGTCCAGATGACAATCAAGCACCGCCCCAGCACCCTCTGGCGATTCTTCGGAAACTTGGCCCCGGCCTGATCATCGCTGCATCGATCGTCGGTTCCGGTGAACTGATCATGACGACGCTCACCGGGGCTCAGGCAGGCATGACGCTGCTGTGGCTGATCATCATCGGTTGCATAGTCAAAGTCTTCGCGCAAATCGAGATCGGACGATACACACTGGCCAGCGGCAAACCGACCCTGACCGCTCTGGCCGAAGTCCCTGGCCCACGGATTGACGGACGGGGCAACTGGTTGGTGTGGTATTGGTTCGTGATGTGGTTTCTCAGCATCGGGCAGCTGGGAGGTATCGCCGGCGGCGTCGGCCAGACGCTTTCCATCGCCATGCCGCTCACGCAACAAGGAGCCGATTACCAGCGGTGGATCGCTGCCAAGAGTGCCGAAAGTATCGAGCGGGCGATTGGAGAGAGATCAGGCAGCACCAGCAAGAAGCTCGATCTGGCCCAAGGAGTTTCCGCATCCCAATTGGAAAGCGAATACTTCTCGAAATATTCACCGGATCGCAAGAGCCCACCTCCCGCACCACTGGACGATCGACTCTGGGCGATCCCTATAGCGATCGGAACCTCGATCCTTCTTCTGGTCGGCCGGTATCAGACGATTCAGACAGTCGCCACACTGATGGTGGCCATCTTCACGTTTGTCACCGTCGGAAATGTCCTCCACATCCAGACCCTTCCCGACTGGAGTATCAGCGCGCGTCAGTGGATCGAGGGCTTTTCGTTCCGCTTCAGCCCCGCCGGCCAGGAAGACGCAGGTTGGAGTGCCATCGCCATGGCGCTGTCGACTCTAGGAATCATCGGAGTGGGCGCTGCGGAACTGGTGCAGTATCCCTATTGGTGCCTGGAAAAAGGATACGCCCGCTGGACCGGCCCCAATGACGGAACGCCGGAATGGACCGAGCGTGCCCGCGGATGGCTTCGCGTGATGCGATGGGACGCCTGGGCCTCGATGCTGATCTACACGATTGCTACGATCGCTTTTTACCTTCTGGGGGCCGCCATCCTGCACCGAGCTAAGCTCAACCCCTCCGGATCCGAGTTGATCCAAACGTTGATGGTCATGTACGAACCGCTCTTCAGCTCCTGGGCACCGATATTCTTCCTCATCGGTGCCTTCGCCATCCTTTATTCCACCTTCTTTGTCGCCAACGCCAGCCATGCCCGAACGTTCGCTGACGGGATGGCGGTCGTCGGCTGGATCCCCGACTCCCACGCGGCTCGCGATCGCTGGGTGAGGTGGCTAAGCGGACTGTTCCCGCTGCTTTGCCTAGCGATTTATTGGATCCTCCCCAAACCAGTGCTGCTGGTCTTCCTCAGCGGACTGGCTCAGGCCGTGATGCTTCCGATGCTATTCGCCGCAGCCGTCTTCTTCCGTTACCGACGCACACCACTTCCACTGAGGCCATCCATCCTTTGGGACTTGGGGCTTTGGCTCAGTGGACTGGTCATGATTGCCATCGGCATCAGCAGCCTGATCTCCACTCTGATGAACTGGAATCACTGATCAACCCAAGCCAGCAACGGACAGAGGCGATCCCGAGTCTTTGGGATGGCCGAATCTCTCTCGAGGCCCAAGGTGACTGCTCCGATTCGGTGGCAACGGAACTGTCGATCTCGATGAAGCGGAATGAGACCTGCAGCTAGGCATGGTTGCGATCTTCTTCCATCCTCGCCCAAATACTCATCCCGCCTCAAAGCCGCTCCACCCAGACGGAGTTCCCGAGCACCCGGACGACGCGCACGCGTTCTTGAGGCCCCAGCATTTCACTGGTGCTGATAACGTTGACCAATTGATCGCCAATCTGGGCTTTACCCGATGGATTGAGACGGGTGGTGGTAAGTCCCGTCTTTCCCTGCAGATGCTCCCAACGCACCACCGCCTCCCGCTCTTCCAGCAATTCCGGATCATCCACTCCCGCTGGTTTCAGTTTGAACCACCGAAACCAGGGAAGTTGATCGATCCGATCTCGAATCAGAAAAAGCCCGACAAAAATTCCGGCGATCGCCAGCGCCACCTGTCCGGTATTCCAGGCGACCTGATTCACTTGGGATGGAGTCGTCGGGAGGATAAATGTCTGGCTGGCCAGGATGAGGCTGGCGATCACCATCGCCAGCCCTCCGACTCCGAAAATCCCAAACCCAGGAAGCACCAGCAGCTCGAGCGCCAAAAAGAGCATCCCCACCAGAAACAGCAGCACCTCCAGCCATTCCACCGTACCATTAAGAAAACGAATCCAGAAGAATCCGATAAAACAGCAAACGGAAATAAAACCAGCGACTCCCAGTCCCGGTGCGCTCAGTTCCATCATCAAGGTCATGAAACCGATCGAAATCAGTAGTGGTGGCAACCACGACTGCGCCGCCAGTCGCTCCACAAACAGCTCCGCCGCACTCGACCTCTTCGGCTCGGGCAACTCCTCCACCCCCAGCCTTTTGACTGCAGCAGCCAGATCGTTGTCCACCTGATGAATCCATCCCAGCGCCTTGGCGACATCTGCCGCAAGCCCTTTCCGGGTATCCAATACCTGATCCTGGCGCCAGGGCCCCGAGTCGGGGTCGGCGATCGAGGGATCGGCTGCACTCCAAACTTTTTGCCCTTCGGGCCCCTGCCACGAGATGAGTTGATCGCGGGAGGCTGCCAAGGCATGCAGCAACATCCCCGGTCGCTGCGTCTGCTTTTCCAAAAGCTGCAGAGCTCCCCCGATTCCTTCCCAGTCGGGGATTTGTGTTCCGTCGGGTCCTGGTCCACCCAACGTCGCCTCCTGCCCCATCGCAATCCTCTGACAGGACATCGCCACCAGCGAAGCATCCGCTCCAGCTTCCCCGCGAATGTAGGCAAACGTCTGCACCTTTTGCGGATCCAAGCCTGCGAGTTGACTTGCCAGCCGAAGACTCTCCGCTATGTCGCCTCCCGGGGAGTCGATCTCCATGATCACGACGTTGGCCTTTTCGCGCTGAACCCCCTCTTCCAAAGCCCGAATCAGCTGGTTTACCTGTCGGTGATGGACCTGCCCGATCAATTGCAGCCTCAGTGGCTTCCAGGGACCACGGTGCCAGACCGGTTCCTGGACGATTGGCGAGGCACCCAAGCTCTCCAGAAGGCTTTGCCGATCTCTGGCCAGCCAGTCGATCCACTGTTCTTTACGCAGCCTTCGCCCCGAGTAGTCGGGACGCTGTCCGGCCGACAGCAGCTCTTCCTGCTGCGTCACCTGCCCCTCGCCCAGCAGCCGCTGAGCTTCCGGACGGTCCACAAACAGATTGCGGCCATCGGCCATCTGCAAACCAATCAGCTCCGCCCCCGGATCCAACAACGTAGAAAGCAGTGCGCCAGGGAACCTAGGCCTCAACTGCAGTATCTCCTGATAGGCCTGACGCACCGTTGCGTCTTCCGTTTTGCCCGGTTGGTAGACCGCCCCCAAGGTCGCTGCCGGTGCCATCGCCAAATCTTCGCAGGCTAGCGCCACCAACAGTGCGTGGCCCTGCAGCGATTCGGACAGATACGCCACCGTCCGCAAACGCGTTCCGTCCGCAGACGTCAACCATCGAGCGACACTCAGGGCGCGTTCGAACGAGGTGCCAAGCCCCATAGCTGGACGCGGTGCGTCCTGAAGCATTCCATCTGCGGAAGCAGCACCACCTTTCCGCCGAAACTCCAGCAGCACCACCGGTCGCTCGCCCTGGGCGGGTTGATCGGCAATCTCCTGCAGCCGACGCAAAAGCGATTCATCGTCGGTACCAACTAGAGGGAGGTCGACAAGCACTCGCCACGCCGAACGAAGCGGCTCTTCCTTCGCAACCGATTCGAAAGGATCCTCTGTGGATTGCTCCTCCACCGGATCTACATCCTGCGCCCTGACCATGGTCCGCGCGGACGAGATCATCAGCAAGATGGCCAGCAAGAGACAACGGCCAAACAGGCTGCGCCACGACAAGCACCTGATCATGCTGCCGTTCCCAGATTCCAAATCGCAGGAAAAACCGACTCCCGTTCTCGGATTTCTCACCGACAGCTCCTCCAAGGCATATGGCACCGCCTCGAAAAAATCGACCCATCCGATGCGGTGTGCACCCGCACCCCGATGCAGGCCCAGTTCGACAGCGCCCGAAGCGCCACGATCTATTGTAGGCTCTTCTCGAGACTGTCCACCTGCGACGACCGATCCAACGACATGGTCAGTGTCTCACAGGCTTCCGCCATTTCCCGGAGTTTCTGCACCGCATTTTCGGGAGCTATGGCGATCTCTACCAGTCCTTCGGAAAGGATGCGGCGATATTGGGAAGCTCCACGAAACCTGAATTCATTGACCACCGAAGGATGATCCCACGCCCGAACGAACAGTTGGTGGTAGCTCGATTTGGCTGGATCCGTTGCGGCTAGCCCCCCAAGACCCGAAGGCCTCGGTGAAAACCATCGACTCTGCCTAGCCAAGGCTTCCCTCTGCTCCTGCTCATCCACCCACAACGCAAAACGGAGCGCCTGTGAAGATTGGCGACTGTTGCTCCCCACCCCAAGAAGCCACTGAGTGCCTGGATCGACCAGAACCGCCTGGGCACCTGCCACCCAGTCCAGTGACCTCGCGTCACCTCCGAAGCCCTCACCGGCCAGTCCCGCCGAGCGCTGAGCCAATCGACATTCCAGCACCACACCTTCATTGGCTTCTCCATCAGAGCCCTGCTGGCCATGGATTTCGACCTGCGGATCGGATTGCGTTCCCTCTCCCCCCTCGGAAGATCGATTCTCGGAGAGTCCAGCTTTTTCATCGTCAGCGGGCCATCCGATCGCCCAGAGACTCCTCTGCTTCCCGACACGCTGCCAAGCATCGTCATGCGACACCAGCCAAGCTTCCGGATCCCGTCGCGTCTGGCTGGCCCATAGCATCACCGCCTTGACAAAGTTTTGAGTCAGAAACTTCGGTTTCATTTCCAGCGGATCAAACAGCAGACTCGACTGGTTTCCCGCAGGCGACAAGCTGGCCAGGACAATCAGGAATCGATCCAGCGCCGCCTGCCGATCGATGCGATGGGCAAATGGACCTTTCCAAAATCCCGGATCGACCGCCACACTGGCCGCCAGGTTAGTCAGGCCGTCCCACGCCGGTGCCTCCTGCAATCCGAATGGCCAAGCCTCGCGTGCCTGCCCCGAAGCATCGATGCGATCTTCGCCCGCAATTTGCCCCCGCACCAGGACAGGGAAGGAAGCTCCTAGCGGTTCCCCCCAAAGCTTCCCGCCATAGGTCCCCATCCGTTGCCAGTGGCGAGGCCAACGAACCGATGGATCGTCGCTGGACCATCGCCCTTCGTCGCGTAGCGCCCGTTCCAGCGATCCGCTGAGCAACCCCAGCTCGGCCACCTCCCCCAGCAAGCCGGAAGGAAAAATCCACAGGTCACTGCTCCGCTTAGCTGCTTCCGAGATCTCGTCGCCACTGACTGCCTCCAAAACCACTCCCTGCTGAGCCACCGCTTGCCAGCGCGTCGACAGCAGCTGCTCCCAACGTTCGGCACTTCCTTCAGCTTCCTCCGTCACCAGGACCACCCGCAGTGGAGGACGATTGCCAGGAAGAGCAGAGCCCTGGGGGCCGGTGGAGTCGCCGGAGCCAGATTGGGGGAGGTCGCTTCCAGTGCAGCCCAGGCCCAGGGCAACCAAAAGAAGCAACGCCCCGCCCATCGATCGATCTTTACCAACACTCCAGCAGCTCATCCAGTCAACTCCTGCCTGATGGCAATCTTCTCGGATTCGAATTCGCTTCCTGTCGGTCATCCGCCACTCGGCTCTCTTCCCAGCGCTCTTCCAACCGAGCGGTCCTCAGGCGACTGAGAAGGGATTCCGAACCCCACCGCCAAGCGGTGGGAAACCAAATGCAGTGGATCGCGGCTAGCCAGAGCCACGCATCAAAGATCCTTCGCGGGTTCTACGAGCCCCGGGAGGTTTCGGTTTCCCATGGCAACAACTGACTAAGTCCTCCTCCCCTGACTAAAATCACGCTCTCGCTGGTAAAATGGCGGTTTTTGGGGACGATGGAACTCCCATTCCCTACCAGCTACACCACGTTTTTCTCGCGACATTCGAAAAGGGCACCAGCATGGGATATTACCTGGGAGTCGATATCGGCACGTCGGGAACCAAAAGTCTCCTGATCGATGACCAGGGGCGTATCCTGGCGGAAGCATCGGCCGGTTACGACGTTCTGATGCCACGCCCCATGTGGACCGAGCAGGATCCGGATGCTTGGTGGGAAGCGACCGTCAAGACGATTCGCGCCGTCGTCCGCAAGGCGAAGATACCGTCTGGCGACATCAAGGCGATCGGGCTCAGTGGCCAGATGCATGGTTCGGTCTTTCTCGATGCCAAACAACAGGTCATTCGGCCCGCTATCCTCTGGAATGACCAGCGCACGGGCGAGCAGTGCGAAGAGATCACGCGGCGAGCGGGCGGAAGAGCAAAGCTGATCGAGATGGTGGCCAACCCAGCCCTGACTGGCTTCACCGCTCCAAAACTGCTCTGGCTGCGGAAGCATGAACCGAAACATTACGACCGACTGAGGCATCTACTCCTTCCCAAAGATGAGATCCGCCGGCGACTGACCGGCCAGTTGGCAACCGACGCAAGCGACGCCAGCGGCATGCTGTTGCTGGATGTCGCTAAGAGGCAGTGGTCCAAGCCACTGCTGAGCAAACTGGAGATCGACCCAGCGATTCTGGCTCCCGTTTTTGAATCCGAACAGGTGACCGGGACGCTGCTGCCCGAGGTCGCAAGAACGCTGGGGCTTTCCCCGCTATGCAAGGTTGTTGGCGGGGCAGGGGACTGCGCCGCCGGTGCTGTAGGCAATGGGATCGTTCAGCAAGGAATCCTAACCGCCTCGCTGGGAACCTCAGGTGTCGTCTTTGTGCATAGCGACAAACCCCAGACCGATTCCCTGGGGCGTCTCCATACTTTCTGCCATGCGGTGCATGGTAAGTGGCACATGATGGGGGTCACCCTTTCGGCCGCCGGTTCGCTGCAATGGCTGGTCCAGCAGGTTCTGCAAGGGGGTGATGAGAAGCAGTCGCGGGATCTCTTCAAACTGCTAAACAAGGAAGCGTCGCTCATCCCTCCCGGCAGCGAAGGACTCTACTTCCTCCCCTACCTGGCCGGCGAAAGAACCCCTCATGCGAACCCGAAAGCACGAGGCTGCTTCATCGGGCTGACCAACGCGCATCGGCGAGCTCACATGGCGAGGTCGGTGATGGAAGGGGTTGGCTATTCGCTGCGGGAAAGCCTCAGCATCCTGCAGCAGATGAAGATCCCCGTCAAGGAAATCCGGCTCAGCGGTGGTGGCGCACAAAGCCCGCTCTGGAAACAGATGCTGTCGGATATTTTCGGCCAGACCACCTGCACCATCAACGCCGAACAGGGCCCTGCCTTCGGAGTCGCCCTTCTGGCTGCTGTAGGGGATGGTGCCTACCGATCGATCGAGGAGGCGTGCAGGGCGACGATCAAGGTGGTGGAAAAAATCCCGGCTCGCAAGAAAGAAAAATCGGCCTACGATGCCCGCTTTCCTATCTACCAGGAACTCTATCAGGCACTTCGCTCCACATTCGACGCCATCGACGCGTCCGAATCGTAGCCGATGCTACATTTTTAGTGAAATTTTAGTTACGAAGATGAATTGAGGTTCTCTGTGCTCCTAGTCGTTTCGCTCATTCGCCATGGACAATCGCTCAACAACGCTCTGCCCGATTCCCAGCGCGTGGACGATCCCGGATTGACCGATTTAGGAAAGCGTCAGGCCGAACACCTTGGGTTCTGGCAACCGGAACTTCCAGTCCAGCATCTTTTCTGCAGCCCTTTCCTGCGTTCCTTGGAGACCACCGTTCCACTGGCCGCCCAGACCGGACTCCTTCCGGCGATCCGCGCCGATCTGTTCGAGCAAGGCGGGTGCTATGCCGGCAATTCATTCGTCGGAAAGAAACCGAGACCCGGCATGGGAAGCGCGGCGCTGGAGGAGCGATTCCCTCAATGGGAGGTCGATCCACGGATCGCTCCGGAAGGATGGTGGCATGGTCGGCAATATGAGTCGCATGAAGAAGCGACGGCGCGCGCGCAGCAAGTCAAGCAATGGCTGGAAATGGAAGTAGCAAAGCAGTCGCAGCACGCAGCCCTTGTGATTCACGCCGATTTCAAAGAGCGACTGCTGGAGGCGATCATGGGACTAGTCCCTGATGAAGTGATCGACTACCCGATCTACAACACCTCGATCACCCAGCTGGCATGGGACTCCAAAAGCTGGAAACCGCAAAGCATCAATCGCGTCTCGCATCTTCCCCCTGGCCTGCTTTCCCATTGACCGCTGCGAAGGCGTTGACAAATGGAGGCCACCGCGGACAGATCAACCGATCCGAATGAATTACCAGGTCGCTCCCGTTCCCCTCTCCAGGAATGACGCCATGCCCAAGACCACCCAACAACTCCTCCACCACATCGGGCTCGCCCTACAGGTCATCGGCTTCTTGATGTTCGCATCGCTGTTCTTCAGCTTCGCCCGCCGCTTTGGCGACTTCACCGATTTCGATCGTCGGATGCAGACTCAGGCGATGATCGGCTTTCTTTCGATGGGAATCATCGTCGCGGGGAAGCTGCTTTGCCGTGGAATTGCGAGAAGCGGCGGAGACTTGGATTGGCAGAGTTGGACCAAGCGGGACCAATCGCCCTTGAAACCATTCACCACAATCGCCGGTGGAACCGAGGAAGAGCAAAAGGACAATGGGCGACTGCCACTGGGGATACAGCTGGGAAGGCTGCCGGAAAAGATCGTCGTCGTGAAATGCCGCCGCTGTGGGGAGACCAGCGGCGAGCAGGCAAACTTCTGCCAGGCTTGCGGCGAAAAACTTTAGCTGCCCGCGTCGGCTGGTCCCGCGACTTGCCAGCGGGCGGCGCAATCGGTCATGAGCCGGGAAGAAAGTCCTGAATGTCTAGCAAACTAGTCAGCTGGTAACCAGCCGCCTCGATCGCTTCTCTTCCCCCCTCCAGCCGATCGATCACCGCCAGGACGCCGATCACCTCCAGACCAAACTGCGTCGCCGCAGTGGCTGCCTGTAGCGCGCTGCCTCCACTGGTCACCACATCTTCGACGATGATGCAGCGCATACCTGGCTCCACCGGGCCTTCCACCTGACGGCCCATTCCGTGCGCCTTGGCTTCCTTCCGCACCATGAAGCCGCGGATATGGATTCCTTGCTGTCCGCACAGGGTCACCACGGCTGCTGTTATCGGGTCGGCTCCTATCGCCATACCTCCGATCGCATCGGGAGCCTCTCCCCGCATCGTTTCGATCATCCCCTGCGCGATGCAGTTGGCCCCACGGGGATGCAGGGTGACCTGACGGCAATCGAGGTAGTAGGAAGCCGTCTTGCCGCTGGCCAGCGTGAAGGTCCCAAACCGCAGTGCATGCTTCCGCACCAATTCCTTCAGTTCGGTTTTCCAGTCCAAGGCAATCTCCTTTGAGTGAAAAAATGGATTCAGCGATTTGGTCGACCGCGTCCACGGAAGTTTACCTTCGGCAAACTCCAGCGATACCCCACCCAGCCTCGAGCCGAATACCCCGGTCCTTGTGGACTGAAGCGTCCCTTTGAAGCATCCCATCAGCCGGCAACATCCCAAGGAAGCGATCACAAAACGGGGTCGAGATCCGAAGTTTTGAGAATCAGGCGGATTGTTGCTGCGAACTTGGCGAGGTGGAGAATGGTCAGAATGACCATCCTCAACATACGACCGGGAAAGAAAAGGGGAATGGCCGGCGAAGCCGAATCGGTTTCGTTCGATCCCGGTCCCGCGAATGGAACCAAGTGATTCCCGAAAACCTCGCTGGAGGTTTTTTGCACACATAAACTCCGAAGGAAATGGACAAACATTCACCAAATGCCGCCCGAGTCAAAAATTTTTTCAAGGAAAACCAATAACCAGGGCGCAACCCACCCTCCAAAAGTTGTTGTTCATTCCAGGAGCGCTTGCTGAGAGCGCTGAAGGGAACAGCAGTTTTTCCGTACTGAGGTGCAATCTTGGTTTTTTGTTTGAGGTTTCGGCGAGTCGCGCTGGCGACTCTGTCAGTCTGCAGCGCGCTGCTCTTTGGTGCTCAGTCACATGAAGCAATGGCAGCCATCGTCTACGACAATGGACTACCAACAATAGGCGACGGAGGTGAAGTAACAGAATACGTACTGGCAAATGACTTCACTCTGGCATCCGCGACCAGCGTGACAGGCGGTGCCATTTACATTGTCGGCGTCGGGGGCATTGGCAGTTGGGATGGTACATTCGACTATTGGCTGTTCGCCAACACCACCGGTAACTCACCGGGCGCGGTGCTTGCCAGCGGCTCTGCCACAGGTGTTTCGACCACAAGCATTGGGCCGCAGAATTGGACCTTAGGCGGCGATGTTTTTCGAATCGACTTCAATTTGGCTTCGCCATTTTCAGCCGCCGCAGGGACGAACTATTGGCTCGGAGTGCATCTTTCTACGAATTACAACCGTGACAATATCTACTGGGTGCGTACACCATTAACGGCCGCCCAAGGCTCGCGCAACTACTACAGCCAGGGCGGTACGTTCATCAACTGGACGTCGCTTTTCGCTGAACAGGCTTTTTATCTCAACGGGGTCCCAGCCGGCGGTGCTGTGCCTGAGCCGACGTCTCTGGCGATTTTTGGGCTAGGTGCCCTTGGTGCAGCCTGCAGGGCTCGCAGACGATCCTTCCTTGCATGACATTCATGTCTCAGGAATATCATTACCAAGAAGCGGTCAGCGTTGAAGCTGGCCGCTTCTTCGTTTTCGGAGGCAAAAGCGACACGATAGCGCCGCGACGGAAGCGTCCATCAGCGCCCGATGATTTCCACCTTGCTGCCGCGATCCAGCATCCCGAAGACATCGGCCGCATCGATGGGGCTGAGGCTGATGCAACCCATCTGGTCTGACCCTCCACTGGGATTCTGAGGGCTACCATGCAGGCACAACCCCTCGCCCAGATCAATCCAGATGCCGCCATAGGGATTGGCGGGATCTCGGCCATCGATCGCCGCCCCACCAAGCCCGTAGTAATTCCTATCCTTCAGCTTCTCGACGACGACACAGGACTTGGGGCGAATCGCCATATCCTTGCCAAACGACACCGGGAATCTCCCTGCGTACAGTTCGCCAAGGAACATCGTTAGTTCGCTCCGCTCCAGATCGACCTCCGCACGGAATGGACCGCTCAGGACCTTCAAACGAGTATCTGGTAGCAGATGGAGCGGATCAGTGATGCCGTTGATGCGCGAGAGAATGTCGGCAGGTACTTTGTAGCTGCGCGCGATCGAATCCATCGTCTCCCCCTGGATCACCACATGCGGCGTTTTTTCCAGATAGTGCTTGCGGGAGTAAATCACTTCTCCGGCGAGGAAATCGAGCGAATCCATGAGCTGGGCTTGCTGAGGATGAGTCAACTCGGGCGCCCGGTAAAATAGGCTCAGCGTCGCCAGCGCTTCCTTCAGCTGCCCTCGCTGGATCTGTTCGAGCGCCATACGCTTGGCGTTTTCGAAAGACCTGGTGGTCGTGCTATTGGGCAATCCCGGCTCGGCGCTATTCGCATCGCCTTCCCTGGCTACACCCGATGCCATCGCGTCGGGGGAAAGAGACTCCACAGACCCAGTCCCAGAGGTTGGTGTTGCTGGAAGACTGTTTGCTGGTGAAGGCTGCTCCAGCTTGGGGGCCGTCAGATCGCGGACAGTGGAGACATCTTTTCCGTGCGCCTCGGGCAGCGATAGCCCCAGTCCAGCCGGCTGGCTCGCGGGTGGCGCGATGCTGGGAAGCACAGCTGCCGAGGTGCCCTGCGGTGCAGAGGTCGAGTTACCGCTGACCGATCTGTTATTGGCTGCGGATGGTCCTGCGGCAGCCCCTTCGGTAGGGTCGATTCGATCGAGCGAGCTGGTGGCATCCGACGAGTCGGGTCGGTCCAAGGGTGGGAAACCGGTCAATCTGGCAGGTGGGGCGTTGGCACCAGGAGCGGTCTGGTAGATGGGGT
>JBIINB010000252.1:0-3552 GCA_044337705.1 Pirellulaceae bacterium | reverse complement strand
GCAAATCTGAAAAATCGCGTGGCACGGGCCTCAAACTGGTGAATAGTTCTCATGGCCGAGACGGCGATGCCACGATTCGATAGCAAATCTGGAAAATCGCGTTGCACGGGCCTCAAACTGGTGAATGGTTCTCATGGCCGAGACGGCGATGCCACGATTCGATAGCAAATCTGGAAAATCGCGTTGCACGGGCCTCAAACTGGTGAATAGTTCTCATGGCCGAGACGGCCATGCCACGATTCGATAGCAAATCTGGAATATCGCGTGGTAAGGGCCTCTAACCGGTGAATGGTCCTCATGGCCGAGATGGCCATGCCACGATTCGATAGCAAATCTGGAATATCGCGTGGTAAGGGCCTCTAACCGGTGAATGGTCCTCATGGCCGAGACGGCGATGCCACGATTCGATAGCAAATCTGAAAAATCGCGTGGCACGGGCCTCAAAGCGGTGAATGGTCCGCATGGCCGAGACGGCCATGCCACGCAGTTACATGCATCTCCTTTCCTTAGTCCATACGGAATTGCTCTTCCTGCCACTGTTTCCCACTCCTATGATCCGCTTGGTTGTGGGTTGGACAAGCCACCTACGGGCAGGTAACCCGTGGTCAGGGCGCGTTGATTCTTTCGCATATTCTGCCAAGGATGGCATCATGCACATTGCGATCGCAAGGCGAACCAACTGGAGCCTATTTGCGTTGCTTCTGATCCCTGCCCTGATGGTGCCTCAGTTGGGTTGCGTCAAGCTGACGGCCAACCTGATCAATGCGTTTCGTGGCTACGATGTGCCACCGGAGTTCGGTAAGTTCAAAGGAAAAAAAGTGGCCGTGGTGTGTGCTACCGACGAGGGTATCGGAGCCGATGCCAATGGGATTCTGATGGCCCGCAATTTGCGAGTCTTATTCGAGCAGAAAATCAAAGATGTGGAGTTGGTCAGCCAGGAAGCGATCGACCAGTGGAATGCAACCGATTCGATCGAATCGAAGGGCTTTGCCGAACTGGGAAGAGGATTGAAGGTCGATTACGTCCTGGTGGTCGAGATGCAGAATCTGAAGCTGAGGGAAGGGCAGACTCTCTACCGAGGCAAGTCGGATCTTTCGGTAAAGGTGTATGAGATGGAGTCGGGAGGCAAGGAAGTTTACGCCAAGCAATTGGGAACGTACACCTTTCCCAAGAGTGGTATGCCGGCGACTGAGATCGACGAGAACCGCTTTCGAAGAAACTATCTGTTGATGGCCTCCAAGACGGTGGGACGTCTTTTCTACGGACACGATCTGGGCGAAGACGTTGGCGAAGACGCCGTGATGCTCAGCCTCTAAACCGACGGTTCCAGTCATATGGAACCGCATGAAATCGATCTCACCTTCGCGATCGCGGTTTCGACTATCGGGAGGCTCTGTTTCGATAGGCGAGTCATTTGCCGGTGAATTTTGGTGGCCTTTTCTTTACGAAGGCATCGATTCCTTCGCGCGCATCAGGCAGTTCCAGGCAGCGGATGTAAGCTTCCGTATCTGCCAGATAGGCCGTCTTGGGTTGCAACCCTTCATCCGCATGGATCAATCGTTTGGTCTCCCGCATCGCCTCAGCAGGGAGAGCGATCAACTGCTGTGCCATGCGTCGCGCCTCGGCTTCCAGCATACCACCGGCAACCAGCCGAGTGACCAGACCGGTCTGTTGGGCTTCCTGCGCTGAAAGAACGCGATTGGCGACGCACATCTCCATCGCTCGCCCCTTGCCCACCAGCGCGGTCAACTGGGCGATCCCATAACCGGGCGGCCAGCCCAACGCAATCTCCGGCATCCCAAAGACGGCTCGGTGCGATGCAATCCGAAAATCGCAGGCGCAGGCCATGACACAGCCTCCACCCATCGCTGGTCCCTGGATGACGGCGATGAAGACCTGGGGCAATTGCTCCCATCGCATATAGGCTCGCGCCTGACGAAGACTCAAGTCGCGGGCGGTCGTCAGGTCGAGCGTGCCGACTTCGGGGATGTCATCCCCTGCGCAGAATACATCGCCTTCCGAGCGAAGCAGAACGATGCGAATATCGAGGCGACCGGCGAGCCATTCGTTGAGTTGCTCGAAGTCGCTAGTCATCTGCTGGTTGACTGCGTTTCGCTTGGCCGCCCTCTTGAGCGTCACCATCGCGATCGCCCCCGACAGCTGGATTCCCATCGTCGCCAGCGTTGGGATTTGCCCCTGAGGTTCCGTCGCCTGCCGCATCGGCATAACCGTCCCCCCGAGAAGTTGCTCGGCCTTCTCTGCCACTTTGGGAGCGAATCGATTCAGGTCGACGATCGCTCGACGATGACTACCCGATCCGATCTGATCTCGATCGTCGTAAGCGGCTATCTCGAAGTCGACCAGTCGCCCCTCGATCTTGGTTACCCTGGCCACTCCGCGCACCGATGCACCTAGCGGAGTAGGTGCCAGATGGTCGACATGCACCTGAGCGCCGACCGATTCTTCATGGGGCTCCAAAAACGGTTCCAGCACCTTTCTGGCAGATCGTTCCATCAGAAGAATCATGTTGGGGGTCGAGAAAACGACCGCCCCCGGGACGATGGTCTCCGGTCGGAATCCGCTCCGATTGGCCCCGAACTCAATCACATGTTCGGCTCCGACCTTCCAAATCAGTTCCGCTTGGCTACCGACGGCCAGTCCCTCCCGCATGCGATCACTCCCCACTTGGCCAAATAGATGCGCTACCTACTAGGCGGGCGACCCAATCGAAACCAGCCCGCGCCGCCTTCCCAGTTTACCTGCGATACTGCGCGACTCCAAAAGTGAAGAAATCCAACCCGTTCCTTGAAAAACCCATCACTTGGGGGTCCAATGGACCCGGATGGTTTTTTGGGGGTTCCCTTTTTTTGTAAAGGGTTTGTGCAATGATCCGGTTGTGTCGATTCCAGGGGCAGCGAATTCTCGCTGATAGGCTGGTTGGCGTGGTGTTGGTGGCAGTCGCCGGATGGGTTTTCGCCGGCCGCGCTGCAGCTCAGCAGACTGTCAAGTCATCTGCCATCGATGTTCAAGGTGTCCCCGCCGATGCGATCGGGATGCTGGCCATGTGGCCTCAGCAGTTACTCAAGGACGAGAACGCGAAGTGGCTGCCTCTGGAGGTCGTTCAGGCAGCTGGCGAGGAGAATGTTGGGTTCAATCCGCTGTTGATCGACCGCGTGGAACTCTTTGTAGGGCCGGTCGGAATGGTCCCGCTGGTGGGGGCTCGTGTGATCCTGAAGGAGCCTGTAGCGGTTGAAGATTTGAATCCTCAGTTGTTTTCTGATGAGCAGTGGACGGAGAAGGATGGGCTGAAGTACCGGACTCTCAGGTTCGAGGGACCGATCCAGATGGTGCTGCATCAGGTCGATGAAAAACACTACCTCGTCGGTACGCCGCCCTATCTCAAGCGGATGCTCAAGGGGACCGATAAGCAGGGAGAGTTGGCCAAACTGGTAAGCTCGGTCCAAGGGGAGCAGACGATGCTGGGCATTGTCACATTCCAGACGCTGCGGCCCATGCTGGAAGGTTTTGCCGAAGGTGCATTCCAGCAGATGC
>JBIINB010000119.1:0-12778 GCA_044337705.1 Pirellulaceae bacterium | reverse complement strand
TGCTCCCCAGCGTTTCCAATAAGGATCTGAAGCTGGACGATGTCGCGGCGATCGATCCGGTAGCCGTCAAGCAAGACATAGTGCAGGGGAATTTGGAGTTGGTGATTTACCCCAGCGATACGTTGTTTGATGGGCGGCTGGCCAATAACGCGTGGCTTCAGGAATTGCCGCAACCGGTGACCAAACTGACTTGGGACAACGCGGCGATCGTCAGCCCCAAGACAGCCGCCACTCTAGGGCTCAAGCAGGGGAACAAGGCGACAGTCAAGATCGATGGATTCGCGATCGACCTACCGGTCTTCATCGTGCCCGGTCAGGCCGAGGGTTCCATCGCCGTTCAGCGAGGTTACGGGCGCACCTTGGCCGGTTCGGTAGGTACGGGCGTCGGTCACGATGTCGCTGGCTGGCTAAAGCCGGGCAAGGAGCCGATTTTTGGTGGTGTCTCTGTCAGTCCAACGGCCATTCCGTATCGGCTCGCTACAACCCAGGATCACTTCGCGATCGATGAAGGTGGGTTGGAGGAAATCGCCAGACGGACGCCGACATTGGTTCGGGAAGGGACTCTGAAACAGTTCCTGGAGCATCCTGATTTTGCGCCCAAGACCTATGCTCCCCACCATGCGAACGAATCGCTGTGGAAGGAGCCGATCGATAAGATCGAGGAGGAGATGCCATTCCTGCCGCAGTGGGGAATGACCATCGATCTGAACAAGTGCATAGGTTGCAATGCGTGCGTCGTAGCCTGTCAGGCGGAAAACAACGTACCGGTTGTTGGCAAGGATCAGGTTGCCAGGGGCCGAGAGATGCATTGGCTCCGGATCGACCGCTACTTCCAGTGCGACATGGATAAGACCCGGCAGGGAGAGGGTTTTGACGATCCGACCGACGTGACGATTGTCAGTCAGCCGGTCGCATGTGTTCATTGCGAAACGGCACCCTGTGAGCAGGTCTGTCCAGTGGCCGCCACTGTCCACACGGAGGAAGGGATCAATGCGATGGCCTACAACCGTTGTATTGGAACGCGATACTGCGCCAACAACTGCCCCTACAAGGTGCGGCGGTTCAACTACTACAACTACAACACCGAGTACGGGTACTTTTACGGCTGGCAGGACTGGCGCGAAAAGGTCAACACCAAACTGCAGTCTCTGGTACTCAATCCCGAAGTCACTGTGCGTGGCCGTGGCGTGATGGAGAAGTGCACCTACTGCATCCAACGGGTGCAGAACGGCAAGATTCAGGCTCGCCAGCAGGGGGATGGTCGGGTGCAGGATGGAGCGATTCAGACCGCCTGCCAAGAAGCCTGTCCTACCCAGGCGATCGTTTTCGGCAATCTGGCTGATCCAAGCACCCGCGTCTCACAATTGTTTCACAGCCCTCGCAGTTATGCGATGCTGGAGGAGCTCAACATCAAGCCGAGGACCCAGTACTTGGCCAGACTGCGCAACGTTCCGGATGGACTGATGAACCGAATGCAGGCCAATCCACCCGCGATACCCGATCATGGTGGACATGGTGGCCATGGCGATCACGAAGGGCACGAAGATCATGCCGAACATGATCACGCCACGATTTCCCGACCCGTTTCGCACAAGAGCTGAAGACTGCTGCGCGAAGATCCCTTGATTCCTTTTTAGCCAACCGATGGGCTGAACTATGTTTGCGACCAATGCCGATTCCCAGGTGTTTTCCACCGAGATCGACAACACCGAAGAAACCCCGGGACGGCGCGCTCCGCTGGTGACCGGGAACCATACCTACCATACGATCACCGAGACGGTGTGTCGGGTGGCCGAGCAGCCCCAGCCGACTCTCTGGTACCTCCTCTTCGCCGTGTCCTCTTCGCTGGCGCTCATGTTCGTCCTGTTGATCGGCTACCTCTTTTACAAAGGGGTTGGGATCTGGGGGAATATGTCGCCGGTTTTCTGGGCATGGCCAATTGTCAACTTTGTTTTCTGGGTCGGGATCGGGCACGCGGGAACATTGATTTCAGCAATTCTCTTTTTGTTTCGTCAGAATTGGCGTACCAGTATCAACCGCGCGGCAGAGGCGATGACCATTTTCGCGGTGATCTGTGCAGGGATTTTCCCCGGGATCCACGTCGGCAGAGCTTGGTTGGCGTTCTGGTTGACACCCTATCCTAGCTTGAACCTTTGGATGTGGCCTCAGTTCCGCAGCCCGCTTCTTTGGGACGTTTTTGCTGTCGGAACATACGCCTCGGTTTCGCTGGTCTTTTGGTACATGGGAATGATCCCGGATCTGGCGACCTTTCGCGATCGGTCGAAACATTGGCTTCCGAGGATGGTCTATGGCATCTTTTCCCTAGGTTGGAATGGATCCTCCCGTCAATGGCTTCGGTACGAAAAGGCTTACACTCTGCTGGCCGCTTTGGCTGCACCTCTGGTGCTCTCGGTGCACACCGTCGTTAGTTTTGACTTCGCTGTCTCGCAGTTGCCCGGATGGCATACCACGATTTTCCCGCCGTACTTCGTGGCCGGGGCGATCTTCAGTGGATTTGCGATGGTGCTGACGTTACTGGTTCCAATGCGGAAAATCTATCGCCTGGAAAATTTGATCACGCTGCGGCACCTCGAAAATATGTGCAAGATCATCCTTGCTACGGGGACCCTGGTTGGTCTGGCGTATGCGACCGAGTTTTTCATCGCCTGGTACAGCAAGAACCCCTATGAATCCTACACCTTCATGAACCGGGCATTCGGTCCATATTGGTGGGCTTACTGGATTATGGTTTCCTGCAACGTGATTTCGCCACAGTTATTTTGGTTCAAGAAGTTTCGTTCTACCCCGATTCTCATGGTGATCGTTTCGATCTTCGTCAACATAGGGATGTGGTTCGAGCGATTCGTGATCACGGTCACTTCGCTCAGTCGTGACTTTCTTCCCACATCCTGGGGTTATTACGGTCCCACTTGGGTAGATATCGCGATGCTGATTGGAAGTTTCGGGGTCTTTTTCACCCTCTTCCTCCTGTTTTGCCGCTTTTTGCCGGTGGTGGCGATGTCGGAGGTCAAGGGGATCCTTGCGATTCAGAACCACGGGCATCACTCGGATCATCATTGATCCGACTTGGACCGCGCAGTGTTGTGGATGGGATGGAAAGATAGTTCAACGCCTGAAGAAGTGATCGATATGGCCGAGCCACATGCGAAGAAGCCGAAGCCAACCGCTCCACCGAGGAAATTCGGATGGATGGCGGAGTTCTCTGACGAACATGCGTTGCTGGATGCAGCCAGGAAGGTCAAGGCATCTGGATACACGCAGACCGACGCATACACTCCGTTTCCCGTTCACGGGATCGATGAAGCGCTGGGCATCAAGCCGACGATTCTGCCATTCATCGTCCTTTGCGCCGGCTTGTGCGGTCTGACTACCGCTCTGGTGATGCAGATCTGGATGAATGCGATCGACTATCCCTACATCATCTCCGGGAAACCTTACAAGAGCTGGCCGGCATTCATCCCGGTTTCTTTTGAATTAACCGTTTTATTCAGTGCATTTACGACGTTTCTCGGGATGATTGCTCTCAATCGTCTGCCACGACTGAGCAATCCGGTTTTCACCAACCCCCGCTTCGATCGCGTCACGGACGACAAATTCTTTCTTTATGTCGATTCCCGTGACAAATACTACAACAGCCAGGCGGTACACGACCTGCTCAAGGGGTCGCACCCAGAGGCGCTTTTCGAGGTGGAAGAGGACAGCAGTTCCTCATCGGTTCCCACCTGGATTTATTACACGCTTGGTTCGATCATTCTCGCCTCGATGATTCCGGCGATGGTGGTCTTTGTGATGCGCAACAGCACCAGCGAGAAGCCTCGCTGGCACGTTTTTTTCGACATGGATTTCCAGCCCAAGAAAAAGCCCCAACAGAAGACCACCATCTTTGCTGATGGTCGAGCCATGCGGCCACAGGTAGTCGGTACGGTGGCAAGGGGACAGCTGGATCAGAGCGATCCATTCTATCTTGGATACGATCCGACTCAGCCTACCGCCGCCTTGCTGAAGGGCAACCAGTTGGTGGCGATGCCGATCCAGGATGGTGGTCAAGATCCCAAGACGAATCCGTCGGCTGAGGTGACCGCTGATCCGAAGCCTGCCGACTCGGCGGCACCCGTGGTGGATGCGCCCCCGGCGCAAGACAAGCCAGCAGAGCCGCCCGCCGCGGCGCCGGCGGCGAGTGCTCCGACTGCCGATGGCGGCCAGGCAGCTGCACCTCAGGCAGCTCTACCGATGGGGATTCAGCGGGCATGGATCACTGAGTTTCCTTTGCCTGTGGATCCTGAACTGATTGCTTTGGGTAAGAAGAAATTTGAGACCTATTGCTCCGTCTGCCACGGCATCAGCGGGACGGGAGACGGGCTGGTTGCCCGGCGAGCCGACCAATTGGCCCAAGGGTATTGGCTTCCTCCGACCTCCCTTCATGATCCGAAAGTCGTCGCGCAGCCAATCGGACAAATCTTTTACACGATCACCAACGGCAAAGGAAAAATGGCCGGCTACGGGGCGTCGATCGAGCCCAGGGAGCGGTGGGCTATTGTGCTCTACATCCAGGCTCTCCAGAGAAGCCAGGATGCACGACTGGAAGATGTACCGCAGGAGAAGACCGCTGCTTCGGCGGGAACCACCGGTGGATGACCAGGTAGGGAGAGCAGCCTTCGGCTATCTCTGTCTGAATGATGTAGCGACTCGATAAATACCATTCCGCAGTTTCCGTTTAGGGCAGTGACAGGACATGAGCGACAGGACTGATGAGACATCGATCCGCCTACCTGAATCTTGGCGGAGCAAGTCGACCGCGCTGCTTGCGGTGGGAGCCATCGGGCTATTGATCGGCGGAGCGATGTTCCTGTGGGGAACCGATCAGGCGCTCGCAAGTCGTTATCTGGTCCATTCCTATCTGACCAATTTCATTTATTGCCTGTCATTTGGGCTCGGGGCGATTTTTTTCGTCATGATCCATCATCTGTGCCGTGCTGGATGGAGCAGTTCCATCCGACGCGTTGCGGAATTGATCGCGTCAACAATTCCTTGGACAGCAATCCTTTTCATTCCCATCCTGCTGATGGTCCTTTCTGGGTCCTCGATGCTCTACGAATGGAACCGACCGAAAGAAGATCTGCACGGACTGACCGCCGAGAAGACCGGTTACCTGAACGCTTCCTTCTTTGCCGTGCGATCGGCAATCTACATCGGATTGTTGATTTGGATGACGCGCTGGTACTTCCGCCGCAGCACCACTCAGGATGAAAGCGGGTCGGTCGACCTGACGCTTCAGATGCAGAAGTGGTCAGGGCCCATGATCATGATCTATGCTCTTCTGGTGAGTTTCCTGGCTTTCGATTGGATCATGTCGATCGATGCCGACTGGTATAGCACCATTTTTGGGGTCTACCTTTTTGCAGGTTCGATGTTCGGATTCTTCGCTCTGATGATCTGCCTTCTGATGGCGCTGCAGGATGCCGGCGTGCTGACTCGGCAGGTGAACACCGAGCATTTTCACGACATGGGTAAATTTCTCTTTGGGTTTACCATGTTTTGGTCCTATATCGCTTTCTCGCAACTGCTGCTGTATTGGTACGGCAATATCCCTGAGGAAACCAATTGGTATCGGGAGCGGTTGTCGGGCGGTTGGGCGGCTTTGGGGTACCTCCTGATCCCAGTTCACTTTGTACTTCCCTGGCTGGGACTGGTCAGTCGGCATGTCCGAAGGCACCGTTTTGGGTTGACCTTCTGGGCGGTATGGGCTCTGGTAGCCCATTGGCTGGACATGACCTACCTGATTCTTCCCAATTCGGGACCGGTCTCCACAGTGGTCATCCTCGCTCATCTGTTTGTTGGGCTTGGAATGTTTGCAATTTTGATTTCGTTCTGGTTGCGTCAGGCATCTCAGGTTTCGCTTCTGGCGGTACGGGATCCTCGACTGGAAGAATCGCTGGCGTACACCAATCCGTTGCTGTAACAAGCCGGTTGTTTTTTGCGGTGACGGCTGTCTGAGAAGAATGTTTGGAGTGTCCCATGGCTCGCTACGATGACCTGAACACGAAGATGATTGGACTGGCGACTTTTTTGAGTGCGATTTTGCTTGTGGTGATCATTCTGGGTGTCCAGGCGCTATCGTATTACTGGGAGACAAGCGAATACGAACGCAAGAATGCCGGAAGTGAGTACACCCAGGCGACCCAGGTCCTGGAGTCCCAGAGACAGGTGCTGGCGGGCTATGGAGCCTTCGAGGTTCCTGCTGATCCTGCCGATCCGAACTCCAAGATGGTGAAAAAATTCAAAATCCCTATTGAACGTGCGATGGAACTGACGGTTGAGAAGTGGAAGGAGAAGGTTGCTGCACAACCGGGAACGTAGCGCCGGAGTGCTGGGATTTCATCCTTTTTTAAGTTGGAAACTGGATCGTGTTTGCAAGAATCCTGCCGATGATTCTGGCCCTGAGCGTTTCGACGCTCTCAGGTCGTTGCTATCCCCAGCAACTGACCGGAGTGCCTGAGCGCGCGGCAGGCATCGGGGTGGATGAGCGGCTTGGGACACAGATCCCGACCGAAACGACGTTTCGGGACATGCAGGATCGCATCGTTTCCCCGGCATCGCTGCTTTCACTTGGAAAGCCGCTGTTGGTGACTTTCAATTACAGCGACTGCCCAGGTCTTTGCATCGCACACCTGGATGGACTATCCCGAACGGTGGAGGGGATGGAAGGTCTCCTTCTAGGACGAGATTTCCAGATATTGACGATCTGTTTGGACCCTTCTGAATCTCCTGAAAAGATCGCGGCAACACACCGGAAATATACGCTTGGTCTGACCGGCCACGACCCAAATGGCTGGCACTTCTGGCGAGGCAATGCGACTGCAATTCGTGAATTGGCTGATGCTTTTGGTTTCCGTTACACCTACGATTCGAAGCACAAGCGTTTCGACCATGCGGCGATGACCGCTGTAGTGGCCCCAAATGGAAAAATAGTCCGTTATGCCTACGATGTCGGACTGGAACCGCAAAAATTGCAGGAGGCCATTGGGGAAGCAGGGCGCGGCGAGGTAGGATCTCCCTGGGAGGCCTTTCTGCTCTGGTGCTTCCACTACGATGCCTTGGAAAATCGCTATTCGGCCGACGCCAGAAAATTGCTGGCGTTGGCAGCAGGCGCTTTCTCTTTGATTCTCTTGGGAGGAACAGCCCCGTTCTGGCGTTTTTCGCGGAAGGTTGCCCAGGAATCGACGGGAAAAACCTCGGTAGCCCCTTTTGAAACGAGCGCTGCTCCTTCGACCGATAACTCAGACGTCCTTGCAAGACCTCGGAATACCACGGAATAAGTACGATGAACTGGCTCTCTCACTCAGTGCCCCTGGCAGATGCCAACAAGACCTTCTGGTTCCCAGAGCAGGCATCGACTTTCGCGGCGGAAGTCGATTCGTTCTTTTACTTCATCCTCTGGCTGAGCGTGTTTTTCTTCGTGCTGATCGTCGGAGGAATGGCCTATTTCATCTGGAAGTACCGGGAGCGACCGGGCTACCGCGGAAATCCCGAGGCGGAGCACAACACCCCGCTGGAAATCACCTGGACCGTCTTGCCGACCTTCATTGTGATCTACATCTTCGTTCGCGGGGCAGCAGGCTATCTGAACATGTCGCGGGCCCCGGCCGAAACGCTCGACATTCAGGTGCAGGCCCAGAAGTGGGCGTGGACCTTCACCTACCCGAATGGAGCCGTCTCACCGGAGTTGCATCTGCCGATTGACCAGCCGGCCAAAATGGTGATGCGGTCTTCGGACGTTATCCATAGCTTCTTTGTGCCAGCATTTCGAGCGAAAAGCGACGTGGTGCCAGGGCGCTACAATCTGATGTGGTTTCAGCCGACCAAGGAGGGAACCTACGACCTGCTTTGCACCGAGTACTGCGGTGACAAGCACAGCGAAATGCTAGCCAAAGTGACAGTGCACTCCAAGGAAGGCTACGAGAAGTGGGTCGCGGATGCCGCCAAACCGCCCGAGGATCCGGTGGAACATGGGAAGTGGATTTACGAGCGATATGGTTGCAAGAGTTGCCATTCGTTGGATGGTAGCAAGGTGGTGGGCCCAAGCTTCCAGGGCTCTTGGGGTGGGGACGTTGCACTGGCTGCCGGGAAAGGATCCCAGGCATTCGATGAAAACTACGTGCGGGAATCGATTTTGGATCCGCAAGCCAAGGCGAGGAGTGGTTACGAGTCAGCTTCGGCGATGCCTTCCTATCAGGGGCGTTTGAAGGAAGAGCAAATTGCGGCGGTGATCGAGTTCCTGAAGTCACTGAAGAAGTAGTTGGTCCATTTGCGTGGGGGGGCGGCGGAGCAACCAGCTTCCTTCCGATCGGGTGGCAGTAGCAGATCATTTGTTCTAAAAACAAGTTTGTCACATCATCGCGTTGGTGAGACGCAGGTACGATAAGGCATAAGGATCAGAACGATGAGTGCGGTAGCTTCCAAACCAGTTCTTCACGGCGGAGCGGCCATTCCGTCCGACGAGAAGGACAATTTTTTGACGCACACTCGGGGCTTTTTGAGTTGGGCGATGACGCTCGACCATAAACGGATTGGGCTGATGTATTTGGCGGGTGTCTCTGCCAGCTTTTTGCTGGGAGGGATCTTGGCTCTGATGATCCGCGCTCACCTTTACCAAGCCGAAGGGGCTCTGTTCAGCAACAAGGTCTACAACCAGATCTTCACGCTGCACGGCGCGGTGATGGTTTTCCTCTTCATCATTCCCAGCGTACCAGCGGCCCTCGGGAACTTTTTGGTTCCGGTGATGCTGGGTGCCAAGGATGTCGCTTTCCCGCGATTGAATTTGGGAAGCTTTTACCTGTGGGTGACTGGTGCGATCCTTTTCCTTGTGGCGATGTTCGCCACGGGTTTGGATACCGGATGGACCTTCTACACCCCATATAGCCTCGATACCACAGGTCCGGTGATCGCTGCCACTTTGGCGGTCTTTATTCTTGGATTCAGCTCCATCTTCACCGGTCTGAATTTTATCGTGACGATCAACACCATGCGTCCGCCGGGGATGTCCTGGTTCAAGATGCCACTCTTTCTTTGGGCTACTTACGCCACCAGCATCATTCAGGTGCTTGCCACTCCAGTACTTGGAATCACCGTGCTGTTGCTGACTGCCGAGAGGTTGCTTGGGATCGGGATCTTCGATCCGAAGTTGAATGGAGACCCGGTTACCTACCAGCACTTCTTCTGGTTTTATTCACACCCCGCTGTCTACATCATGATTCTGCCAGCGATGGGGATTATCAGTGAATTGATCAGCGTACACAGCCACAAGGGTGTTTTCGGTTATCGGTTCATCGCTTACTCTTCGATTGCCATCGCACTGTTTGGTTTTCTTGTCTGGGGACACCATATGTTCACCAGCGGGATGTCGGACGTGGCTGCCATTATCTTCAGCGCCTTGACCTTTACCGTTTCCATCCCTTCGGCGATCAAGGTCTTTAACTGGTTGGCGACGATGTACAAGGGGACGATCAGTCTGACGACGCCGATGCTGTATGCATTGTCTTTCATGTTCCTCTTCACCATCGGCGGATTGACGGGACTGTTCCTCGGGCCTCTATCGACCGACCGGCACCTGCACGATACCTACTTCGTCGTTGCTCACTTCCATTACGTGATGATGGGTGGCACGCTGGTCGCGTTCCTCGGTGGAGTGTTCCACTGGTGGCCGAAAATGACCGGAAAGATGTTCAATGAGTTCTGGGGAATGATCAGCGCGGTGATTGTGTTTGTTGGTTTCAACATGACCTTCCTACCGCAATTCGTCCTCGGGTCGCGGGGTATGCCCAGGCGGTATGCGAAGTATCTTCCGGAGTTCCAGGAACTGCATCAGTACTCGACTATCGGTTCGTTCACCCTGGGCGTTGGCCTGCTGATCGCGGGGATCGTTTTGATCCATTCGATTTTCAAGGGGAAGAAGGCTTCTGCGAATCCTTGGGGTGGAGCGACCTTGGAGTGGGCATGCACTTCGCCTCCTCCGTTCTATAACTTCCAGCGTCCGCCACAGGTGGACGACCCGTATGATTTCCGCGGGATTGAGTATTCCGAGTCAGCAGAAGGCTACGTACGCCCTCAGCGCTGAATGGATGATTGTTTGAACGGCACCGGGTTTCAGGTGAATTGAATTATGACCGCTACCACTCACGAGTCCCACGGCACTGGCCACGATGATCACGGCCATGATCATGATCATCCAGCGTGGCTCGCTCACCATTTCGACGATGCCGAGCAGCAGTTTGACTCTGGCAAACTTGGAATGTGGCTGTTCCTTGTGACCGAAGTGTTATTTTTCAGTGGCATGTTCTGTGCCTATGCGCTGCTGCGCAGCCTGAACCCGGAAGTGTTCTCGTACTGCAGTGAGTTCCTGAATGAAAAGCTAGGTGCAATTAACACCGGGGTCCTATTGTTCAGCTCCTTGACGATGGCATGGGCGGTGCGTGCGGCACAGTTGAGTCAGCATCGATTGCTGGTGGCTTTGCTAGGAGCGACCCTCGGATGCGCCGCGATGTTTCTGGGAGTCAAAACAGTGGAATACAGCCACAAGTGGGACTTGGGGCTTCTTCCAGGGATGCTATATCAGGCTCAGGTGTCGCATCCGGAGCATCATGCCATCCCAACGGCTCTGCCCTATCTGCAGGCACCCGGGGTTGTGTTGCTAGTAGGCTTTGCCCTGTACTGGCTTTGGGCTCTGATGAAGCGAAATGATTTTCATCTGCAAGTCGCTGGCCCATTGGCGGTTGCTGCTGCATGCTACATAGGTGGCGCCTTCTTGGGATTGAAGTTGGAAGAGAGTGCCGAGCATGCCGAGACGGCTGCTCATGCAACGCATGACCACTCCGACCATGCGGATCACGCGGACCACGCAAGTGCAGCAGCGGGTGCGACAGATGCCAACGCCCTTCCTGTTGGAAGCGAACGGGGGAATCTGTTGGTCCCGCAGCAGTCTCACGCGGATCAGGTGGCGGTCGAGAAGGGCATTGAGGAGGTGGAGTCACCCTCGGTCAACCAGAGAGGGCGGGCCGGAGTCTTTTTCAGCATTTACTACTGCATGACCGGCATTCACGCGATTCACATCCTGGCTGGTATGGGTGTGATCGCCTGGTTAATCGTGAAGGCCGCCAGAAGAGAATTTCACAGCAAGTACTTCGGTCCTGTCGACAATGTGGGATTGTACTGGCACTTGGTCGACTTCATCTGGATCTATCTGTTCCCCCTGCTCTACCTGATTAAATAGCTTTCCCGATTGCAGATTTCTTTACTTTCCTTTCAAGCAGTCCCACACCATGGCTCATACGCATTCCTCGGCGGACCACAACGTTCATGACTCGCATCTTCACGGGGATGGCGAGTTCTCGCACCCGGCGCCGCTGAGCATGCTGTTCACGATCTTTGGCATTCTGGTGCTGCTGACTCTCTTGACCGTGTACCAGTCAACCTTGAACTTGGGTGACATGGAAATCTGGCTCAGCCTCTTCATAGCGACCATCAAGGCGGCTTTGGTGATTTTGTTCTTCATGCACATGCTTTGGGACAAACCCTTCAACGCCATCCTCTTCATTAGTACGCTGATCTTCGTGGCACTGTTTCTGGGGTTCACTCTTTTGGACGCCCATGCGTACAAGGACACGATCGAACCGCGGGACACGTTGAAAGAGTCTCTACCACCAGCGCTGGCCGATTCGGTGAAGTAGCCGACCTTCAACCGGGGATCGGCTCATGGACATCACAACGGAATCGGGACCAGGAAGACCCGGAGTCCCTCGCGGTGTCATCTTTGACTTGGATGGCACGCTGCTGGATACTCTGCGAGACATTGCAGATGCAGCCAACCAGGTGCTTCTGGAGTTGGGTTTTCCTCAGCATCCGGTAGAAGATTTTCGATTCCTCGTAGGGGATGGAGTCCGAGTCCTGTTTCAGAGGGCGTTGCCTGATGGGATGGGGACTGATCTGACAGTGGATCGCTGTGTCGAGCTTTTCGAGCGGTTCTACGAAGAGACTTGGGATCGCACTTCGGCGCCCTACTCAGGGATCGAGGCGTTGCTTGGTGTGTTGGAGCAGCGGAAGATTCCGATGGCGGTCCTTTCCAATAAGCCGCATGCGTTTACATTGCAGTGTGTTTCTAGGTTTTTCGCGGCGGGGCAGTTCGATCCGGTACTGGGGCAGCGTCCGAATGTGGCTCGCAAACCAGATCCCGCTGGGGTTGTAGAGATCTGCAGGCATTGGGGAATGCCTGCAGGGAGCGTCTTCTATTTGGGAGATACCAACACAGACATGTGGACGGCATGTGCGGCCGGTTGTGTAGCGGTAGGTGTGACGTGGGGATTTCGGCAGGCGAGTGAACTTGAGGCCAGCGGCGCACGATTCTTGATCGATGAACCTGGGGAGTTGCTCCAGCTTCTGGAGACTGTTGGCTGACGATTTGTAGGGTACGATCCAGTTCATCAGCGATAAAGCAGCTTCTTTTCTGTGAATTCGGGATTGGTTTCTCGGGGGCGTGATCCAGCACCTCACATCTTTGGCGAGCGGTGGGCGTCAGCCCACTGTTTCTCTCCCTTGACTGCCCGGCTTTTGATGCCTGAAACCGGGGACTTACGTCCCCCGGTCGCAAGGAAATACCGTAACGTCCGCATTCACCGGGCCGCGATGAATGAGGGATCTTCTTCAAGCCGCCTGGCCCCGCGACTCCGGTGCAATGGGTTGTTATGGATCGCAGCCGATTCCGAAA
>JBIINB010000251.1:0-3557 GCA_044337705.1 Pirellulaceae bacterium | reverse complement strand
CGCTGAACGAACTGGCCGCTGAACGAACTGGCCGCTGAACGAACTGGCCGCTGAACGAACTGGCCGCTGAACGAACTGGCCGCTGAACGAACTGGCCGCTGAACGAACTGGCCGCTGAATGGGCCCGCGGTCGCGGTACCTCCGATCGATACGTGCTTCATTCAGCCGGCTTTGCCTCTGAGACTGTCAGGAGAACAATCCCTCGCGACCTGGCGGCAACCTAAACAAGAACGGACAGCCCCCAAGCAGCCTGTCGAAATTGTCATCGTCACCATTTCCAGCCCCTCTAGGCTCAGAACAAAGCTCCGAGCAGGTTGCGAAACTTCGGCATTCGCCTCCATTTTGTGATCGCTTCCTTGCGATCGCGCGACCTACTGAATACCTCATCGGACCGACAGAACCAAGCTCCGCCGACCCCGGCGATGGGTCCTTGTCGATGCTCTGTTCCAATCGCTCTAATAAAGGGTCCCTGGGATACAGAGGCAGACGCGATCCGTGTGAAGGGGTCTTCCTACCAGCCACGCTAGCGCTAATCGATCGCCTCGATTGCATGGATTCGGAACAACCTAACAACGGAGCGATTGCATGGAGATCACTCACCATGGTGGGCGTAGTGGAGTCACGGGGTCCTGCCATCAGCTTCGATTGAAGGGGGATCGTTCGGTTCTGATCGACTGCGGCAGTTTCCAGGGGCGCGATGCGATCGGGCACGAAGATCCCCGCATCGACTTTCCGCTCAAAGGAATCGAAGCGCTCCTGGTCACCCATGTCCACATCGACCACATCGGGAGAATCCCCTACCTGCTGGCAGCCGGATTTGATCGCCCCATCTATTGCTCACAGCCCACCGCACGACTGCTTCCGGTGATGCTCGAGGATTCGATACGACTTGGAATCACCCGCAATCGTGCTGTTATCCGAGACGTTCTGGGAGATATCAAAAAGCTTCTTAAACCGCTCCCCTACGGAACCTGGGAAAAGATCGGCGCCGATCTGACAGTCCGCTATCAACCAGCCGGGCATGTGCTGGGCTCATCCTACGTAGAGATCGAACACGATTCGCAGCGTGTCGTCTTCAGTGGGGACCTGGGTTCGAGACTGACGCCGATTCTGGATGATCCGAAGAGTCCTGAGCGAGCCGATGCGCTGGTTCTGGAGAGCACCTATGGGAATCGCAATCATGAAGGGCGGGAAGTGCGTCTGCAGGCACTGGATAAGATCCTTTGCCATACCATGCGGAACAAAGGGGTAACCATCATCCCTGCGTTCAGCCTGGGGCGAACGCAAGAGTTGCTCTATGAAATGAACCGGATCCTGGAGAACATCGGCTACAGGAATCAATGCTCGATGCTCGGACAGATCCCGATTCTGGTCGATTCCCCGCTGGCCAAACGACTTACCGAGATCTACACCGACATGACCGAGTTCTGGGATGCCGAGGCGAAGGAGCTGCTGTCGATCGATGATCAGCCACTGGTCTTCAAGAATCTGATCGAACTGGATGGGCACCGAGAGCATCAGAAGATGATTCAGCGGCTGCAAAGTCGCAATCAGCCGGCGATCGTAATCGCGGGGAGCGGGATGTGCGTCGGCGGACGGGTGGTCAACTATCTGAAACAGTTTCTTGGACGAGAGTCGACCGATGTAGTATTCATCGGCTACCAGGCCGAAGGGACGCCAGGACGGGTCATTCAGAGCGGTCGCTCCACTGTCCGGCTCGATGGACGCTATTACCCGATCCGAGCCAAAGTCCACACGCTCACCGGCTACTCGGCTCATGCCGATCAGTCGGACCTGCTGAAGTTCGTGCAGGGAATTCCCGAAAAGCCGAAGGAGATTCGTCTGGTGCACGGCGAGGCGCTGGCGCAGAAGGGTCTTCGGGAAAAACTGGAAGGGTTGGGCTACCGGGTCACCTGACCGGCCTTCGGAATTCCCCCGCCACCTCCGGTTCGATCCCCTCCGACAGATGCGATCGAGCTTCTTCAGCCCAGGGACTCTCGGGGGCCAATTCAATGAACCGCTGCCAATGAGGGATCGCCTCATTCCCCTGAGCGTTGTCGTGCAGGGTGCGAGCCAAGTGGTAGTGGACGTCGGCATAGGCTTCATGATGTGCAAGTGCACCATGAAATGCCGCGATCGCCAGATCCACACGCCCAGTCTCCAGCAGCACGCAGCCTAGATTTGCTCTTGCCTCGACGAAGTCCTCGTCGCATTCGATCGCGGCATAGTACCGCTCCCGCGCCGCCGTCACATCGCCGGTTCGGTAGAGCAATTCCGCCAGTTGAAAATGGATTTCGGCGCTAGGTCCGTGACTGGACAGGTGGACGCGATACCACTCGATCGCTCCTTCGAAGTCCCCCTGGTCTTCTTGCTGCTGCGCCAGCTCGATGATCTGCTCGCTGGTCCATGGGGCTTCCGGGAAATTGGCCCGATCGTCCCGCCCCACGCCTCGACTGGCGACGATCAGGTGGGGTGGTGCGTCCAAGCCGCTTGCTGCTTGATCGATCGCATCAAAATCGATGCGCATCTGACCGGCCGGCTCCAGCAGACCTTCTTCTTTCCTCAAAAGAACCTGACGGCCCTCGACCAGGATCTCCAGCTGGGAAAGGGAGCGAGATAGGTTGGGGAAGTGACGGGCGAATTGGTCCAACTGCTTGCGGAGATCCGAAGGCTTGGTGCCAGTGGCGATCCAATGAGCCACCTGACGCGCGGACTGAACCTGTTGGAAGTCAAAGTAAGGGAGCCGATGAACCACCTGAACCGGCTCAATCAAACCCATTCTCTGCCAACGGCGTATGTTGCGCACCGGGACCTTCAGCAGATCAGCCAGCATCGCTGGGGTGAACAAACGCCGACAATCAGGAGCGTCCTCCATGCAGCCAAGCCGCCGCCAAAGCTCTGTCTCCTCGATGCACTCCACCTGCCCCGACGCCATCGCCACACGCCAAGGCGTCGCGGGATCGGAGTCCGGGAAAGTCCCTGGCAACTCATCGGCCCCGACAATCAGTAGATCGATCTCCGCGGTTGGCCGCTCCACCGGCTGGCCGCCATGAAGCCGCACCAGCTGATGCGCTTCCTTGCGGGTCAACCCTCCCAAACGCCCCACAAAGGCGACCCGCATCCCCTGCAAAAGAGCCCCTGATTGCATCGCACTGGATCCATCGCCCGACATGGTGGATTGCTCTCGATTCCTTCTTCGACCAACCACAGCACACAAACCCTTAATGTACCCAGCAACCGTTGAATTGCTGAATCTTCGATCCCATTTCACCTTTCCCCCAAGAGATTCCCTGTCTTGGCCCCGACAAACTCTGGGGACAAACTGGTGGAATACCTGTTGCCAACTATCCATCTGCCAACGCGACCATTCCAGAAAACCCACCATCTGGCGATGGTGGCTACCGCAAAGCGTGGCCCGGCGCTTCTTCAGTCCTCGCGACTCTTGGTAGCCAACGCCGCCAGGCGGTGGTGAGTGGCTTATATCGACCATTACAGAAAATCCACCATCTGGCGATGGTGGCTACCGCAAAGCGTGGCCCGGCGCTTCTTCAGTCCTC
>JBIINB010000034.1:0-37292 GCA_044337705.1 Pirellulaceae bacterium | reverse complement strand
GCACTGAGGAGACGGGGCGGCACAACTATGCCTGGCGCGCAATCGACGGAGACACAAACACCCGTTGGTGTGCTTCCGATGGCCGTTATCCTCAGTGGTGGCAGATCGATTTCCCTGAGGAGCGGTCGGTCGAAGCGGTGGAGATTCATTGGGAGAATCCTGTCGCCTACCAGTTCTTGGTCGAAGTGTCGACAGACGGTGCGGCGTGGGAAACGATCCTCGATGCGTCGCAGCATGCGACGGATGAACCGGAGCCACTGAAGGTAAGCAAATTGATTCCTGCCAAGAGTCTTCGAGTCCGGGCTTTGGGAACCAAGAAGGGGCAGTGGTGCAGCATTCGTGAGGTGAAGTTGGGTGGGAAGAGACTGGATAATCTGTTTCCGGAAATCGACCCGGCGCTGGCTGGGGTAGTCCCGGGACTTGGTGGGGATCGTTACGCCAAGCGGGGAAACATAGAACCGAAGGTGGAGAAGCTTGGGGAGGCGGCCGAGCGATCGATACTGGAGGACTTTCAGGTGCCGGAAGGTTTTGAAGCGACGATCTTCGCAGCGCCACCTGCTGTCAACTATCCGGTCTTTGTTGCAGCGGCACCCGATGGAACGCTCTATGTCAGCAGCGATGGAAACGGATCGCTTGGCCGTGATCCTGGCCGCGGGCGTGTCATACGCCTTCGCGATCTTGATGGAGACGGACGCGCTGACGAGTCGAAGGTCTTCTGCACCATTGATGCGCCACGCGGCCTGGTCTGGGATCGGGATCGACTTTATCTGATGCATCCGCCTCATCTAAGCGCCTTGATCGACCATAACGGGGATGGGCATGCGGATGAGCAGAAGGTTCTGGTCCGGGATCTTGCGTTTGGTTATGACGATCGGCCCGCCGACCACACCACCAACGGTCTGTCGCTGGGGATGGACGGTTGGTTGTACATCGCCGGCGGAGACTTCGGGGTGCTCAAGGCGACCGGCAGCGATGGCGCGACGTTGACGCATCGTGGAGGGGGAGTGCTCCGTTGTCGCACGGATGGTTCCGGCTTGGAAGTCTACGCGACCGGGACACGCAATATCCTCGAAGTCGCCATCTCTCCACAGATGGAAATGTTCGCTCGAGATAACACCAATGATGGTGGCGGTTGGAATGTTCGCTTTCATCATTTTATCGGTGGGGAAGACCGCGGCTACCCGCGGCGCTACGTCCATTTTCCGGAAGACTGTCTTCCACCTTTGGCCGACTACGGCGGAGGTTCCGGCTGTGGCGCGGTGTATATCGAAGAGCCGGGGTGGGGGCGTTGGAATAAAGCTCCGCTAACTGCCGATTGGGGGACGGGGGCGTTATTTCACCATCAGGTGGAGCCGGATGGTGCGACGTATCGGGAAACCAGGGATCCCGTCCCCTTGGTGAAGATGACCAGGCCAACCGATGCGGACATTGATGCGTTCGGCAAGTTGTACTGCGCTAGCTGGAGAGGCGCTACCTTTTCGTGGGAAGGGCCGAGGGTCGGCTATATCGTTCAGATTCGGCCTAAGGAGGCGCTCAATGTGCCGCTGCTCGATTACCGGTCGGCTTCGGTTGATCAATTGATGCAGGAGCTGGATGGTCCCAGCTATCGGAGGCGGTTGGCGGCGATGCGCGAACTTCAATGGCGGGGTGAGAGCAAGGCGGGAGGATGGCTGGCACGACAACTGGCCCAGCGGACTCCCGAGCGGGTGGAGGCGTCGAAGATCCTGGAGCTGGCAGGGGAGGATTTGGCCGTTGCGATGCAAACCCAGGATCCAGTCCTTTCGCATTTGGCCAGGCAGCGGGCCATTCGACTTAAGGCGGACCAGTTGTGCATCGATGCGGCAAGGCGTTATCCCGATCGGGCGCCGATCTACTGGCGTGCACTGGGAGAGATTCACACGATGCCGGCGGCAGATGCTCTCTTGGAGCAATTGAATAGGGATCCAAGTCCGGAGATTGTGGCAGCCCTATGCCGACTTTATTTCCGAGAAGCAGCCTGGACTGGAGATTCCTGGGGGACCCGCCCTGACACGCGCGGGCCCTACTACGAGCTGGAGGCATGGGATGGAACGCTACGTATCAGTGAGGCGCTGGAGGCATACGCGGAGCGGTCCGATTTTGAGCAAACCGTGCACCTGCAGAAATTGGCGCGCAATCATCGAATCCCGCTGGAGGCGGCTCTGATTCGATTGCTTCACCTAGCCACGGAAGATCGACAGTACGCGGATCGTACGCTTGAAATTCTGGCGACAACCGAAGGAGTTCCAGAGAATGCGATGGAGTTTTTGGAACCCTTGACGCACCGCACACAACTTGGGATCGATTCGCGTCAGCATCTCGTTGCATCGCTGGGGAAGATTCCTGCAGCAGAGGCGATTCTGGGTGCGATCCGGGTTGTCGGCGAAACTTGGCGCGATGAGAAATTTGAAACGGGCGACAAAGAACGGCTTACTGAGATTTTTCTGAAGTCTCCCAACCTGCCATTTCAGGAGCAATGGCTGGAGGAGTTCGCCGAAGAGCGGAGCGATCCAGCATGGCTTTCTGCGGCCGCCTTACTGCAGGTTGCCGGTAATTCGGATGCCCCCGAGGCATTCCGTCAGGGAGCACAGCGTTGGATCGATCAGCAATGGAACGATGCAGAAGAGGGGAAACTGGTGCTTCTGGAGGCGATCGCAGAGACCAGGAATCGAGCGATGGCGCCGCGAGTGCTGGAAGCGCTGTCGGATCCCAACGGCGATATCCAGTCGCTGGCTCAGGCAGCAGCCGACCGCCTGGGGGTGAGGCGGATTCCTGACGAGACACCCAAAGCCAAAGAGATTGGGCTAGAGGAATTCGCCAACCGCGCAATGGGAATGCAAGGGGATGCGACGCTGGGCGAGTTAGTGTTCATGAAATCCAATTGTGCTGCTTGCCACACCGTCGACACTCGACAGCAGCCCAAAGGTCCCTATCTTGGAAACATCGCGAAGACGTACCCGCGCGACGAACTGGCTCGCAATATCGCCTTCCCCAATCGGACCATAGCACAAGGCTTTAAGACGGAGACGTTTTTGACAGACGAGTCTCAAGTGTTGACCGGCTTTGTGGTTCGAGAGGCGGCCGATCAGGTGGCGATCCGAGACAGCCAGGGGAAGGAGCATCAACTGGATGTAGCATCGATTGTCGAGCGAAAGGCGTTGCCTGTGTCGTCGATGCCGGAAGGTCTTTTGGATTCGATGAGCGTTCTGGAGTTTGCCAGTCTGCTGGATTACCTCCATGCCTTGGCTCAGAAGAAGTAGCTTGGAATTGGATCGGCCCCGGTTGTGTCCCCGATTTGGTAACTGCTGGCTTGCTGAGAGAGAGGATAGAAAGGGTTGTGATGGGAGACACGGAAGCACAGGAAATCTACTGTCCAACCTGCCAAAAGCTGTTTGTGGCGGATGTGAAGTCGCCTGCCATGCCGTTTTGCAGTCCCCGCTGCAGATGGATTGATTTGAACCGATGGTTGACCGAAGACATTGGATTGCCTCACGCCCGGGATCCTGATGAAGAACCCGAGCGTGAAGAGGACGAATCGCGGACAAGAAGGGAATGGATTTTCGAGGAAGATGAAGAGGAATCGCGATGACGGAACCAACGTCTAGAGATTGGGCAGAGATCCCCAGAGTGCAGATGGACTGGTATCGGTCCGTGCCCCCTTGGAGACTGATGTCACGGGCGATCACCATCGCCTGGCGGAGCAGCCATCTGGTCTTGGCCCTTTTGGGAATCGGAGCAACCATTTTCGGAAGCTGGTTTGCATCGATTCTCTTTGAGACCCCGGGTGGAGTTGCGATTCAGCCATCCTGGACGCCGAAAGGAGGAAGTCTCGTCGAAGCGATCCGACAAAGAGGCCTTGCAGAAGGTCTGCTTGCATCGGCAAAACTGTTAAGGGAACCTTGGGATTGGTTTGTAGCAACCGCATTTTCACCTGCCGGAGCGGTGGGGTGGAATGGTCTGGCTCAAAAGGTTTTTGCCGTTGGATGGACCATGATTGTTTGGTCGCTGATCGGTGGGTTGCTTCTGCGTCGCTCTCTGGTGGAATTGGGAACGCAAAGCACGATTGGCTGGAGTGACTGCTTTCGGACGGTCGGGAACCGATTGGCGAGTCTATTCTGGTCGATACTTCTTCCGTGGTCGATGGTTCTAGCGATCTCGCTGCCGATCATGGTGATTTGTGGATTGGCGCGATTGGGGAGTGTCGGCAATTGGGTCGCCACCGTGCTGCTGGGGCTGATGTTGATCCTGTTGCTGCAAGCCGGATGGGCGATGCTCCATGGAATTCTTGGTTTCCCGCTTGCGATGGCCGGGGTGTTGGCCGAGCGGAAGGGAGATGCCTTTGAAGGGTATTCGCGCTCATCTGCCTATCTTTTTCAGAAGCCATTTACCCTTGCCGTTACGCTGCCGGCAGGAATCTTCGCTGGGGTGATAGGTGGGGCGATGATAACGTTCGCCGGTTGGCTTGCCAGTCGGCTTATGGCTACTCTGCTACTCCATTTGGGGCCTGAGGGCGATCCTGGGATGCCCCTGAGTCTGTTGACTCGATGGATTAATGCTTGGCCCTACTGGTTCGGTTTGGCTTTTGCCTTTAGCTTCTTCTGGACTTCGGCGGCTGCGCTATACCTGATCTTGCGTAAGGAAATCGACAGCACGGAATATGAGGAGATCGATTTGGACCCACCTTTGCAGGAAAGCATGGGGGAGCCATCCGAGTTGTCGGAAGTTCAAAAGAAGTCGGGGGAGTTGTCGAAGGAGCCGGAACGAACTGCCGGGGAGTAACGGCCCGCGGAGGATCTTCGGATCTTTAGGCGAGCCGATCGATAAGCAGTCGATTTCATGCTAACCGGTGGGAAAATAGTTGCGGTGCTGGTGGGGATCTCAGATCCAGAGGTCGGGAGTCGCTTCTATCGATCTCTCAGCGTGAAGTTTCTCTTCAAAGAATTGCCAGGTGCATGATCAGCCGAGATATTGAAAATGGTTTGAAGCAGCCCATTGCCGATTTGGGACTGTCCGGAATCACTCCGAAGCAGTTGGAGTTGCTGGCCATGTACTGCCAGTTGCTTTGGGAGTGGAATGAGAAAGTCAACCTGACGCGACACGTGACTCCAGAGCTTTTCGTGAAGCGAGATCTGCTCGATTCCTGGCACTTGGCGCAACTGCTGCACCCCAATGAGGAAGTGCTGGACATGGGGACCGGTGGTGGGGTTCCGGGGGTAATTGTTGCCATCCTAAGGCCAGATGTCGAAGTCAGCCTTTGCGACAGCGTCGGCAAGAAGGCGAGAATCGTCGACGAGATCGTAAGGCAATTGGATCTTTCCGTGCCGGTTTATGGTCAGGGCGTCCAGAAGGTGCTGGAGGATTTCACGTTTGATACGCTTGTTGCCCGAGCCGTAGGGCCATTGCCGCGTTTGTGTGGTTGGCTGCAGAACGACTGGCATAAAATTGGAAGGCTGCTGGCGATCAAGGGGCCTCAGTGGGTTCAAGAGCGGGGGGAGGCTAGGCATCGCGGTTTGCTGAAAGGGATTGAATTGCGAAAAGTTGATTCCTATCCGATGCCCGATACCCATTCCCAGTCGGTGATTTTGCAGCTGCGTCGTCCAAGGCCAGGGGAGGCCATGATGTCGGATGTTGGAGAGGGAGACGAGGCAGAATGAACGGTTTTTCGGGGTTGGAGCGGAACTGCTGGCGAACGTCCGCACCATAGGGTGAAAAATGGAGCTGTCCCCTGGAAATTGTCTCGCCGATCGGCTAAATTATCACCTCCTGCCCCTGTAGCTCAGTCGGTAGAGCAGCTGACTCTTAATCAGCGGGTCCAAGGTTCGAGCCCTTGCGGGGGCACTCCGCATGCAATCCCTGGATAGTCGGTGCAAAAAGCACCGTCTGGCCAGGGATTTTTTTTGCTTCCGCAGTCCCCAAAGATGGCTTGCGACTGGCGTTACGCTAGATCGCTGTGGGCCGGAATCGACCGCCGCCGATGGCCTATCCGGAGATAAAGCATTGCAGCGGCAGCGAGCGCAAGGCTGCTTGGTTCCGGGATACTGCTGATGCCTGTCTGCAGGGTGACCTTTCCGAGGATCGAAGTGCCGCTGGCGCTCGATGTGTTGTCGCCAAGGAAAAGGAAGTTGGAAAGGCTGTAGGGCGTTCCAAAGCTGGAGTAATCTTTGACTTCTCCCTCCAGGATCTTCACCCCGTCAGCTGCCAGTGCATAGCGGTCTCCCAGTATCAGAAGCTGGTAGTCACGAGCGATCCGTGTATCGATCGTGGTCCCTTCACCATGCTGAAATAGAGGGCTTTGCGTCTGAGCCCAGATTTCATTTTCCCAAAATCCTAGCTCGACCCCTTTACGGTCTTGTCCGAGCAGTAGAACGCTCCAGCCGGCGCGGTGGATCGATCCATGCTGCTCGGAAACAATCTGTGTGCGAAATTCGATTTGAAATCCTTGGGAGCGGATGAGTTGCGGGAAACTCGGGTTTTTCAACTGGGAGAGAAAATTGTAGTTGCTGTATCCTGCGCTGACGGGCAGATCGGTGGCTAGTCGAACACCACCAGTGACAGCGGTTTGCGAAACGGATCCCCCAGTGGCCAAACGGTCATCCGCGTAGCTTAGCCAAGGCTGAGCCGATGGTAGGCCACTGCCCGAATAGAGTTCGATGATCTCGCCTTGCGACTGCGGAATAAGCGATGGCAGCAGGAGCAGGCTTACGAGAATACCTATGCATTTGGTGGGCTTGGTAAAGCAACGGAATTGCATTGTCATATTCACTTTCGGCATCCCAAGAAGTGGTTCAGGATCAACCTTCAAGAATAATTGCTCTGAAGGAAAAGGAAACTTGGCCGCCGGGGATTGCCCGCAGGGATTGCCGTTTGAGGAGTTCACAGAGACGTTACAATACGGGGGATGGAAGATAGTGAGTGCTCTTGGTGAGCTTTCCCGGTCGGAAGGCCGAGTGTTCTTTTATTTTCAGTTTGCGGAATAGGTCGATGAGCAGCAAGATCCAGCGAAATCTCACGCGAACAGTCCGAATTGGTTCGATTGGAATTGGCAGCCAGCATCCGATTGCCGTGCAGAGCATGTGTGCGACGCACACCCAGGACATCGACGCGACGGTCACGCAGATTCTAGATCTCCATGCTGCGGGAGCAGGGGTGGTTCGAATCGCTGTTGACAGCGATAAGGATGCCGAGGCGCTTGCCGAGATTCGTCGGCGAGTACCTGCCAACCTGTCGGTCGATCTGCAGGAAAACTATCGACTGGCCGAGCGGGTGGCACCTTCCGTAGATAAGATTCGGTACAACCCCGGGCATCTGTACCATCACGAACGACAGAAGGCTTGGCAGGACAAAGTCAAGTATCTAGTCGACGTTGCGATGCAGCATGATTGCGCGATGCGTGTGGGCGTCAACTGCGGAAGCGTCGATCCGGCGATCAAAGAGAAGTTTCCCGCTGAGGATTCGATTTCACCGATGCTGGCCTCGGCACTGGAGCATTGCGAGCTTCTCGATCGGCTTGGATTCGATCGTTATGTGGTATCCCTCAAAGATAGCGACCCTGCAAAAGTGGTTGAGGTCAATCAGAGATTTGCCAAGGAGAGGGCGGATGTGCCATTGCATCTTGGGGTGACCGAGGCGGGATTGCCACCAGATGGTGTCATCAAGACCCGGATTGCTTTCGAGCAGCTGATTGGCCGAGGGATTGGAGATACGTTGCGAGTTTCCCTGACCGTCCCCAACTCGCGGAAGTCCGAGGAGATTCAGGCGGGGCGAGCGATTCTGGATGATATCTTTGCGGGAAGGCTGCGGAGCGTTGTGGCGCTCGATCCAACCAAGCTGAATATCATCTCCTGCCCCAGCTGCTCACGCGTTGAGAACGAAGCATTCGTCGAGCTGGCGCAGCAGGTCAAGGAGATGACTCAGTATGCAAAAGACCATGCCATCACCATTGCGGTAATGGGTTGCCGAGTCAACGGGCCGGGCGAGACCGATGATGCAGACTTGGGGTTGTGGTGTGGGCCCACCCGAGTCAACCTGAAGCGAGGAGGGGAAACGGTTGGCGCATTCCCATACGACCAGGTGCTGGAAAAATTGAGGCAGGAACTGGATCAGTTGATCGATCGAAAGCAAAAGTCAGCCGCTGGTACTTAGAAACTTTCCGAGAACCTGCAAAATCCTAATCAGCAGCGTAAGTAAGGGACGGTTTTCGGATCGGCACTTAGTTTACGGGCCCTTCGTTGCATCGCGATATCTGCGGTGGCATGCACACCCTGCAACTGTTGTCTCAGGGTAGGTTCGGACTTCTCTGAGCAAATCGCTGAGATGAATCGCTTGAACATGGAGCGGCTGAAGCTTATCCAAGCATTCTTTCCATGGTGATTCCTGATGGCTGTTGCCGGAAACCGAGTCGTTCCAGTAGCACCATCCGTGCGATTGCTCGATCGTGCAGAACCGTTTGTATCGTGCGCAGTTGATCGTTGCGAAGGGTTTGGAGTGCTTCGGTGAGGAAAAATGCCATCTGTTCCTGCTGAGCTGGGTCATCGCACTCTTCAGGCATCCAAAGAAGGGCCAACTGTCCATCGGTATCGGGAATTGGGGGCGCGATGCGCCAGAAGATGGCAGTTGCTGCTTTAGTTTTCTTGGATTGGTGGATCAGATGGAATCCGATCGTTTCTCCATGGCCAAGAACAACCGCCTGCCATGTGTCGTTCCATTCACTCTCTAGAGCTCGCGTGACCATCGACTGCCTTCGCAAGAGGACATGCTGTCGCCCCATCGCTGGATGGAATTGCAGTAGGTCGAGTTGCCAATTGAGATAGGATGCAGTGATTTGGAAGCCAGCCTGTTCCAGCCAACGACGACGTCGAATGTCGGGTGTCAGCACACCACACCAGCCATTACCTGGTTCCAGACCGACCAGCGTTCCAATGTGATCGGGAGAAGAAGCGGCGATCCATCGGGATTTCGGATGGTTGGAGGGTTGGCAAAGCAGGTGCTGCAGCAGCTGTTCGGCAAGAGAATCCTCATCTGGGCCGGGTCGAATGCATAGTTGGTTCAGAATCATCGTGCCGTCCCCTACGCCTGGGTAGGAGCGGTTCTCAAACGCGACGGCAAAACCGGCTGCTTTTGATTGGGAGTCCAGGATAAGACAGCAAGTCGATTCTTTCAGGAACGGCTTGCAAAGCAAACCTAGCTCGAACCGATCACTGCGAGAGCTCAGTGGATATCCCGCAGCTTGCCAGTGCTTTTGCCAGATGTCGGCGATCGCTTGGCGGTCGGTGTTCAGGAACGGTCGAATCATGCCGTGATTTCGTCCCGTCGCGAAAGCGACGAGGGTTAGGACGGTCGGATGTGGGAAGGATGGAGGGGTCTGCGTCGCCGATTCTTTCGGCCGCGCCTGGAATGTGTCTCCGGCGAGGGCCAAATCGACACTGCCCATCGCTTGCAGTCGAGTCAACTATTTTAGCGTGAACCACTCCGCCGGGAAAACGGCTTGGGGCAACCTAGTAACGAAAGGCGATCGAAGGGATCGCCTGTAAGCCGGGTTCTGTTCGGCGATGCCGCGACGATCATTCCTCTAGGACGTCGATTGCTCGACGCCTCAAGCAACCTACCCGGAGGCATGCTGTCGAGCCGACAGGGCGAGTTCCCCATGAGGAGAACTCGCGCACCTCCTGTTTGGTCTTGCTCCGGATGGGGTTTACCTAGCAACCGAAATCGCTTTCGGCTCTGGTGGGCTCTTAACCCACCATTTCACCCTTACCACGCATCACTCCTGGGGAGTGGCCGTTCGGCGGTATCTTTTCTGTGGCACTTTCCCTGGCCTTTCGACCGGTCGGCGTTACCGACCATCCTGCTCATTGGAGCCCGGACTTTCCTCCCGCCTCCCCTTTCGGGGAGGCCAGCGATCGTCCAGCGATCCCTTCGATCACCGGGGAATTATAGACTTGTTGTCCCGGAGGGAAGTTGCGGGTTTGCTGGCTGGCTCCTCGAGAGAGGTTTCGATCCCGGTCTCCGGCCTCGACGTTTTTGGGCCGACTGGGGCAAAAGGGTGGGGTCCACTTGCATCAGGATTCGACTGATACAGAGTTTATTGACGCTCATCTCCAGTTCGTTGGCCTCGTCGCAAATAAACTCGTGAAGGCACTTGGGGATTCGAATGGTGATCATGCGGGAAGGCTCTCCAGCCTCGCACTCCGGTAGATCCCGCGATCGCAGTGCAGTAAGCATTTCGAGAACTTGGTGGTGTTCGGGTGAGCACCAGTAGTCTTTTCTTTCTTCTGGAGTGACGAAGAGTTTGGAGACTAGGCCGCCTCGCGCCATGGTAGCGCGGAAGAAGGCAACCCAACTGGGTGCCAGGCCAAACAATTCGGTCGCACAGTCCACAATCTGTTTGCGACGCAATGCAGCCGGCACCCCGAGAATCAATCTTTGATTCAGTTCGTCTGCGACGGCTTCAAAAGCCCGGAGGTCATCGGCCATCTTCTCGCTGGCACTCCTGGTCGCTCCCAAGGCTACGGTCGAGGCATCTGGTCCAATTGCCAACTGCGATTTTCCTTCTTCCTGCATTTCCCACTCCTTTGCTCTTGCTGGCTACAAGCTCCTGTACCGACCCGCCCCTTGGCAACCAGTCGGTTAACCACCACTCCGGTGGCTGAACGTGCCCATCCTTCCAATGCAGGCAATAGGAGGTGTCGTAAACGCTTGCATTTCAACGACTTAGGGACCATGCCCTCTGTGTGCACTGAATTCGAGCAGGGGTGCCTGTGTTCCGAGCACAACTCGAGCTGCTCAAAAATCGCGCAGTCTGTCTTGTTGCGAAAACCAAGTGTCCAGTCAGGGGTGCCAAGAAGTACTTTGACAAAATGAGTGAGTGCGACAGGAGGATTTCAATTGCTGGTTCATCCTGCATCACTCCGCCATTTAGCTTTCGAGCGACCGCAGTTGTCGATTCCGATGGGGCTCCGATGCCAGTGGCTGGGGGTTTCGTACGGCTGCTGGCCAGAAGCTTTCTGCATGCCGACTTCTTAGGGAAGCTTAGAGGTTCTGCAGTCAGTTCGTCTTTATCGGCCCATGGCCAAATTCTCGGCTCACTAAACGGGGGGCGGCACCAATTGGGGTGTATAGCTAGCTTTGGAGATGCGTCGGGGTTGAAAGGGTTGTGATCGGATGTTCACTTATTGGCTGAGGCTTTGGCCAATCGGATGTTGAGGCTAGATCGTATCGGTATCCCTCACCCTTGCTTGTTCGCTTCGCCGCACGGCGGTTTGCCCGGGTTGGATCGGCGAAGGTGAAATTGGATTTCGGCTCGGAATTCCCGGATGGAAGGGAGGATGGCTACATTTGGGTTTTCAGGTTGCTAATGGAGTCGCAACGGAGTCGGGAGGTGAACCATAGGGAAAAGCAAGCGTATTAAAGCCAATGGAGTTTCCTTGTCTGTTTCCATTGGGATGGCGCCATGTTTCCAGTTTTGCCAGTAGCCGCGACCGAATTCTGGATGACTCGTTGGTTGACCACAGTCTGGCTGGTTGGCCTTGGTGTGGCGGTGGGGCTTGCGATCCTTGGGATGCTTGTCGGTCTTTTCGCCATACTTGCCAAATTGAAATTGTTTCTTCCTTTGCAGTCCAAGCCTTGGCTAGGCCATGCGGTGGCTCTGGTGTTGTCCCTGGGGTTGGCTGCCGCCATTTGGTGGGGGCTGATGCAGTCATCGGAGCGGGCGATGACTGACGTGGAGCAGCGTCTTACCTTGTTCGCTACTTGGTTTTTTACTGCCATTGCGACCTGGGCGCTCCTTTTTTGTTCCTCCAGTCGCTGGATTGGCGAGTTTTCTTCGATCGCCTTCAGGGGAGTAGGTGCGGCGATTCTGACCACGGCAGCGGTGGTGGCATCGGTTGGTCTGGCGAGTACCTTCGTGGTGGAGCAGCCCATTCAGACGCTGGCCAGCTTGCCTCAGATTTTCAGTGCTGGTGAGCGCATCTACAAGATTTCGGTGCCTGGCGCACCGACCGATGCGCAGGAATCTCCATTCACGGTCGCTGCCGTCCCCTACCGTGCCGAATTGTTGACATCCGTCGTGATTGAGTCGAATCGAAACATCATGATCACCGACTCCGATTCGGTCTCACGATTTCAGATGCGTCCTGTGCGTATCGAAGCGAGAGGGGAAGTGAACTGGAATCGTAAATCGGCCCTCCCTCCTCCCTTGCCGACTGCTTCGGGCTCGCAGATGTTTATTCAGAATCAGGAAATCGATCCTGCAGAAGTCGTCTTTCGACTTGCGACCAGCCCAGCCACCCCAGAGGTCAAGGCGCTCTTGATTTCCGCTCTGGGAGTCATTTTTGCCGGACTGCTTTTCTTCCTGCAGCAGGGGGTGGCGCCGCGAGTATCGGCGATCGCTTTAGCAGCAGCGAAGAACGAGATAACCCAACCACTCTTTCTCGTGCTGAACTTGATCGGGATTTTCCTGATTCTTTTGTTCGTGTTTCTCCCATTTCATACGTTCGGCGAGGACATCAAGCTGCTGAAAGACTGCGGCATTACCATCATCCTGGTCTTGGCGTTGTTCCAAGGAGTCTGGTCAGCCAGCAGTTCCGTCAGTGAGGAGATTGAAGGACGGACAGCACTGACGGTTCTTTCCAAGCCGGTGGACCGGAGATCGTTTTTGATTGGTAAAATGCTGGGTGTTTTCTGGGTCCTGGCTTTGATGTTTGTTGTCTTGGGATCCTGGGAGCTGTTTTGGGTAGCCTTTAAGCCAATTTATGATGCTAAGGAGTCATCGCAGGACACGCCGATCTGGCAGAGTTGTCATTTGGAGTTGGTTCGAACGGTGCCGGGGCTGGTGATGGCGTTTCTCCACGCCTGCGTGCTTAGTGCATTCAGCGTGGCCCTGGCAACTCGATTGCCCCAACTGGCTAACTTTGCGGTCTGCTTCGCGATTTACGTTGTGGGGCACCTGACCGAAGCGTTGGTCAGCAGCGCTGAGGGTGGTTTTGCAATCCTGCAGTTCGTCGGGGAGTTGATCGCAGTGATCATTCCCGACTTCGAGCATTTTTCGATGCAGTCGGCGATCGATGTGGGAAATCGTGTGCCCATGTCGTTTCTATCTGGCGCGTTGCTCTACGGGCTACTCTACACGCTGCTGGCAGTGCTGCTGGGATTGGTGCTATTCGAAGATCGCGATGTCGCTTGATACCGCTCGAACGAAATTCGATATCCATTGTCCGAACGAACAGCCGCGGTCCTACAGTAGCATGCACTGATAAAGCGGTTGTCATTTGGCCAATCTTCCGATCTGCCGGGAGGATGCTCCTGCGGTCGATTCCCGAGGGGGATTTCCCAATTCACTGCGGCGATTGTTTGGCACCAGGATTGCCGACTCGATCCGGCTGATTCGCAGAGGGATCGACTGACTCTTGTGAGGCGGCCTTAAGGCCAATTCCAAGTTCCAGGAGAAAATGCCGAAGTACCTGTCCGATCCACTTGGTCATCGATGGACTATAGGCTTAGTCCACTGAAGTAGTCCTCTGACAACACTTCTAATCTCGACTTGGTCCGCAAAGAATTCGGTGGTCGTGATAAGAGAGTGTTCCAATGGACGGAACGAAACGTCGACTGGTCAGGTGGCTTCGCAGGGAAGCAGACCGGATCCTATCTGCCTTTAATTGAACAGTTGGATCAGCCGTCGGAAGATACTCGGCTTCCTCGAATGGGAGCGACGGTGAACCTCCTGGATCGTCCTTGTGTTCAGTGAAAGCCTCGGTGGCGGAACCTGTTTTATCCATTCGTCCAGGTGCCGCTCCGCCTCCGTTCGATCCATAGAATAGAGCCGCACCAGGTGATCCACCCATCTGGTGCGGTTGCCTGCGATGTCGTCCAAATCGTCGTCGCTCAATTCAGGAAATACTGTCGCGGCGATGGCCCCAACGTATTGCCAGTGAGTCGGTACCTGATTCCATTCCATTGGTGCGATCCGGAAGAGAGAGTTCGCTCAATCACCCGCCATTCAACCGAAAGGATATTTGCCGTTTCAGGAGTCGGCAACGAGCCGATATTAAATCTATCGGGTTTGTAAAGCAGCTTTAGTGTTTCTTTTGCTTCTTGTCAGTTGGCCAATCGAAGTGCACCGCCGACGAAGTGGAATCTCCAGGATTCCTTGCGTATTCATAGAGCGCGAAGTCCATCGGCGACAATAGCATTTTCATTCAAAAATGCCCCACCATTTCGTTCTATCGGCCCCTCGGAAGTTCAGGGGACGCCGGTTTTTCGGACCGGTAAGCCGAGGAACCCTTCCAGCCGCCCCTGGAAAAACCTCAGCTTATATGCTTCCATCGGCTCAAAGATACGCCCCGAAAAGCCGTCCCCTGCTTTTCATAAGGTGAAGGTAATGGTTTCGGTAGGGCCGGATCGCGCAAGCCAGTGAAAAGATTGGCCGGCCCTCGGCACTCGACTTAAAGCATCTTAGGAGTGCTAGTAAGAGAAGACGAGCCTGCGGCGGATGTGTTTGTTTTTCCCTTGGTGATTCCCATCGCACCTTTCGCAACGATGGCGAGACATCAGAAAAATCGGTTATTTCACCATGCGGAAACCAAGTGTTCCATCAAGGCTGGCTCATTGGCTGGGCCCTGCCTCCTCGAGTGCACCGAGCACGTTAGATTCAAACAGCAGGGCTCTCAGTAGGATCGGTTCTGTGGGGCGAGTGCCAGGATAAATCGCCAGCAGGGGAATTCCGTTGCTCTGCAGTTCTATCAGCTTCTGCTTGATTTCGGGCCCGAAATCGGTCCAGTCGGCCGCCATGGCAACCACACGGTTATCGCGAATCTTCTTTGCCACTTTTTCCGTTTCGATCGCCGTCTTCAGGTTGGTTTTGCAATTGGCGCACCAGTCGGCGGTGAAATCGATCATCACGGTCTTTCGTTGCTTTAGCAGCTTCTGGAGTTCTCCTTCGGAGTAGGGAACCCAGCTGATCGCGTGAGCATCGTTTTTGTCGACCGGGCCAAGAGCTCGAAAGCTCCACACCCCAAGGCCCGAAGCGACACCCGTTGCCAATGCAAGCGTAATCCAGTATTTGCTCCGCTCGGCCCAGGCAGGAACTTTCCCGATCCACCAGCAGGCAAACCACACGCCAATCAGCATGGTTAGCGTCGCGATGCGATAGTCATCCGAAATGGAGCTGAGAAGAAAGATGCAGGTGAACAGCAGTGGGAAGGCGAGCAGCTGTTTGAAAGTGTCCATCCACGGACCTGGCTTGGGAAGCCAGCTCATCAATCTTGGGAATGCTGCGATCAGGATGTAGGGCGAGCTGAGTCCAAGTCCGATGAACAAAAAGATCAGCAGCACGATCCATGAGGGCTGAGAGAGCGCTACACCCAGTGCCGTTCCTAGGAATGGGCCGATGCACGGGGTGGCAAGGACGGTGGTGAGTGCCCCTTTGCTGAAGGCACCGATGGGACCTTCTTGAGCCATCCACTTGTTCGAGGCACCGCCGCTGGCGAACCCGGGAATCGGAATTTCCCAGACGCCCAGGAAGCTGAGCGCCATCGCAAATACCAGCACCAGCATTCCGATTCGAAACCCCCAGCTACTGAACTGCTCGCCCCACATGAACGTCGCGCTGAACAGCTCCTTGGCGATCACTGTCGCCAGTCCCAGGCCTATAACGACCGACAGGATTCCGAGCACATACCAGAAGTTCAGCCATGCAACCCGCCTGCGACTCCCCTGGCTCTCCTGAACGATTCCCATGATCTTCAGGCCGATCACAGGAAGAACGCAGGGCATGAAGTTCAGAACCAGTCCACCAAGGAATGCCAGCCCAAGGTTTAAAAGCAGGTCGGCCGCCGACAGGACTGGGGTGCTTTGGAACTGCGAGCCAGAACTGGATAGCGTAGCGGAGGTGGATGAGTCCGTGGCCGAACGGCCTTCCGGTGAGGTGGCAAGCCAACGATTGCGGAGCGGAGATCCCGCGACCTCTTTGAACGGTACCGGAAGGATGCTCCACTGATTCAATTCTATTTGTCCACTTTCCGTAAGGGTCCATTGCCCTTGAAACTTTGCCCCCAAAGGCTGATCACAGGACTCCAGGGTGCATGCTTGGTAACCGATCCATCCCTCAAGGGATCCTTTGGACTGTTGAGAGGCTTCCAGAAGTTTCATCGGGACTCGCCAGGTGACATTCCCTTGGTGGTAGGGAACCGGATCGGAGCCGGGAATCTCCTGAACCGCCAGGAGGGCATCGGTCTTTGGAGGTCCTCGAGGCACCAGGGACGATTTAGGATCGAGGATCATTAGGGTTCGAAAGTTGGTTTCCTCTTCCCCTTCTCCCGATGGGTAGAGGTGGTACTGATCATCGGGAATGCCTTCGATCACCAGGGAGCCGCTTTGCGCATCGGTGCCTGGTTCCCATCGCAGGTTCCAAGAAACATGGGCTTCCGGATCACGCCAGGGGAATTGGACGGAAGTCTCCGATGCTGCGGGCTGCGTGGATTCCTCCCAGCCCGCAAAGCTTGCTTCCAAGACCTCGGTGAACGGAATGCACGTATCGGAACAGACTTGGCCGACGGCGCGGATCTTGATTGGTTTGGGTGGATCGGCTGGAGCCGATTTCAGTCGAATGCTGCCGGTCCATGTCACCTCGTCAAAATGCTTTTCCACCACAATCTGCTCGAATCCTGGCTCTCCCTTGACCTGCTTGGGAGGCCGATCTGGCTGCCAATCACCGACGAGGTCTGCATCTTTATCTGGAAAGCTGAATTTCGTCTTCAGCGGTCCACCTGGCGGTTGCGTCACCGAATAGATGTAGAAATCATTGAGCAGTTTGGCCGTGATGCGAATCGTCGCCTGGTCGCTTTCTTTTTGGGCCTGGAAGGTTGCTTTCCATTCCACAGGCGGACCATCAAGTAGGTTGGGGCCGGTGCCCAGTTCTAGGCCGGGAAGCCCGATAGGACCGGGCTTTTGTGCCCAGGTGAAGGAGCAAAGCATCAGAGAGGCAAGCAGCGCCCAGGTCCATTTCAACTGCTTCATCCGTCGATCCTTCTTTCGTAACCTGTGGGGCCTCGCAGTGTCCGGGAGGTCCATTGGCCCTCCCTTGCTGGCCCCGGAGTCGGTTGGCCACCGGCTTGGCATCACGGGAAAACTCCCACTAGATCATAAGAAAAATCGTTGATCACCGCACCGGGAGTTCCAGTAGTCTACCCTTGATGGGGGTGTCACTGCCGCCACGAGACGAGCTGGGCCAGCAGTTCGGTGAGTCGATGGTGGGACTTTGGCTGAAAGAGAACTGGGCGCTGCTGCGGCTGGGCTGCCCATAGAATCCACTGACCTGCGGTCAGATAAATTTGAAAACGGCCTAACTCAGCTAGTCTGCAACTTTTTTCTTCCAGCGAGAAATGGCTGGGCCAAGGGCCCGGTTCTCGCTTTTCTTCAAAGCCTCGGGCCACCACTCGCCACACGTCCAGTGCGTTCCAGAACGGAGTGGTGGTCAGCAAGCGGATCCAATCCCATCCTCGCCAGTCCCATGAGGTTGCTCCCCAGTCGATGATGCCGCACGGGAGATCGTCTGCGAATAGCAGATGATCGCGCCATAGGTCGCCAACGATCCACTGCCGTGGGAAGAGACGGGAGATGGAGTCGATCAGGGGGGCGAACGCTTGACCTGAAATCCGTCTCCAGCAATCCCAAAGATCTCGGAGAGCGGGGAGCGGATCGAATTCCTGGCGGTCAGATGGAATTTCCTGGAAAGCGATGATGCGATTGGAGTGGCGATCGAGCGATAGCAGTTGGCGATAGAGTTCAATGCGTCGCTCCCATCTCGCCGAGGCACCCATATCGGTTCCGATTAAAATTGATGCAGCGTGAATCTGTTCCACCGCTGCGATCGCCTGTTGGAGATGATGCTGCTGGAAGGATTCGTAGCAAAGACTGCTTCCGGCAAGCCAAGATCCCCATTCCCAAAGTCGATTTTGGTGGGCCAGAATGGTTTGTCCCTTCGACCAGGGGTGAATTGTCGGGATACGGCAGACATCTTCCATGGAGCAGTCCATGGTCGGGAATCGAATCAGCTTAGCGGAAGCCGATTGATGGAGATATTTGAGGATTGCCAGTTGGACTTGGTGAGTCGACTGGAGTTGCTGGAGGCGACCGCTGGTGTCCGGCCATCCCTTGACAGCGCGACGTTCGAAGGGCCATCTGAAGTCGAAAACCAGGGAATCGCTGAGGCCTTGACTGCTGCAATCGACAACAGACTCAAGCGAGCCCACGTGAAGGGCTTCGGCCAGCAGACTTTCCGGGCAAGTGCCAAAGCCCTTCCTGTCGCTCATCCGTCCAAATCGGAGTTCCGGTTCTCCGGCGACCTGCGTTTGATCATCACTACGCTGTTGCCGCGATCGTTGTAGTGGACTTCGGACATGAATTCCTTGATCAGCATCACGCCGCGGCCGCGAGGCTTATCGATCAGGTCTTCGTCGGTAGGATCGGGAAGCGTGTCCGGGTTGAAACCAGCTCCCTGGTCGGTGATCTCAAGATAAATTTCCAAAGGACTGACTCGGAACAGAAGGTGAACCGACTTGCATGGATCCCTCTTATTCCCATGCTCGATCGCGTTGACGACGGCTTCTTCAGCCGCCATGTTCACCTGGAAGAATTCGCTACCATCCCACCCCTGTTCCACCAGGGCGCCCATCAGTTCCTGGATCGCGGTCTGCCCCTCATCGGTGCAGCTGCTGATAACGCGGTCCAGTGTCCATGGTTTCGCATGGAAATCGACGGAAAACTCCGATTCATGGGGCTGGTCCTGTGGATTGAAAGGTAGCACCATTCCGCCCCTTATTTGAAGCTGGCCAGACCCTTTTCTTCGCTCGGCAGTATCTCGATCAGCTTGTCGAGTTTCGTGATCTTGAAGACCTGTTCTATATCCTTGTGGAGGTTGCACAGCTTCAAGGTGCCACCGGTCGGCTTGATCTTATTGCGAAGCGAAATCAGCTTGTTCAGGGCGGCGCTGGAGAGGAACTCGACATTCTCGAAGTTCAGGAGCAGCATATTCCGCTTGTCGACAGTCACCAGGGCGATCAATTCCTCACCAAGCTGCTCGATGCTGGACGAATCGACGATCTTTCGATCGACGAAACGCACCACTGAGACTCCATCCTGTTCATTGACCACAATTCTTTTCGGAGTCGCCATGGACTTACCTTTCAGAAATCAACAAAAAACTGAATTCAAATCAATAGATCATTCCAGCGGGCAGGGAGTTCCCCGACTCATGCAAGCTCTTTCTGGCAGGCTTCCAGCAGCTTCTTGGTTGCCAGGATTCCCTCTTCTTCTCCCAATCGGCCACCTTCGTACTCGATGCCGACAAACCCATGGTAGCCCGCTTTCAGTACGATCTGGAGCATTTTGCGGAAGTCGATCTTTGTCTCGTTCCCCTGAGCGTCGAAGTCGTAGCTCTTGGCGCTGACCGCCTTGGCCAATGGCATCAGGTCGGTGACACCCTGGTAGCGATCGTACTCATAAAAATTTCCGAAATCTGGGAGGGTACCGCAATTGTCCAACCCTACCGAGCGGATGGTTTCCGCCAGCCACTTGCCATTGGAGCTGAGACCGCCGTGGTTTTCGACGATCACTCCCAATCCAAGTGGTTTGGCGAATTCGCTCAAGCGCCGCAGCCCGTCGGCAGCCAGTTTTTTGGCCTCTTCGTAGTCTTTCGAAGATTCGGCGTTCACGCGGATCGAATGGCACCCCAACCGCTTGGCCGCTTCCGCCCACTTGAAATGGTTTTCTACCGCTTTCATCCGTTTGGCTTCATCCGGATCACCGAGAGCTCCTTCACCATCGATCATGATGAGGAGCGTTTTGACCCCCAAATCGTCGGCGCGCTTTTTCAGGTCGTCGATGTAAGCGTTGTCCTTCGCTTTATCTTTGAAGAACTGATTCACATACTCAATGGCTTCGATCCCAAACCGCTCCTTGGTGAATTTGGCGAAATCGCGGTTATCCAGTTTGCCCCCGAAGAGCGTTTTGTGGAGCGACCATTGGGCCAGCGAAATGGAGAAAGGGAGCTTTTCCTTTTGAATCGGTGCGGCAATGGCGGGTTGCGTCAACCAAGGAGAATGGGCTGCTAGGCCCAAGCCGACAAGACCAGCGGTGCTTTGGAGGAGAAACGAACGGCGTTGTTGGACGATCATGGAGAGAAACCTTTGACTGGCGCGGTTCGATAAACAAATCCAAGTGGGACGCGTGCAGGCGACAGCGACTGGCAGTCTCCAGACCGATCGACGGCGGAGGGGCTGAGAACACGGCCGGGGAAGGATTTCCCCTCTCGGGCAGCGATGCCCGAAGTCCTCACGCGTCTCTGGAGTATATTGGCTGCGTGCTTTCCAATCAATCAAGTGATGTCGGGCGGTGAGGGGCCTTGAGAAAAGAAATAGCAGATACTGAGGCGACGTCTCCGCCGCCCAGGGCATTTGGGAGCTGGTTTGTCTGGCGGACTGGAAGATTCGGTCCAACTGGCGCCTTTTCGCATTGAACCCCCTGCAAGATTGGTTTTTTCACTGGCGTCGGCGAGCCGGAGGAAGAAACTAAATTGGCGGTCTAAAGTGGCAGGGTTGGCGTGTGCGGCTTTTCCCGCGGCATGGAACCCCTTGAAGCGGGCATCCCGGATCGGAAAGTGTCTAAGGTTGGCTGGCAACACAGGCATTTCGAATTGGTTGCTTTCGGATGGGAAAGTGGAGGCTCGCTTTTGGAGACAGAGAGGCTGGCTGTCCTCGAGTGGAAGACGGAAGCGCCTAGTTGATCGGGAAGAAGAGTAGTTTCGCTTCGCTGAGTGCTGGAAGGGAGTGCGAGATCGATGACCGACGGGAAGCGGATGCCACTGACTTCGTTCGATCAGTTTCTTTTCGGCAAAGGGGAGCATTGGGATCTTTACGGAAAGCTAGGGGCCCATCCGTTGGAGAGTCCTGAGTGCTCCCTTTCCGGGAAGGGAGTGGTTTTCGGGGTCTGGGCACCCAACGCCAAGTCGGTTCAGGTGATTGGAGACTTCAATCGATGGACCGGAGAGCACGCCACGCTTCAGCCCGTCGGATCGACCGGAGTCTGGTGGGGGATCGTTCCGGAGGCTAGCCGGGGCGATCGCTACAAGTACCGGATTCAAGCTCCCAGTGGCCAGTTGCTCGACAAGGCAGATCCGATGGCTTTTGCATCCGAATTGCCTCCTGGTACGGCATCGATCGTCGAGGGGTTGCAGCCCTTCGCATGGCAGGATGAGGAGTGGATGGAGCGACGGGTGGGGCGGCAGGGATTGGATCGTCCCATGTCTATCTACGAGGTGCATTTGGGTAGCTGGCAGCAGGAGCAGGGGCGACCCTCCGGATGGCTGGATTACCCGACGCTGGCGGAGAGACTGGTCGCGTACTGTCTGGAGATGGGGTTTACGCACCTGGAGCTGTTGCCGATCAGTGAGCATCCCTTTACGGGATCCTGGGGATATCAGACTACTGGCTATTACAGTCCCACAAGCCGATACGGGACGCCGCAGCAGTTCAAGCAGTTCGTCGATCATTGCCACCGCAATGGGATCGGTGTGTTGATCGACTGGGTGCCAGCGCATTTCCCTCGCGATGGTCATGGACTGCGGCGATTTGACGGAACGGCGCTTTACGAGCATGAGGATCCGCGTCAGGGGGAGCATCCTGATTGGGGAACTTTGATCTTCAACTACGGGCGCAACGAGGTATGCAATTTTCTGATCGCCAATGCTCTTTACTGGATGGAGCAGTTCCATGTCGATGGACTTCGCGTCGATGCTGTTGCTTCGATGCTCTACCTCGACTATTCCAGGCAGCCGGGCGAGTGGATTGCGAATAGGCATGGTGGCCGTGAGAACCTGGAGGCGATTGCTTTCCTGAAGAAGCTCAACAGCGTCGTAGCGGCTCGGCATCCAGGAGTTCTGACCATTGCAGAGGAGTCGACAGCATGGCCGGGAGTGACGCGACCGGTCGAACAAGGCGGATTGGGATTCGGATTGAAATGGAACATGGGATGGATGAATGACACCCTTTCCTATTTTCGAAAGGATCCGATTCATCGGCGGTTTCATCATGACTCGCTGACCTTTTCCATGATGTACCACCACAGCGAAAGGTTTCTGCTTCCCTTTTCTCATGATGAGGTGGTGCACGGGAAAGGAACCTTGTTGGCGCAGATGCCTGGCGATCGATGGCAGAAATTCGCCAACCTGCGGTTGCTGCTGGCGTACCAGTGGACCCATCCCGGAAAGAAACTGCTTTTCATGGGCAATGAACTGGCAGGTTGGAACGAGTGGAGCGAGAGCCGATCGCTGGAGTGGGACTTGCTGCAGTGGGAGCCGCACCGAGGCATCCAGCGACTGGTTTGCGACCTGAACCGGTTGCTTGCCAAGTACCCGCAGTTGAGTCGTTACGACTACGCCCCAGAGGGATTTCAGTGGGTAGACTGCAGCGATCGGCAGGAGAGTCTGGTGAGCTATCTACGGCGAGCTGACGAGGGGGAGGAGCCGTTACTGGTAGTCTGCAACTTCACGCCAGTGGTTCGTCGTCGGCAGTTGCCCGTTCCTCGCCCTGGAGTCTATCGGGAGTTGCTCAATACCGATTCCGAGTACTACGGTGGATCGAACGTCGGAAATGCGACCAGCGGGCTGGCGCAACCCACCGGCGGCGATGGCCACGCACTGCTCGATCTGACTGTCCCACCGCTGGCGGCGCTGGTTTTGCAGTGGCACAGCGACTTGCCGGATCCTGGCAATACCGACAGGGTCGATGCTTCCAGTTCCTTGGCATCCTCTACCGCCGGTATTTCGGACCGATCGATTTTGTCACCAAAGTCAATCTGACCGGGACATGCAAGAGGCCAACCCGAGAAGGAGTCGACTGGACAGGGCCGTAGGATTGCGTGGGGCCGCCAGGATATTCCGACAGAAATTAGAATATTGTCTCGGTATCCTCAAGGGATTGTTTCGGGACCACTGCGGTGTGAGTCGCCGTAGTGGCTGAATTCGCTTTGCAGCCATCTGGCTCGTTCGATATTCCTTTCGGAGGGTGTCATAGTGCCTCCATGTCGCTTTTGCAGATGGGCAGGTTGGGTTTGGATGATCAGTCGATGGACGGTGGCTATTGGGACCGGATCGATCCACCCCAGGCTGATTCCCAGGCGCACCTTGGAGAGATGGTCCATCGCTTCTTCGCTGGTGATTTTCTTCGCGGTCTTGAGTATTCCAAGGCCACGACTGATTTGATCTCCTAGATCCTGGGCATGTTCCTTTACAAGGAAATCCCTTGCCATCCGTTCGTATTCGAGCAGTCTTGGAATGATTTCCTGCACACGACCGATCAACTCTTCTTCCGTCTGTCCCAGAGTGACTTGATTGCTGATCTGGTAGAAGTCTCCCATGAATTGCGAGCCTTCTCCGAAGAACCCTCGCACCGCAATGGAGATCTTTTGCATGCTGCGAAAGACCTTCTCCATCTGCTTGGTGATCACCAGCGCCGGCAGATGCATCATGACACTCAATCGCAACCCAGTGCCTGCGTTGGTGGGGCAGGCGGTCAGATAGCCGAAGTCGGGGTGGAATGCAAAGCGAAGATGAGTTTCCAGATGTTGGTCGAGCGATTTGGCGTGCTCCCAGGCTTCCTCCAATTGAAGTCCCGGGAGGAGCACTTGCAGGCGGATATGGTCTTCCTCATTGATCATGACGCTGTAGCGATCATCGGAACCGGCAAGCAATCCCCTGGCCCCGCTTCCCTCACTCAGTTCGCGACTGATCCACTGTCGCTCCATCAAAAACTGCCTGTCGAGAGCCGACATCGGAGCGATATCGAGAAATGAAAATCGGCAGGGTTCGGTCAGCTTTTCTCCGACCGACCGGACTTGGCGGCAGATTGCATCGCGGTCGGCGTCGGAGCAACGGCGGATGAAGGGAAAGTCGGCGAGGTTCCGCGCCAGCCGTGCTCGCACACTGACGACGATGTCGGACTGGTTTCCCTGGCCCGACCACCAAGACCCTGTGGTGTTGACTAGGTCGTCAAGATTCACAAATTCCCCTTTTGGTCGACATCGTTCGTCGATCTACGATGAAAGGATACCTCTTGGAGTGGCGAGGCGAAGGTGGACAATCTTTCGGCTTCCGAAGCTGGACTAGGTGGTACGTGTTGGCGATTGGCGATTCTGCCTCCCAGCTACGCAAAGCATCGAACAGAGGCAACTGACTGGTTCAACTCATTGGGAACTCTGTTGTTTCTCCTCAAGCCCTTTGATCTGGTCTCGAAGTTGACTGGCTTGTTCGTAATCCTCCTGATCGATCGCCTGCTGCATCTGTCGCCGCAGTTGGATCAATGCCTGCTGATCCTCCGGCGATATGCCGGCTCGATTCGGCTTTCGCCCGCGATGCCCGGAAGCACCATGGATGTTGGTCAACAATGGTTCCAATTGTTCTCGAAAATGAGTGTAGTCGTAGGGGCACCCCAAACGTCCGCTTTTTCGGAAATCAGCGAACGTCATCCCGCACACAGGGCATTCTTTGCGATCGGTTTCCTCCAGTTCCTCAAGTTCCGGCTCCCATTGCAGTTGTTGCGCAACCATCTGAGCGAGAGAAGGTGGGGCTGCGGTTCCCTCGCCACCGGCGAGGAATTCCCGGGCGTGATCCTCGCACAGGTGCAGGATGACCGGCCCTTGCGGGTCGGTCAACTCGGTGATGTGGAAGGTGGCAGGCTTCTCGCAATGCATGCATTTCATAGCGCATCACCGCAGACGATCTATAGGGCATCCTGAAAACTGGAGCGTTTCTCTCACTACTCATTGTAGCGTTCGACAAAAGTTTCGGGCGAGAGGTCTTGAGGGGAAGTGGGTTGGCTGGTTCGCCGTTGAGGGAAGAAGGAAGTGATCTTGTGGCGGCCCAGTTGGGTTTGCTAAGACCCGCCAGGCACCGGGGCGCCGAAGGGCCTTCAGGGGCTTATTGGATCTGCATTCAATTTAAGGATGGGACGCTGACATGGCAGCCGTTGTTGCGTTTCGCGGGATGGTGGATCGCATGGGGGATCGTCTGAGCCACTGGCTGGCCGGTCTCGCCATCTTCGCCATGTCGATTTGCCTGCTCACGGCGGGTGTGGCAGGGGCTCAGGAAACCCAGTGGATCTGGACCCCCGACTCACCTCCAGGTGCCGTGTCGCTGGGCAGTGCCTGCTTTCGCAAGACGTTGCAGCTGCCGGCGATTGAACAGGCGCGGGTGACGATTGTCGCCGATGACAGCTACGAACTTTATCTCAATGGCATCCAGGTCGGGCAGGGCCAGTCTCTGGATCACCTGGATCAGTATGATGCATCGCAGTGGTTTGCGCGTGGTCGCAACGTGATTGCTGTGCGTGTTGAAAATCGGGATGGAAATTCCGCAGGGGTTGCTGTTCAGGTCCAGATCAAGCCGCAGGGGAGGCCCTGGCAGACAATCGCTACCGATGGGACCTGGAAATGCACCGCCGACGTCGTCGATGGCTGGCAGATGACTTCCTTCAATGATTCCCGATGGGAAGCGTCGGCGGTTCTTGGGAAGCTAGGAGAGACCGCTCCTTTCGATCGTCCCCAGGAATCCCAGGACGCGGTCGCCAGTCAGGGAAGGCGTTGGGAGACACAGCCAGGCTTCGAGGTCGAGGAGATTCTTGGTGATGAGGAGGTCGGATCGCTGATCGCAATGGCCTTCAACGAGTTCGGCCACATCATCGCCTCACAGGAAGGCGGCCCACTTCTTTTGATTTACGATAGCGACAAGGACGGTCGCCACGACAAGGTGCGAACGTACGGCGATCAGGTCAAGAATGTCCAGGGCCTCCTGCCGCTCAACGGCGATCTCTATGTCACCGGCGAGGGACCCGAAGGAAGTGGTCTCTATCGCCTAGTTGATAGCGATCGGGATGGCACGCTGGAATCACCCAAGAGGCTGGTCGGATTCGATGGGATACCCGGCGAGCATGGGGCTCACCAAATCGCCCTTGGTCCTGACGGCCTTCTTTATGTCGCAGTCGGCAACCACGTGAAGGTAAGCCAGGAGATCAGCAGCAAGAGCCCTTATCGCCATCCATACGAAGGCGATCTTCTGCTGCCACGCTATGAGGATCCAGGTGGGCATGCCAAGGGGATACGGGCTCCGGGTGGCACGGTGATCCGGTGCGATTTGACCGGCAATGACGTGGAGCTGGTCGCTGGCGGCATCCGCAATGCCTATGACCTGGCTTTCCATCCTGACGGCAGCCTTTGGCTGCACGACAGCGACATGGAGGCTGACGTGGGGATGACCTGGTATCGGCCGACGCAGCTTTTTGAGATCACATCGGGAGCGGAGTTGGGGTGGCGGAGCGGCTGGGCCCAGTGGCCTGAATACTACCCTGATCGAATCCCCCCGGTGCTCGATACCGCCCGTGGCTCCCCAACAGGATCCATCGTCTACGATCACTACACCTATCCTGCCAAGTACCATCGCAACCTGTTCCTGGCTGACTGGTCGGAAGGGAAAATCTGGTCGGTCAAGCTGGAGCCGCAGGGGGCAGGCCATAAGGCACAGGCGGAGCTTTTTGTGCGGGGGCAGCCTCTCAATGTCACCGACATGGACGTCGATCGCGAAGGGCTGCTTTATTTTACCGTCGGCGGCCGTGGCACCGACGGTGGGGTCTATCGGGTTCGGTGGACGGGAGAACCGTCGCGGGAGCAGTCGCAGTTGGGGACAGGAATCGCGAGGGCGATTCGTCAACCCCAACTCGCTTCCGCCTGGGCTCGGCAAGATGTGGCACTTTTGAAGAAGGAGTTGGGGGCCTCCTGGAATGAATCGGTTGCTGGAGTCGCCTACAGCCCTGAGAACCCAGCTCGCTATCGCATTCGGGCTCTGGAGCTGATGCAGTTGATGGGACCTGCGCCCACGGCCGAACTTCTAATAGAACTGTCCCGCTCGCCCAACGAGCAATTGCGCAACAAATGTGCTCAGATGCTGGGTCTGATGACAACCAGTGATCTGGCCGCAAAGAGGCTCAAAGAGATGCTGCGCGATCGCGATCGCATGGTGCAGCGCACCGCCTGCGAATCACTTGCGCGGCTAGGCGTGCAGGTTGATGCCGCACAGTTGGCGCCACTTCTTGCCAGTGAGGACCGTTGGTTGGCCTTTGCTGCAAAGCGGCTTCTGGAAACGATCGATCCGGCCCTCTGGATCGAATCACTGATCCAAAGTGAGGATCCACGTCTATTGGTGCAAGGTGGCCTGGCGTTGATGTCGATCGATGCGTCGGAAAGTCAGGGCATGCGAGTCATCCATGCTGTGGAGGAGACGCTTGAGGAATTCGTCAGCGACCGCGATTTCCTGGACCTGCTGCGGCTGGTTCAGGTGACTCTGCATCGCACCGGGATCCGGGGCGATCAGGTCCCGCATCTGCGTCAAAGGATCTCGGAAGAGTTTCCTGCGGGAGAAGGGATCATCAATCGGGAATTGATCCGACTTGCAGTGGCACTAGGATGCGATGACATGGTGGATCGCGCCATTGCCTATCTGCAGAGTAACGCTCCGATGGAAGATCGAGTCCATTTGGCAATGCACTTGCCGTTTCTGAACCGCAAATGGTCCAGCCCCGAGCTATTCTCTTTGATGAAGTTCATGGAGGAAGCGACGCAGGCACCGGGGGGAAGTAGTTTTCCCCTCTACATCATGAATGCCACCGCGGATCTTACGCGGAACATGTCGGTGGAAGAGGCGCGGGTTTTCGTCGCCGAAGGGGTTCAGTGGCCAAATGCGGCGCTTGCTGGTCTGCGAATCTTCCCGCAGCAGCTTTCCACTGAGGATGTCGATGTGCTGAAGAAAATCGACACCGCTATCGATCAGTCGGGATTGGAGTCGGATCGACACAAGCGATTGAAGACCGGCATCACCGCCGTCCTGGCTCAGCATGGTGACAAGGAATCGATGGCGTATCTTCGCGAGGTATGGCGACGCAGTCCTGATCGCCGAGCCGCGGTTGCGATCGGACTTTCACTTCAGCCCGACGGGGAGAACTGGGACTACCTGATCCGTAGCTTACCCGTTCTCGATGACTTTGCGGTTTCCGATATTCTCTCGCAACTCAAGACGGTACCAGCCGCCACCGATGATCCCGAGGCGATTCGCCAAGTCATCCTGCACGCTTTGAGAATGCATCGCGATGGCGAGGATCCGAATAGCGCCATCGCCCTACTGGAACACTGGACCGGCAACTCGTTCCGGGACGAAGCGAATAGCATCGATAGTCATCTGGGGATCTGGCAACGCTGGTTCCACGAACAGCATCCGGCTCACACTCAGGCGGAACTGCCCAGCGAGGGTGCCGACGGCAAATGGACGATGGAACTGGTGGAGGAATATCTCAATGGTCCAAAAGGAAAGAGTGGTTCCCGTGAGAAGGGGAAACTGGCGTACGCCAAGGCGAAGTGCGCCGATTGCCATCGCATGGGAAGTCAAGGTGGCAATCTCGGACCTGATCTGACGACGCTCTCGCGGCGTTTCCATCGCCAGGAGACACTTGAATCGATTCTTTATCCCTCGCACGTCATCAGCGATCAGTATGTTGCGCAGCGCATTCTCACCGTCCATGGGACGGTGGAATCAGGCATGCTGACCAAGTTGCCGGACGGAAGTGTGAAACTGCGTCGCGCCGATCAGAGTGAAGTGACGATACCAGGAGAGGACATCGAGGAGATACGCACCAGCAAAACCTCCCTGATGCCTGCCAATCTCTTGGATGCACTTCTGGCGGAAGAGATCAAGGATCTGATGTGCTATCTGGGGTATGTGCCCGATCAGGCGCAGGTCGCAGAATTGCCGGCCGCAGAATTGCCGGCCGCTGGCGCTGTTGTTCGCTGATCCGTTGCTGCCAATAGGAATGGGAACTGTCTGCCGCGTCAGGCCAGCAGTTCCTGGACCACCGTGCCGTGGACATCGGTCAGGCGGTAGCGTCGACCCTGGAACTTGTAGGTCAATCGTTCGTGATCGATTCCCAGAAGGTGCAGCATCGTCGCGTGCAGATCGTGCACATGGACTCCGCCGGTCGCGACGTTGTACCCGAGTTCATCGGTGGTGCCGTGGATGCTGCCCGCCCGCACGCCTCCCCCTGCCATCCACATCGTGAAGCAGCGTGGATGGTGGTCGCGTCCGAAGTTCTGCTGGATCTTTCCCTGGCAATAATTCGTGCGGCCGAATTCGCCTCCCCACACCACCAGTGTTTCTTCGAGCATACCGGTTCGTTCCAGATCCCGGATCAATGCGGCGGCAGGTTGATCGGTCTCGCGGCATAGCCCGGGAAGGCCTCCGGGAAGTCCGCCGTGGTGGTCCCAATCCTGGTGGTAGAGCTGGATGAAGCGGACTCCTCGTTCAGCCAATCTCCTGGCCAGAAGACAATTGGCTGCAAAAGTCCCCGGATTGGCTACGTCGGGCCCATAGCTGTCGATCACTTCTTTGGGTTCCTGAGACAAATCCGACGCTTCGGGGATGCTCGACTGCATTTTGAATGCCATTTCGTAGTGGCCAATTCGGTTGACAATCGATTCATCCGCTCCCTGCTGGTAATCGGCTTCATGCAATTGCTTCAGATGATCCAGCAGATTGCGACGGCTTTCTGCTGAGACTCCAGAGGGATTCCCTAAATACAGGACCGGATCTTTCGCAGCGCGGAAGAGGATTCCCTGGTGCTGAGAAGACAGGAAGCCACTCCCCCAGAGATGGGCTCCCAGGGGCTGTCCTCCTTTTTCCTTGGTGATCAGGACGATGAAAGCGGGCAGGTTGTCGTTTTCCTGGCCGAGACCGTAGCTGAGCCAGGAGCCGATGCTGGGCCTACCAGCGATCTGTGTCCCGGTCTGGAGGAAGGTGACACCAGGGCCGTGGTTGATCGCTTCGGTGTAGGCGGCCTGAATGATGCAAAGCTTGTCGGCGACTGATGCCGTATGGGGCAACAGCTCGCTGAACCATGCCGCCTGAGGCCCATGTTGCTGGAACTTGAAGGGCGATCCGACCAACGGAATGGAAGATTGGTTACCCGACATACCGGTTAGGCGCTGACCCTTCCTGACCGAATCGGGTAGCTGTTCGCCATGCCGCTTGACCAGCTCCGGCTTGTAGTCGTACAAGTCCAGTTGGGACGGTCCTCCGGACATGAAAAGCGAAATGATCCGCTTTGCTTTGGGTGGATGGTGGAGTTGCCCACCTAAAGCCCCATGGGCCGAGCGCGCCTGGTCGTCTGCCAGCAGGCCATCGCGAGCCAGCAGGTCGGCTATCGCAATCCCTGAGATCGCGGCGCCCGATTGCTTCAACAGATGCCGCCGAGTCAGGCTAGGATGAGCGGTCTTTGGAAATTCCATATTTATGATCCAATTCCTTCGCTAGAGCGTAGCAGCCGGGAGGTTGCCGGTTTGGTCGATCAGCGTTTCATGAGAAAGGCGTCGAGGTTCAACAGCGCCTGTCCCAGCGCGAAAGCAGCGGCTGCCCGCGCGTCATCGATGTTCGGATCGGATGGTGCGTTTCCTACTTTTCGAATCTCCGCTGCCTCTTCCGGATGCGATTGATAATAGGCCAACTGGTCCTCATAGAGGTGCTGCAGCGTTTTGCTCTCCGCTTCGCTGGGCTTCCTCGAAAGGCAGAGAAGGAAGCCGCGTTCGATCATTTTGGCAAGCTCCCCTTGCGACTCCTGATGGATCCGTTCCCCCAGAGCCCTTGCCGCTTCGACGTACTGCGTGCCGTTGAGTAGGATCAGCGACTGGAGAGGCGTGTTGGTTCGCTCCCGTTTGGCGATGCAAACCGCGCGGCGCGGCGCGTCGAAGGCCAACATCGCCGGGGGTGGGGATGTGCGTCGCCAGACCGAGTAAAGACTTCTTCGGCGGACGTCATCGCCTCCGCTGGGTCCGGCCGGCTTGAACGCCTCCGACATCTCATAAGGACTTACCGGTGGGCCGCCTAGTTGATGTTTGAGCAATCCGGAAACGGCAAGAGCCTGATCTCGAATCGCTTCGGCCGAAAGCCGAAATCTCGGGCCGCGGGCCAACCAATCATTTTCGGGATCTTCCTCCATCCACTTCGGATCATCCAGGCTCTCTTGCCTGTATGTGTCGCTCATCACGATCGTCCGAATCAACCCTTTCAGATCCCAACCCGTCTGAATCCAGTGGGCGGAAAGACCGTCGAGAACTTCCTGATATCTTGGCCGATCCCCCTGGCTACCGAAATCCTCAGAGGTCTTCACCAGTCCGCGTCCGAAGAACGACTGCCACAGACGGTTGACCAGAACGCGTGCTGTGAGCGGATGGTTGGGAGCGGTCAGCCAGCGTGCGACACCCAGCCGGTTGGCAGGAGTCCCTTCAGGAAGCGGCGGCAACGCCTCAGGTACCCCCGGTTCGACCGCTTCGCCTCTCTGGTTATACTCGCCGCGTGTCAAAAGAAATGCAGGCTTCATACCAGGCAGTTCCCGCATGACCATAATTTCCTGGATGCTATCTTCCAATTGGTGCAGCGATTCCCTTTTCTGCTGCAGAGCCACCAGCGCCGCGCGGAACGGTTCATCGCCCGTATGGATCGCTGTCTCGTGAACCAGCTCATCGACCGGTCCCAATGACTCCATGGCAACTGCAGTCGCCTGGGCATCGCGATTGGAAGGCAGTTGGCTGACCTCCCAGGCAGTCAGTTGGCGATCGAAGATGCGCACATCATCCACTTTGCCCGCGCGAAAGCCACGGTCCCGAAACCGCTCGCCAATGGCGATGTTGTCTCCCCCGCCGCCTGTGATCTCTTTGGTCAGATTGTCTTTCACCACTTCGCAGTCGGCTAGTTTTCCGTCGATGTAGAGCTTCAATCCCCCGGCCCGACTGGATCCGTCGTAGGTGGCGGTGACATGGGTCCACTGGTTCAGCGGTGCCTCTGGGCGGGTGCGGATGGAGATGGCATTTCCAGGCCAGAAGTGGATCAACGACCACTTCCATCTTCCCTCCTCCAGCAGCAGTTCGTAGCCGCGACTGGCGGCATCGGTCCAGGCTCGCGATCGATGGAGCACCACGGCTCGTTCCTTCCGATCGGGCGTCTCAACCCATAGCGAAATGGAGAAGGGCTGACTGCGGCGGAAATTTCCAATCGGCAGGTCGATCGGATCATCTCCCGTCAATTCGACGGCTTGGCCCTGTTGCCCGGCCACTAGCTTGTTTTCCCCCCGCACTTCTGCCACCACCTCAGCCTTCAGCTTGCTGGGAGATTTACCCTGCTGGAGGTCATCCAGAGGGAACCTAGCGATTTCTCCCAGCAGTGGTTGGGCCAACGCTCCGGCCTGAATCCCGGCCAGGCGCTGCAGAAGAAGCTTTTGCAAGCCTTGTTCCGCCTCCTCCACCGACTGACGCAGTGTCTCCAGTTGCCCTTGCTGCTGTTCGTTTGTCAGCATCAGTGCGGGAGTGGGGGGCGAAGGGGTGAAGTACGAATACAGCCCTGCTTCGTCGATATTTTGGAAGATGGCGAAAAGGCGATAGAAATCTTTTTGCGAGATAGGGTCGAACTTGTGATCGTGGCAGCGAGCGCACTCGAAGGTGAGTCCCAAGAATGCCGTCGCGAATGTCTGCACACGGTCGGTGACATATTCAACACGATACTCCTCTTCGACACTTCCACCTTCCGCTTCCTGCTGATGCAGTCGCTGAAAAGCAGTCGCGAGAATGGAGTCCTGCGTCGGATGGTCGATCATGTCGCCAGCGACCTGCCACTGGATAAACTGATCGAAAGGCATATTTTTCTCAAAAGCCTGAAGTACCCAATCCCGCCATCGCCACATTTCCCGATCGCGATCTACCTGGAATCCGAAGCTGTCGCTGTAGCGAGCGACATCCAGCCAGTCGACGGCCATCCGTTCGGCGTAGCGGGGAGAATTCAGGAGTCGATCGACCTGTGTTGCGTAGGCATCGGGCGATTGGTCTAGGAGGAACGCCGACAGTTCTTCGGGGGTGGGGGGCAAGCCGACGAGATCCAACGACAAACGCCGCAGGAGTGTCGCGCGGTCGGCACTCGGACGCTGCGATCTTCCCATCGTCGCAAGCTTTCTTCGAATCGGTTCATCAATCAGGCTGGCGGAGGTGCCTTTCCCACTGGGGAACTCCAGCGGAATCAGCGACCAGTGAGGTTCATAGGCGGCTCCTTGGGCAATCCAGGTACGAATCCGCTGCAACTCTTCAGAAGTGATCGGATCCAGCTTGGAGTGGGGGGGCGGCATTTGGAGGTCGGGATCATCCGACAAAATCCGCTCCAGGATCGGGCTGGCATCCGGCTGATCGGGGCGGATCGCACCAGCTTGATCCACCGCCACCGTGCGATCGTCCAGGCGCAAATCGGCCTGCCTGTTTGCCGCATCCGGACCATGGCAAAAGAAGCATTTGTCCGAAAGGATCGGGCGAATGTCCTTGTTGAACGAAATTTTTGACTCTGCTGCCTGCTGCTGCGCTTGGATATTGCTGGGGCAGAGGATCAAACAGGAGACAGCCAGCGCAGGAAGCAGTGAGCGACAAGCAAGTCGCTTCGCTTGGACGAAGCATCGGATAGGAGATAAACGTCTGGCCATGGAAGCGGGATTCCCATTGGATTAAGCGATCAGATCCTTGACCACATTGCCATGAACATCGGTAAGACGATACTGTCGACCCTGATAACGGAAAGTTAGACGCGTGTGATCGATCCCGCACAGGTGCAGGAGGGTTGCCTGCATATCATGTACGTGAACCGGGTTTTCGACGATATTCCAGCCGAATTCGTCGGTGGCACCATAGACATATCCTGGCTTCACGCCACCGCCAGCCATCCACCAACTGAAGGCGCGGCCAAAGTGATCGCGCCCATTGGGCTTATTGGGATCACCCTGCCCGAAGGGGGTTCGACCGAATTCAGCCCCCCAGACTACAAGGGTGTCTTCGAGCATGCCACGTTCTTTCAGATCCTGGATCAAGGCAGCGGCCGGTCCTTCCGTGTCGAAGCATTGAGCTTCCAGCTGGGTGTAGAGATTGCTGTGTTGATCCCAACCGGCGTGCATCAGCTGCACGAATCGCACCCCTCGTTCCAGCAACCTTCGCGCCACCAGGCAGTTGTTGGCAAATGTTCCCTTGGCCAATGCATCCGGACCATAGCGTTCGATCGTCGCGGCCGACTCGGTCGAAAAGTCTGTCAGCTCCGGCACGCTGGTTTGCATCCGGAAGGCCATCTCATACTGCGCGATCCGCGTGTCGATTTCTGGATCGCCATAGTCAGCTAGATGGATGGTATTCAGCCTAGCCACATCGTCCAGCATGGCGCGACGCGCTGCACCAGGAATCCCTTGGGGATTGGCCAGATAGGGAACCAGATCGCCCGTGTTGCGGAACCGAACTCCTTGGTGACGGCTGGGGAGAAAGCCACTGCCCCAGTAGTAGTCGAAGAATAATTGCCCGCAGGTCTTCCCTTTGTCGCTGGAGGTCATCACCACAAAAGATGGAAGGTTTGCCGACTCCGATCCCAAGCCGTAAGTCAGCCAGGCACCCAGACTTGGTCGTCCGGGAACCTGAGCTCCAGTCAGAAAGAAAGTGACTCCAGGGGCATGGTTCACCGCTTCGGTATGCATGCTTCGAATCAGGCAAAGTTCGTCGGCCAAGGCTCCCAGCTTGGGCAGCATCTCGCTGAGCATCATGCCGCATTTTCCATTCGCTCGGTGTGGCTTGATTGCCGGAATACAGGGCCACTTGGCATAACCCGAGGACATGGTGGATAGGCGAGTCGAACCACGGACCGAATCTGGAATATCCTGTCCCTGACGCTCTCTGAGTGTCGGTTTGTCATCGAACAGGTCGACGTGAGAGGGGCCACCACCCTGCCAAAGCATGACGACTCGTTTGGCCTTCGGAGCATGATGCGGAAGACCGGCAATGGCCGGTGGTATCCCCAGGGTTGCTTCGGAAGCGGCCAGTGAGTCGGACTTCAGAAGGGAAGCGAGTGCCGCCATGCCAAGCCCGGAGGAGAACCTCCCGAACAGCTGGCGACGCTGCACCCGTTCTCTATTCTCTTGCATCCACGAGGGAATCATTGGACCACCTCCCCGTTGCGACATGACGCTTTACTCGCGGTTTAAGGATTCATCCAGGTTGAAGATCGCCAGACACACGGTCGCCAGAGCGCTGGCCTCAGGCATCTTTTCGTCGGGGATTGATGGGGCCGGAAATTTGCCAGTACTCCATAGCGGGCGCCCCAGGTCGGGCTGCTGCCGATACAGTTCTACCTGCCGAAGGTACATCGATCGCAGGAGATCCAATTCAGATTCGTTCGGAAGACGAAGCGTGGTCCGGCGAAACGCCTGCTGCAATGAAATATCGATCGAGGGTGTGTCTCGCAACAATTCAGCCGCCAGAACTCGCGCCGCTTCGATCCAAGTGGGATCGTTCAGTGTGGTCAAAGCATGTAGCGGTGAGCTGGTCTGAGAAGCGCGGACGCGGCATGCCTGTCGGTTGGACGCATCAAACATGTTCGATGGGCCTACAGTCCGCCGCCAGAAGGTGTAGAGACTTCGACGATAAAGATCGCTGCCTTGGGATTCCGGATAGGTAAAATCTCTTTCCTTAGTGATCGCCAGCGACTCCCAGACTCCATCGGGCTGATACGGATACACCGGTGCACCCCCGATGCGTCGCTCCAGAAGGCCGGAGACAGATAAAGCCCAGTCCCTCAGAATCAGGCTAGGCATCCGAAATCGGGCTCCCCTCCCCAGGTAGCGATTCTCTGCATCCCGAGCCAGCGAGTCCGGGGTTACACGGCTGGACTGTTGATAGGTGGCGCTCAGGAGAATGGTCCGATGCAGCCGCTTGCTGCTCCAGCCACCCTTCCGAAATTCAGTCGCCAGCCAGTCCAGCAGATCGAGGTGGAGCGGGAATTCCCCCTGGACGCCGAAGTCCTCCGAGGTTTTGACGAGCCCTTGAGCGAAGAAATGCTGCCAGATTCGGTTGGCCTGGACGCGAGCTGTCAGCGGGTGTTCGTCGGAGACCAGCCACTGAGCCAGTCCGAGGCGGTTGGCAGGGGCGCCCGGAGGCAGAGGCGGGAGGAACGCGGGAGTGGTGAAGGAGATTTTTTCGGTTGGTGCCAAGTAATTGCCGCGATCCAGGATCGAGGTTTCTCGCTTCTGCGCGTCGCTCATCACCATCACCCGAGGGATCTGGTCGCTCCGGTACTGATTGAGTTGCTGTTGGACCTGTGCCGCTTCGTTGAGCTTCGGAAACTTCGTGGCCAGAGACGGACGGATCTTTTCGTCGAAGTGCTTCTTCAGCCCAGTCTCCAGTTGGCTCTTCTCTTCCTCGTTTCGTTGATCCTGAGGTTTGCCCAGTAAGCTTCGGACGGCGTCCGGCAGTCCGGCAGCGTCGGTTGCTGCCTGGCTGGAAAGAACGGCAAGCTTCCAGCTTTCGAAAGCAGCCTGTTCCAGCGGCTGTGCCTCGCGCTGTGCGGCATCGATGCGTTGCTGGAATTCGGCGATCCTGGCTAGGTTCTCTGCAGTGGGAAGTTCGATCAGAGGTGGAGCCACACGTATCCGCGACGAAAAGTATTGTGGGACCCCGTTTTCAGGAAGATGATTGAATGCATCCATCATCGCGTAGTAATCACGCATCGTGATGGGATCGTACTTGTGATCATGGCATTGGGCACACGCCATGGTCAGGCCAAGCCACGTGGTCGCCGTCGTATCCATTCGATCGAAGAGGATCACAAACCGTTGCTCTTCCGGAATCGCACCTCCCTCACCATTCAGCAGATGGTTGCGATTGAAGCCGCTGGCGATCTTCTGTTCCGTGGTGGCATCGGGGAGAAGATCACCCGCCAGTTGCCACACCGTGAATTGATCGAACGGCATGTCGCTTTGGAGTGCACCGACCAACCAATCCCGCCAGATCCACTGCCAAGTGTCTCCATCCTGTTGGAAACCGTTGCTGTCGGCATAGCGAGCCGCATCCAGCCAGGGTATCGCCATTCGCTCGCCATACCGAGGATCGGCCAGCATCCGTTCCACCAGTCGTTCGTATGCATCCTCGCCTGGGTCGGTAGCAAAAAGTTCTACCTCCGATTCGCTGGGTGGCACACCCAGTAGATCGATCGATAACCGCTTGATCAGTGTCGCACGGTCGGCAGGTGGATTGGGGCGCAGGCCAACTTTCTCAAGCTGATCCAGCACAAAAGCGTCGATGGGAGTCCTAGCCCAGCTAGCGTCACGATTCTTCGGTGGCTGTGGTTGCCCGGG